>CALDTL010000023.1 GCA_937923965.1 uncultured Caulobacterales bacterium
TCGCATCCTTAGCGGATGGTTTTGACAATGATTTCGATTCAGCCATGAGTCTCGATTCCTCCAGCGCTAATATATAGGAAAGCTGTTACAGGTTTAAAGAGGGGAACGCTCGTAAAGTCTTTTGACGGGTTTGTGAGGCGGAGATGATGGCCTGAGGGAGAGTCCTTGTTGGAGCGATTTTAGGACGCTGGCGAACTCGTATAATTTGTAACAATTTAACGGAAACTGCCTAGTCTGCCCAAATGGGAAAATTTACAAAAGGCAAATTCAAGAATCTGTTTCATGATTTTTTGTATTGGGGTTTGTTTTTCGCCTTATTTGTATTGTTGCCGATGATCGTCGTCCTCACAATAGCTTGGCTGGGTTACAATTGGCATTAGCGATGAAATTGTTTCAGCTAAATTGGATTTAAGCCGCTAGCCACGAATGTCTAACTTGGAGCGAGTTTAAGCCGCTCAAATTTCGTTCACTTTTGACATAAAGAAACGGAGTATGTGAAGCCGACCTAAATGCCCATTAGGGCAAAACTGTAATAACCCCAGTAGGGAGCGGCTATGAGCATGTACAATGATGCAACAAAGCCAGATGTTTTGTTTCCTCTAATGATGAAGAATAAGAAAGCGCAAAACATTGCTAATGATATGAGCAGCTCCAGAAGAAATAGACTAGGCCGTCCGCCAACTGGTATAATCGCGTCAGGACCTAGGTTTTGTAGTAGATGACCTGCTGAAAGTGGCAATGACATGAACCCAGCAAATAACGAGACTCCCGCGCTTTCCAGAAATGGCATTGGTTCCTGAGGAAAAATACCAACCAAATTCCACCAGGAGATTACGAGAGCAAGTAGATGAATGCCAACTACAAAGATTGAACGGCGGAGTTTGGTGGCAAGCGCATTTTTAACATATGATTGAATGACTGATAATGACATGCGGCAAGTTTAACCTGTATGCTTTAATGCCCAGTTACTTAGATACTAGACCTAGAAAATCTACCTCATTACCAGAACATTACCAGCGGCCTACTTTGGGCGTTCTAAGCCGCTCGGCTAACGCCTCTTTGCGGCTCATAACCTTTCTCTTAAATGTCTTTCCTACATTCAAACCTCAATTTCCTCAATAAAATCAACGGTAAAAAAAGATGCGTCCCCGCTTTGGAAAGCTGTGTCATCTTTAAGATGTTCTTCTGGGCGCTGGACAGGTTAGCGCTTTCTGACTGGCTCGGGGGACGGCAGGGTTGAGCATCTGGGGTTTAGTTCCCAGACTGTGCCGGACCTTTTGCGCTGAGAGACGACCGCTTTGTCTTAAACCGGGGCTGTCGGGACGGCTGGAAACAGTTGGGTTGGTGTACTGCGTTAGGACACGCACCGCATCGACACGCCAGATCATCTTCACCAGATGATGAGGTGTCACGGCAAGCATGACCGGAAGGCAAAACTGCGGGACCCCCGCCCGGCGTGTCAAAAACTGCTGCCGCGTGACGGTCGTCGCGTAAAACAAAACTTATGTTCTGGTCTCCATCGCGGAGATCGTCACGCGGGCTGTCCTAATCATAGGAATAATCGCATTGAGGCTGAACACGCGATTGTCAGTAGGAATTTTGGTATGCCCATCTCGCTCCCGTCATCCTCGGGCACCGACCCGAGGATCCACTTTGAGATTGCACCATGGATCCTCGGTTTTAGTGTTTGCGAGCAAACACAGAGCCGAGGATGACAGAGGGGTCAACTCTCCGGTAAATCCGCGAGGACATCGAGGAGGTGCTGCATATCGGCAGGCACGGGCGCGTCGAAGCTGTGATGCTCCTTCGTGATGGGGTGGATGAAGCCGAGGTGCCGCGCGTGGAGGGCTTGGCGTTTGAAATTGGCGACGGCGACGCGGACGGCTTCTTCGGCGGGATGGTTGGACGTCGCATAGGCGCGCTGCTTGCCGTAAAGTGGATCGCCGAGCAGGGGGCAGCCAATATGCGAGAGATGCACGCGGATTTGGTGGGTGCGGCCCGTTTCAAGTTGGCAGTCGAGCTGGCTGATTTTCGGCGTGCCAATACTCGCTTGCATGGCGCGGCCATAGCCTTTGACATAGCGGTAATGGGTCACGGCATGGCGGCCCACATCCGAGGCTTCAATGTCATTATAGGTGCCGCGCACCACCGATTGCTTCTTGCGGTCATTGGGCGAGCGGGCGAGGCGAGAGGCAATACGTCCAGAGCGAGGCTTGGGCGCGCCGCGCACAAGGCAGGTGTAAATGCGGTCAATGGAATGTTTGGCAAATTGCTTGGAGAGGCCCTGATGCGCGCGGTCCGTCTTGGCGACGACCATCACGCCCGACGTGTCCTTATCGAGGCGGTGAACAATCCCGGGGCGCATCACCCCGCCAATACCCGACAGGCTATCGGCGCAATGAAAGAGGAGGGCATTGACGAGCGTAGCACTACGGGACCCGGGCGCAGGGTGAACCGTCATGCCCGAGCATTTATTGAGGACAATCAGGTGGTCATCTTCAAAAAGGATATCGAGCGGGATGTCTTCGGGCTTGGGCGTATCATCAACGGGCGGCGGCACGCGCACGGCATATTCAATATCGGGGCGAACCTTGGTCGTGACTTTGGCAATGATATTGCCGTCCGCGCGCACATTGCCCGTCTCCACGAGGTCGCGAATGCGGGAGCGCGAGAGCTCTGTCCAGCTGGTCAGCCATTTATCCAGCCGCTGTCCGGCATCGGCGGGCTCGGCGATTTGGGTCTGCCATGTTCCTGTGTCGTCGCTCATAGCGCGGCCATAATGTGCGGGTTAAATGAGGGCAAGGCGGCGGGGGTCCAATTGTGTTTTTTCTGGCGGCTTGGACCGCCTCTATCCTTTAAGCGCTGCCGCGCAAAGCAGATAGGCCCGGCCTTCTGGCGACCCGAGCGCCGCGCGCAGGGCGGGCGCCGTTGGCGGGGTATTGCCGATCATATCGGCGAAGTCATCGCTAAAGGTTTTGAGGTTTCCAATGAGGGTTAGGTCGCTGGCTAATTTGTCTCTTAAATGGTTCACGGCCTCGGGGAGTTTCTTGGCTACGGTGGCCACCAATCCGGCCTCGCCGTCATTAATACGGGCTTGGGTCGCATCAATTACGGTGCCTTCATCCACGATTGCAGAGGGAGACAGTTTAAGCGCCGTCAAAATTTCAACGCCGTCAATTGAAGGCGGCGTTATCGGAATGGAGTTCCGAAGACCCTCCGGAGACGCCTTTTCGTCTGGCCGGTCCAGGCCGCCGAGCATCTCCCGCCAGCGCCAGCCTGTGCCGCTCTGGTTTTCGCTGCGCCGTCCAAAGCCTTTTGTTTTTTTCGCCGGTGTCGTGTCTCCGGGTCGCCGGATGAGGTCGGGATCAAAATCAACGATGTCGCTATCCGCCTTTGCGATTTCCATATCCATGCCGAGGTTTAACGGCGTGTCGGCTATTGGCGGGGTGTCGGCAAATTTTGACGTGGCGTGTCTGGAGACAGCGCGCGGAGGCTCTACGGGCGGGAAGTCAGTTTCGAGCGGTTTCAGGTTTAATCGCGGCGATAGAGTGTCGGTTGCAAAGGCGGCTGTGTCGGTCTCCTCTGTGGCGGATCGGATGTTCCTGAGCTGCGCCTGCAGGGCCTGTAGGTCAGTTTCCATTCGTGCAAAATCTCGCCGCATTTGCGCAAGATTTGTCTCCACCATTCGCGCCGTTTTCCCCTGAGCCGCCAGCGTTTCATCTTCGGATTGTTTGAGTTGCCGCGTCAGGCTCTCGTAATAGGACTGAACCTTCGCGCCGCGATCCTCTGCGACATTTCGGAGCGTCTCTACCATCTCGTGTCCACTGCCGATCAAGCGTTGGAGATCAGAAATTTGGCTTTGGGTGTTCGTGTTTAGAGCCTTCAGGACTTCGGCGTTTTCAATGAGACCGTTTTCCGTCTCTGCCAGTTTTTGTGTCGATGCTCCAATATCCTCGCTGAGGGCGTCTGATGTTGCGTCCAGCTTTCGGCTGACCTCTCCGATTTCAGTGATTTTCTGGTCAATGCTATTTGAGCCATCGGAGAGCGACTGGTTTAAGACCTCTCCAGCTTTCAGAAGTTTTATCTCAGCCTCTGAACAAATGACATCCAGCGTGTCACTCGTGGCTGAAATCTGGGTCGAAAGCGTTCCCATGCGCGTGTCAAATGTTCCGGAAATGCTCTCCAGTGCTTGACGTTGCAGGGTTAGATTACGGCCCACATCCTCTGAACGGCTTGAGAGCTGCAAGCCCGCAGCGTCCAGGGCCTGCGTCTCTTTGGTCACGGAGATTTGGACGTCTTTGAGGGTTTCCACAGTTTCGCTCAAGCTCTGATTAACGTGAGAAATTTCTGATCGAATGGCCGAAGCCAAAGACTCGCTGCGGCTGTAAGCTTCGCGATCAGGTGAAACGAGAACCTCTGCAGCTCTAGAGAAGCGTGCATTTTGTTGATAGGCAAATTTTAGCTGGCCGAGCGCATACCAAAGTAGGACAAGTAAAATTAAGGGGAGCGTAAGGAGTAGCGCAAGACCGGCAATGGAAAAGAGTTCGGCCGTTTCGCCCAGAAGGGGGCGTCCAAAGTAAAGACCGGCGCCGATCAGATAGGCCACTCCAAATCCAATCAATACCCAACTCCGGACATGGGACCTGTCGTCTGTTGCCTCCGGCGGGAGAGTTTGCGGCGGCTCAGATAAGGGGCTGACAACGTCGCGCGTGACAAATTTAGGGACGTCCTGGTCCTTAGGGGTTTCGTCTTTCAGATCTGGCGTATCAGACAAGACCGGACGAATAATCTCGGACATGGATTTTTTTGAAGCTGCAGAGTCTTCGACAGGCTCAATGGAAAAGATTTTCTTGGTTATGTCCGACACAGAAACTCTACCTCATTAAATCATTCAGCGCTTAACTAGATATTTGCCTCTTTCTTGTATCAGAGCCTTGGGCACGGGGAAAGCGGCGAAGACCACAATAATCCCCGGTCAGGTGATTGGGTTGATATTATGACGGTTTATCGTAACCGCGCCGCTGTGGCTGCGCGTATGCTTGAGGCAGACATGCGGGATTGGCTTCGCGGAGGGGCGACCCGCGGGGACGGTCGGTTGGCCTTGTTTGATCAATTTGCGGAACCTATCGACAAAACCCTGATCAAAACGGCGGTGGCCTCGGGCTATGCCGAGCCTTGGTTTGCCAGCCCTATGCGGCCTCAATGGACAGTCTGCCGACTTACGCCGAAAGGTCGCGCGTTTTTGGAGCGCCCCGCCAAAGCCAGATAATTCCGACTAAAACGCTCAATACAATGATCGTTGAAATGGAGTCTTTGACAGGCTCGCTCCCTGTGAGGAAGACGGATGGTGTTGGCAGGACCGAATTTTCGTAATTCATAATAATAGCTGCAAAACAGTTGTTACCCGCGTGAATACCGATCGCGGTTTCCAGTCCATCATCCAGCCAAACAATCAGGCACATAGCGAAGCCAAAGAAGAAGTAGCCGCTCATGACGATTGGTAATGTACCCGACGCCGCGCCTTCCAGAGCCTCGGGGTTGGACAGATGCAATGCCATAAAGGCCAGTGAGGTTAGTGTGAAAGCGACCCATTTAGACCGAAGTAGATGCGTGAGGCCTTGGTTGAAATAGCCTCGAAAGACGATTTCCTCAGCTGCGGCTTGGAAGGGGATAAACAAAAGCGACACGAGCGCATAGATCCAAAATCTATTACCATCAAAGACATATTGAACATCAATGAGGCCCATAGCGTTTCCGATGGCTGCGAACGTCCCCAAGACGGCCCAAGTTATGAAAAACCCTTGAAAGGCCCGACACCACCGAAAGCGCTTTGCGGCCGTATGCAGCGAAGTGAGAGTCCGCCTGTGCAAGACTTTTTGTCCAAAATAGAGGCCGAGCAGGCCTGCAGGAAATGTCAGTAGAAAAAGTGCGAAAGCAAGAGGAGACGCGCCCATCAGGCTTGTGAGGACGTCCGTCAAAAGATCACTATCTGACTCGCCCGAGAAAATGGACATGAGTTGTGCGTGTAACTCAGGGTCTGCGGACGCTGCAATTGACGGAAGAGGCGTAAGGAGAATAACTTGGAAAAGCCCCCATGCAAAAAAAGCGAGGGCAGTCACGACTATCCATGACCACCAGCGCGATTCACCAATTTTTGTTTGTACGAAATATGACATGAAAAACCGCTAACATATGCGCGTGGGATGTCTAGTATCGTAATATATGACTGATTCACCTGAAATCGACTTTGCGCATCTCAATCAATATGTTGGCGGCGATCCCGACCTAACGCGGGAGGTCTTCGGCTTGTTTCGTAATCAGGTCGAGATGTGGGGGCGAGGCCTGACGGCTGATGCGGATGATGACCTTTGGTCAAATGTCCTCCATTCGCTAAAGGGATCCGCAAGAGCTGTGGGCGCAATGGAGCTCGCGGCAGCTTGTGAAAAAGCTGAAGATTTGACCGGAGATGATCGGCGTCCCGGCGCGCGGGAGGTTGCGGTCGAATCTTTGGAGCATCGTATCTCCCAAGTCTTAAACGAAATCGTAAGGTGGGAGTATAAGGATGATATGCGCAGATTGCGCGGTAAATAAGGCCCATTGAGAAGTTGTATCAAAAGAAAAGGCTGCCTCAATGAAGCAGCCAATCCTTTGGAGAAAACGTGCGTGAAACGTTTTAAATCGTCCGCTACGGACGAAATTTTATGGTGATAGCAGCACGGTTTAACGGCCGCCGAACCGTTAGGTGTATCTAGCGCGGACATGTTTCCAATCCGTTAGAAGCTGTCGTTAATATGAAATGAACTCTGCCTTCGGGCAGGATCGCTACCGCCTTAATAAGTCCATGAATATGACCTGCATTAGCCCTAATGCCGACACGAATCGGATATAGCCAAGCTATCAAACGCGAAAAGGCGAGGGACGAAGATGAAATCTAATGTGGTCAAATTCTCTATAGGCATCTTCATCTTTATTTTGGCTGGATGGATTGGCTATCAGCTCTTTCCGGCGTCGAGCTCTGTCTCGGCGGACAGAAAAACGACGGGGAGGGTGGAGTCGCCCGTGAAGCCGTCTGTAAAGGCGGTCCGCCAATCGCCCGAACGTTCCGTGCCCGAAACCCCTGTTGCCGACCCGCCAACGCCAAAACCCATTGAGGCCGTTGAGCCGAAGACCCCGGCGCCTCTGCGATATAAATCTTTTCAGCCGCAAAATGCGTCAGGTGAAATGCAGGCTTGTCTGGAGTTTAATGAGGGATTCGATACTGCGCGAGAGTCAACGCTGAAACCGTTCATACGCCTCTCGCCAAAGGTCCCATTTTCAATTGATGCGCGCGCCGCCAGCATTTGTGTGCTGGGGCTCGATTATGGAAAGACCTATGAAATTGAAATACTGAAAGGTCTTACTGCGGATAATAACGCTGAGCTCCCGCGAAATGAGACCGTCACAGTCACCTTTGAGGACAAACCAGCGTTTGTCGGTTTTGCTGGCGACGGCATAATTTTACCGGAAACCAAAGGTGCGCGCCTTGTTTTCAAAACAGTTAATGTCGATGAACTCTCGCTGACATTATTCCGCGTGAATGATCGCATCCTATCTCAACACAGCCCCAATAGTGGCGATAGCGGAACGGCGGATGATTACGTCCGAACCTATGACGCGAGTGGCCGCCGCACAGAGGTCTGGTCCGGTAAAATAGATATCGCGTCAAATCAAAATGAAATGGTAGAGACAGGTTTCGATCTCGAGGATAAAATTGGCGACCAAGGACATGGCGCTTTCATTCTCCTTGCCGAGCATATTGTTGAGGGCACGCCCGCTCATCGCCGAGCCAAAGCTATCCGTTGGTTGATTTCGACCGATCTTGCTCTGACGAGTTACGCGGGAACAGATGCGCTTTATCTCTCCGTTCGGTCAATCAAAAATGCGCAGCTTAAAGCCGGGGTGCGTTTGGACCTCATTGCTCAGAACAATGAAAAACTGTCCGAGGTTTTGACGGATAGTGAAGGCCGCGCGATCTTCGATAGGGCTCTTTTGTCCGGCAGTGGTCCGCTGAAGCCAAAGATGATTATGGCTTATGGGTCAGATGGGGATTATGCCGTGCTCGACCTTTCGCGGGCTCCGCTGGACCTTTCGACAATGGATGTTCAGGGGCGGAATGTTCCAGAAGGTTTCGATCTCTATGCGTTTACGGATCGCGGCATATACCGACCCGGCGAGACTATTCACCTCACGACACTTCTAAGAGATACAAACGCAGTCGCTATCGAAGGACGTGTGTTAACACTTGTTGTCAAGCGTCCCGACGGATCCGAGGAGTCCAGGCGTAGCTTGAGCGAAGACAGAATGGGTGGTTATGTGGAGACGGTCCAACTCCCGGCACAGGCAGCGCGCGGCAAGTGGTCAATCCAAATCGGTGTCGAAGGGACTGACGCCCAAATAACGAAACGTGTTTCTGTGGAAGATTTTGTCCCGCAGCGATTGAGACTCTCCCTCGGACCTGAAGATCAACCCGTTATGCTGGCAGGAGAGACACGAGATATCACTTTGGATGCGCAGTTCTATTACGGCGCGCCGGGATCAAATCTGGAAACCGAAGGCGAGTTACGCCTGCAAAAACAGCCAAACCCCTTTCCAGATTTCAGAGATTACAGATTTGGAGATGTCGCCGAAACCTTCAGCGAGGTTTTTGTGGATGTGCAAACCTCAATGACGGACGACACGGGGCAGGCTGTTGCAAAAGTGAGTTTGAATGCGTCCCAGATGAAATCATCTTTCCCGCTTAGAGCGTCCGTCATTGGCGGGGTCGCGGAACCTGGCGGACGATTTGTGCGGGAAAATATCTTTATCCCGGTTCGAGGTCGAGCCAATTATATTGGGTTCAAAAACCTGTTTGAATATGGCGCTGAGCGTAACAAACCAGCGGAAGTAAGCCTTGTTGCGATGGCGGCGACAGGCAATAGGACATCTTCCAAACTCACATGGACTCTCAACCGTGAGGAAAACAATTATCGATGGTATCGCCACCGGTCACGTTGGCAATATCGCAATCGGACGTCGGATCATTTCATTGAAGAGGGCGCGTTGGAGATCGTCAAAGATAGCCCGACAGTCTGGGCAAGATCTTTAGATTGGGGGCGTTATCGTCTGGATGTAAAGACCGCCGAAGGCGACACATTTTCCCATCGTTTTGGGGTAGGTTGGTCAAATTGGGGCCCCAGCGACAATGATGGGCCTGACCGAATACTCGTTGGTGCCACAAACCTCCCTGATGAACCTGGCGGTGCCATGACGCTAAATCTCAAGTCACCTTATGCGGGCAAAGGCGATATCGTTATCGCCGACCATACAGTCCGCGCTATCAGGTCAATCGAAATTCCAGAGGGCGCATCATCTGTCCGAATACCGTATGACCCGGAATGGGGGCATGATATTTATGCGATGGTCACGCTCTACACATCTTTGGATAACAAAAAGAAACAAGGCGTAAAGCGGGCCGTTGGCTTAACCCACGTCGCCCTTGATCGGTCCTCTCAAACCTTGGATCTAGACCTGAAATTGCCGGACCGGGTGAAGCCGCGGAGCAAGTTGAATATCCCCTTGGAAGTCACAAGCACGAAGCAAGTCAAGAAAGCTTGGGTCACCATCGCAGCTGTCGATGAAGGTATTTTGGCCCTGACGGACTTTACCTCGCCGGATGCAACGGCGGCGTTTTTCGCAAAAAAAGCTTTTGGGCTGGATATTCATGATGATTACAGCCGCATGCTAAATCCTTTTCAAGCTGACGGCCCGGTAAGAAGCGGCGGAGACTCCATCGGCGGGGCTGGACTATCGGTTGTGCCGACCAAGACAGTCGCGCTTTTTGAAGGGGCTGTGTCTCTCGAAAACGGTAGAGCTGATATCAAGATAGACTTGCCTGATTTCAATGGAGAGCTACGGCTTATGGCGACGGCTTGGACGATGGACGCGATTGGGAGCGTCTCTCAACCCCTGAAAGTTAGAGATGCTGTTCCGGCCAACCTTGCGCTGCCGCGCTTCCTTGCGCCGGGGGATCAGGCCATTGCGACTCTTGCCCTTGATAATATTGATGGGGCCGCCGGAACCTACCGCACGGCCATCAATGGCAGCGGCCTTATCAAGGACACAGAAACCGTCTTTGATTTATCGCAGGGAACCCGGGATCAAACTGGACTGCAATTAACGGCGCCAGATATTGGTATTTATACCCTCACAACAGATATTTCTGGACCCGCCAAATATTCGGTCAGTTCAGACTATCCTATCGAGGTGAGATCGCCGTATCGGCCAATCACCCGCCGAAAAATTGAAGTCTTGGAGGCTGGGGAAAGCTACGCAATTTCCGAAAGTCTGTTGGACGGATATAGTCTTGTGGGCGCAGATATTAATTTGAGTGTCGCAAATTTACCTGGGCTCGACATTGCGCCTTATCTGGCCTCCCTTATGCGCTATCCCTATGGATGCACAGAGCAAACAATCAGCAAAGCCATGCCAATGCTTTATGTGGAAGGGCTCGGCGGCTTTCGGAATACGCCGGACTCTGAGGTGCGGAATATGGTTCAGGACGCCATCGAAAAAGTCGCCTCCCGCCAGAGCCGAACAGGTGAATTTGGCTTATGGCGTCAAGGTGATGGGTATCTCACACCTTGGCTCCAGCTCTATGTGGCTGAGTTTTTAGTAGAAGCCGATCGCAATGATTTTGACGTTCCAGTGCAAAGTTTGCAGGCTGCGTTGGACTCAGTTCGCACCATCTCGCGCATGGAAAACAACACATCACTTAAACTCAACTACACCAAATACACCAATAGACGTGATACAGAGAAAAGGCGTGCTGAGCGCGCAGCTTATGCCCATTATATCTTAGCGCTCGCAGATCAGCCTGATGCCTCGGGCATTCGTTATATCGATAAGGCGTTGGGCGATAAGTTATCAGATCCAATTTCGATCTCTTATTTAGGGGCCGCTTTGGCTCGGATCGGCGACAATGAACGTGCCGCCGTAAATTATCAAAAAGCCTTTGATCTTCTCGGCACGAAACGGGCTTATAACTTTTATAGCTCTCAGAATCGTAACGCGGCCGCTTTGCTCGCGATTGGCGGCGAAAGCCTTCCCGATGAAATCCAAGAGAAAATCCTCGTGATCTTGTCTGATTTGGAGCCGCGCAGAACCTCTACTCAAGAGAAAAGTTACATCGTGCGCGCGCTTGCAAATATGAATGTTGGCACGGGAGACGCGTCAGCTTCAGCAAAGGGCATTACGCTGATAAATAACGGAGCCTCCTTCTTGGGAACAGATTTGAAAAATGAGATCTCCATTCAAAATACAGGGGCAGATAAGGCCTTTTTGACAATTGATTATGCGTCCATTCCCGTCGCGCCGCCGGAGGCGCTGTCCGATGGCTTTACGATAGAAAAATCGGTTTACTCTTTGGCGGGGGACGTTCTGTCACCCGGCAGCCTAAAAAAGGGTGATCGCGCGATTATACATGTCGAGGCGAACGCAAAGTTTTCGGTCGATTCGATGATCGTTCTCGCTGACCTTTTACCCGCAGGTCTCGAGATTGAAACGGTCCTAACACCAAGAGACGCAGGGAAGGCGGGGCGTTTTTCATTCCTCGGCGAATTAACCCGCTTTGATATGCAGGAAGCCAGAGATGACCGCTTTATCGCATCGTCCCGGCGGCGCTATTGGAGCCGCGGGAAAAAAGACTTTAGCGCCGCCTATATCGTGCGCGCGGTCACGACGGGGACATTCGCGTTTCCCGGCGCGGTGATTGAAGATATGTATAAACCAACTCGCGTCGCAACCTCGCAGCATGGCACGCTTACTATTGCGCCGAGCGGAGACTTTTAAACTGCGCCGCCGCCTCGGTTATATGATTTTGGTTTTTTGGACGGGCCTAATTCTCTGGTTCGCGCAATCCCCTGTGCCCCATGCAGAGCTACATGCCACGTCTCCCGTTCTCAAAGACCGTCACGGCGCTTTGCTCAATGTGCGCACCATTGAGTCCGGCACGTGGCGTATGCCAGTGGACATAGCAGAGCTGGACTCAGAATTTGTCGAGGCCTTGCTATTTATAGAGGACAAACGGTTTTACGCGCATTCAGGGGTGGATGGGGCATCCGTTTTGCGAGCCCTCAAGAGCTGGAAAGATCAAGGCAAAGTCGTGTCGGGGGCATCGACCCTAACCATGCAACTTGTTCGGCAATATAAACCTCGGCCCAGAACATTTCGCTCAAAAGTTATTGAGAGTTTCGAGGCATTGCGGTTTGAACTTCATTTTTCCAAGGACGAGATTCTGTCGCAATATCTCACGCGCATCAGCTATGGCGGTAACATCGAAGGTGTTCAGGCCGCGAGCCGGATATATTTTGGTGAATCGCCGCGGTATCTCTCGCCCGATGAGATTGCTCTTCTGATTGCCTTGCCGCAAGCGCCTGAGGCTCGCCGTCCAGACAGGCATGCCCAAGCCGCAAAACTGGGGCGAAACCGCATCCTAAAAAAACTCGCAGCGGGTGAATTGATTGATGAAACCTCTCATGCTCACAGTCGTCTCGCGCCTATTCCTTTGAAAAAAGAAAGTTTACCGCAACACGCATGGCTTACGGCGCAGAAACTCAGCGAGGAGGGCGATGTTGTTCAGAGCTGGATTGAGCCTAGCCTCCAATCCGACTTAGAGTATCAGCTGAAAACATATGTCGCGGAGCGCCCTCAAACTGTCAATGCCTCAGCCATTCTTGTCCACGCCGAAACGCGCCAAATACGCGCCCATGCCGCCATCGGGCGGCGCGATCATGATGGCGGCTGGCTGGACATGACGGCGGCCATACGCTCGCCTGGATCCACGCTGAAACCTTTTGTCTACGGCCTGGGTATGGATGATGGGATTATTGGGCGTGATACCTTAATTCAAGACGCTCCCAGCCGGTTTGGATCCTACAGGCCAGAGAATTTTGATCGTCGTTATTATGGCGAGGTCACAGTTTCGCAGGCCCTTCAACATAGCTTAAACATTCCAGCCGTCGGAATATTGGACAAGGTCGGCGGACGGCGTTTAGATCAAAGTCTGCGTGCCGCCGGGGCCAATGCAACACAATCTGGACCCGCTGCCGAGGGCGGCTCTGCAGGGTTAGCTCTAGCCTTAGGCGGGACGGGGCTGCGCGCGACCGATCTCGCTATGCTCTACACGGCGATTGCGAATGACGGTATCGCGGGGCCTTTGTCTTGGACCGTCGAAGACCAATTCACACAAAGTGAATTTGAACTCCTTCAACCCGATACTGCGAAAACGATTTTTGACATCATGGCTGCCGCGCCTCGTCCTGACGGCAATATGCCCGCCCATCTGGGGCAAGATATTCCAAAAGTTGCCTATAAGACTGGGACGTCCTACGGTTTTCGAGACAGTTGGGCTGCCGGGATTTCAGGGGAATACGTCATTGTCGTTTGGGTCGGGCGTCCCGATGGCGGCCCGCGCCCGGGCGTTACGGGCAGGGCAGCTGCTGCGCCTCTATTATTTGATATTGCAGATAGGCTCCCTCGCCACATAGCTGCATATGAAACCGTTCGAACAACGGATACCGCTGAGCGGATAAAGGCGGCGCAAGACATAGCGCCAGTGATTTTATTTCCCATGAATGAAACTGAGATTGCGGTCTCTGAATTTGGGGATCCCAGTCAGGGAATTGATCTTTTGATTCAAGCGAGCGGCGATAATACGCGCGTTTATGTGGACTCACGTCCCATTGAAAAATCAAGGCACCGATATAGCTTCGTGCCGGAATCGGAAGGTTTTTATAGTCTGAGAGTTATAGATGCCGCAGGACATGAGACGAAATCTCGCTTTCGGGTGTTATCCGCGAATAATCTCGTTCACCCGGGTCTTTAGGATCTCCAAAACCTCCCCGAACCGGTCATGTTTTTTAATCCATCCCGTATTGCGCCAGCTCGGATGAGGAAGCGGGATGATATTAGGTCCATAATTTTTCCAAGCTCTGACGGTCTCCGTAAGGTTCCGTTCAGCTTTATCTCCCAAGTGCCATTTCACGGCATATATTCCGACAATCAATGTCAATTCGACATCGGGCAGGGCCGGGTGCAATTTGTCTTGCCAAAGGACCGCACACTCTTTTCTTGGGGGAAGATCGCTGCCTCTCGTATCTTGTCCCGGAAAGCAAAACCCCATTGGCGTGATTGCAAAGATATCTGGATCGTAAAATTCCTCCGCTGAAACACCGAGCCAGTCTCTAAGCCTGTCACCTGACGCGTCAGTAAAAGGTTGTCCGCTTTCGTGCACCTTCGTGCCGGGCGCTTGGCCGATGATACGGATTTTGGAGTTTTTACTGGCCTGTATGACAGGTCTTGGCGTGACGGGGAGCGGCGGTGTTGCGAACACACAAGCGTCACAGGCGCGGATTTCACGCAGCAGTGATTGGGTTATAGAAGGCTTTCCTGTCATATTCTTCCAATCAGAATTTATCATGCGTGGTTTGCGCTTTTAAGCGCGTGACGTTCCGATTTCAAACAGGCATAAAACTCAAAAAATGGAGCCACATATGTCTAGTGCATTCTATGATGATCTATCACGCGACCTCGCCGAAATCCGCGAAGATGGTTTATATAAAACTGAGCGCTTGATCAGCGGAGAGCAAGACGCTGAAATTGAGGTTGGCGGGCGCGAGGTTTTGAATTTCTGCGCAAATAATTATCTGGGTCTTGCAGATAGCCCCGAACTGTTAGCGGCGGCTAAAACGGCGCTTGATGAATATGGGTTCGGGATGGCGTCAGTTCGTTTTATCTGCGGCACGCAAGGACAGCACAGAGAGTTAGAGCAGGCCTTGGCAAAGTGGCTCGGATTTGATGACAGTATTTTATACGCTGCCTGTTTCGATGCGAATGGCGGTGTGTTTGAACCCCTTCTGACCGCCGAAGACGCGATTATCTCAGACTCGCTCAATCACGCATCTATCATTGATGGTATCCGCTTATGCAAAGCGAAGCGTTTTCGCTACGCAAATAATGATATGGCTGATTTGGAAGAGAAATTAAAAGAGGCGACACAAGCCGGCGCTCGCCGGATCATGATTGCAACGGATGGTGTGTTTTCAATGGACGGCACGATCGCTGACTTGAAAGGCATTTGTGATCTCAAGGATAAATATAATGCTCTGCTAATGGTGGATGATTGCCACGCCACAGGGTTTCTAGGCGCAGGCGGCCGCGGCTCTCCGGAATATTGCGGCGTTGAAGGCCGTGTGGATATTTTGACAGGGACCTTGGGCAAGGCTCTAGGCGGCGCGATGGGCGGATTTACCTGCGCGCGCCAAGAAGTCGTGGATATGCTGCGTCAACGCTCGCGGCCTTATCTGTTCTCAAATAGTCTCGCGCCGCCGCTCGTTGGTGCCAGCCTAAAGGCGATTGAAATGGCAAAATCTGGCGATGATTTACGCAAGCGCATTGAGGCAAATGCTGCGCGTTTCAGAGCTGGGATGGAAGCGGTAGGGTTTACGCTCAAACCCGGACATCATCCAATAATCCCAGTCATGCTGGGAGACGCGAAACTCGCGCAGGAGATGTCGGCTAAATTGCTGGAGGAAGGGATTTATGTGATCGGGTTCTTTTTCCCTGTCGTCGCAAAAGGCCAAGCCCGCATTCGTACCCAAATGAGCGCCGCCCATACGCCGGAACATATCGATAGAGCGATTGCGGCCTTTACAAAAGTCGGGCGTGAGTTGGGAGTTGTCTCATGACGAAAATGATGAAGGCTCTCGTTAAGGCCAAAGCCGAAAAAGGCCTTTGGCTGCAAGAGGTCCCAATTCCAGAGATCGCGCCCAATGAGGTGCTCATTCGGATTGAACGAACGGCGATTTGCGGCACGGATATGCACATTTATGGGTGGGATGACTGGGCGCAAAAAAATGTGCCTGTCCCATTGGTGGTTGGGCATGAATATGGCGGACGGGTGGCTGCGATAGGCTCTACAGTTCGGCGGGTCGCTGTTGGGGACCGGGTCACCGGCGAGGGCCA
>CALDTL010000024.1 GCA_937923965.1 uncultured Caulobacterales bacterium
CGTCAAGTTAAGCGCCAGCACAGCTGATTTATATTACGACACGATCACAGAGGCCCTTCAAACAGAGGCCTTCCGCCCTCGCTCTATTTTAGACACCTTCAATGTGGAGTTCATCGCCACAACGGAAGGCGCAACTGATACGCTTCCCCACCATGACAAAATTATCCGTGACGGCTGGGGACATCGCGTCGTGACAACTTTCCGCCCGGATGATGTCCTCGACCCCGATCATCACGGCTTTAGAAAAAACATTGAAAAAATAGGCGAACTCACCGGTCATGATAGTTTATCTTGGACAGGATATCTTTCGGCGCTGCGCGAGAGGCGCGGATATTTCAAAGCGCGCGGCGCAACAGCGACGGATCATGGACACCCAAGTCCTGCAACTCGAAATTTTTCGACTGCCAAAGCCGAAAGTCTCTTTCTAAAATGTCTAGCGGGTGACGCCGCAGCCTCTGAGCGCGAAGACTTCCGCGGGCAAATGCTGACAGAAATGGCGAAAATGAGTCTCGATGACGGGCTCGTCATGCAACTCCACCCCGGCAGTTGCCGCAATCATAATCAATCGCTCTTTGAAACTTTCGGTGCGGATAAGGGCGCCGACATTCCGAAACGTGTGAGTTACACAGACCATCTAAAACCGCTTCTCGATGTTGTCGGCAATGAAACGAATTTCAAACTCATCTTATTTACACTAGACGAAAGCAATTACGCCCGAGAGTTAGCGCCCCTTGCGGGTCATTACCCCTGCCTGCTGCTCGGCCCGCCGTGGTGGTTCCATGACAGCCCGGAAGGTATGATGCGCTTCCGCAGCCAGGTCACAGAAACCGCCGGATTTTACAATACAGCGGGGTTTAATGATGACACGCGCGCCCTACTCTCAATCCCTGCCCGTCATGACCTCGCCCGCCGGATGGATTGCCGCTTCCTGGCTGAACTCGTCTGTGAAGGCCGCATCGACCAAGATGATGCCGATGAAATCATCCAAGACCTTTCGGTTAATCTCGTCCGGCGCGCCTATAAATTACCGCAGCCTGCAGCAGTCAAATTATCCGCCGCCGAGTAGACCTGCGGAATAGCTAGGGCAATATGCGCACAACTGAGGGCGCCCGAAAATCATCAGTCTTTGGCCGTTTTAACTGTCCTAAATCCAATATGATTGGTCGAAAAATCGATCTCTTGTGGTTGACGGGCCGATGCACGATACCGGCGACAGAAATTCTCGGCACACAGGAAGGACCCGCCCTTTATAGTATGGACCGGATTAGACCCCGGACTACCCCAAGGTGTATCCGTCCATTCCCAGACATTACCAATCATATCATATAACCCATAAGCATTGGGGTCGTAACAGCCAACAGGAGACCGTAGATGATATCCATCCTCTCGTGTATTCTGGATTGGGAATGCGCCCTGCCAAGTATTTGCCATCTCGTTTCCATCAGGCGATTTTTCACTTCCCCAAACGTATAATGTGTCTGCTCCGGCCTTTGCCGCATACTCCCATTCTTCCTCCGTCGGCAGTCTGCGTCCTGCCCATTGCGCAAAAGCGCGGGCATCATCCAGCGTAACTTGAACAACAGGATGCGTCTCACGTCCGATTATGGAACTCTCTGGGCCTTCGGGGTGACGCCAGTTTGCCCCCTCCACAAAGCGCCACCATGAAGGATGTGTTGCTGTTGGTTGAATAAAAACCGCGCCGCCTGGAACGTCGAAACCCGGTTGAATTTTTTCTGCTTCGGTTAAATAGCCCGTCGCCTCAATAAAGCTTTGGAATTGAACATTGGTGACTTCAACGGCATCTATTTCAAAAGCGTCAAGTTTAACTCGGCGCGTTGGGCGTTCTTCAGGATACGCATCATTTGATCCAATGATGCCGCTCACTTTATCCAGCCTTATTGGACTTGGTAACACGTCCAAACAGACCTGCTGAGGCATCGCGTCAGCTATTTTGACTTCGCCGCGCTCGGGAGGGTTACAGCCTTGCAAGATAATTGATGCTAAAATTATAGGTCGATAGTCAAAATCCAAGCGCACTTTTCGGGGCTCCAGCTTCGCAATTATTGACGTAATTTCAGTGAAAAACATATATCAAACGACAAGAAAAAATAGCGGTTTTACCTTTTCTAACATCAAATAATCAAGCATCGACCATATTCAGATGGGTAACCTTAAGGCCATGAGGCTCTGCATAGTCGTTAGTTTACCGCACCTTTTTACTCAATCGGGATCTTTAAGTCTGACGACTGGCCCATTGTCGCCAACTAAATACATACGGCGCCATTCAGAGCCGTCTGGTTTTTCCGCGATAATCATTCGCGCGTCAGGATGTGCATTTTTAATGAAGGCACTTGCGGCCGAACCTGGACTGTCGAGATTACTTAACGACTTTGGTCTGGTTAGTATTTCGTCTCCTGGCGCCACTTTGAAATCCCCAAACTCCAACAAGACATCTCCGCGGGTGAAGCTTTGTCCGGAGTTTTGACTTTCCCACCAGCCCACCTTGGTTTTATTTGTCTTCGGATCAATTCCGCTCAGGAGAAAGCGCACAGACTCTCCGTCGACTAAAAAGTCACCGCGCCCTATCGGTAATCCGTTTTTTACATCACCAACCCAGCCCTCACCATTCCACGCAAAATAACTCGCATGTTTCGGTCCGCCTATTTGCCAGCCTATATCCTCACCAATATAAGCGTTAATGTGAGGCATCCCGCTGGCATCAACTTTCGTCATCCCATTGAACGTCCACATTTCGCCCGTATTTACCGCTAGGGCTTTTTCATCCGCGACGTCTTTTGTGATGGGGAGTTGTAACGCTTCGCCGGTGACATTGCTCCAAATATTATTCTTTGTATCGAACTTCGCGAAATATAGATTTTTACGTTCCGTCGAATGTCCACCCCGATTGTTGCGCGGCGCGCCTCTGTCCCAACAATAGTGATAGTCAAACCCTATCACAATTTCGTCGTTCAACCCCTTAGACACCGAAGCATACCAACTGTCACTGCCGATATCATCGTCGCGGCGTTTTGATTTTAAAAATGAAACAGGCTTTGCAAATGTCAGTCCGTTATCAACGGACTTTTGATAGACCCAGTCACTGCGATGCGCCCCATGGCGGTAAAACAGATAGATATCACCATTATCCATTTTAATCGCCTGATTGTAAGTCCCGAAGGGAGGCACATTATTCAGATCCCTCCAACTCGTGATATCATACGGGTTTAGCGAGACAGCATGGCGATTTTCACCTGAATGATGACCTCCCAAAGAGTTGTCTCCATGGAGCAATTTATCGCCGCCATGTCCTCCGTAAAATATGTGAATATAGCCCTCATCATCGATAATCATTGTGGGTTTGCCATGGCTGTCGATTTTCTTTGTAGGGTCCTTGCCAAGTATGCTGGTACCCGCCTGAAAGGGGCCGTTCCATGTTCCGTTTTGATGATTATAAGCGGCGACATAAGGGTCTTCATTGGGGCCTTGATAAGCGACATATGTAATCCCATTAACATGTTCTCCCGCCGGATGCTGCACGACCGCAACACCCTCTCCAAATCCATTTTCAGCAAAATAGGGTGTCGTAGCATCGCCATTTGATGGGTTGGGTGAACAGCCCGCGAGAAAAATAAATATACTACCCAACAGGCCTTTAGATATTTTGTTCATATCAAATTTCCTCACGCGATCGCTTAGCTTAATCTGAGCTGGGGTTGCCAAAACCAAACCCTCAAATATCCACAAATTATAAGAGCCGGGGCAACTCACGGAATGATTACATCACTTTCAATCATTTTATTGCATAAATAATCACATCAAGATATAGAAAATTATAGGGAAGGCTGTGCGTTTCGACTGCTCTCGCATCCATTGGTGGGTCGCGGTCGGGAAATGCACTAGCAAATAAGAAACTACTCAAAAATTGAGAGCAAAATGAAACAGCATACACAATCGAAAATACTGGCTGGTTTTTTCTCTATCTTCTTGATTTTCTTGGCACCCAAAGCTCTCGCGCATGAGATTGAGAGTACCGACACGCTCTTTGAGCGCATGACGTTATCAATAGAAGGCCCCACCTCAGATGAGCGCGGCGAGATCAATCCATTTTCAGACGTGCGTCTTGATTGGATAATTTCTAAAGGCGATAAAACATGGGCCGTTCCTGGGTATTTCGCAGCTTGCGGGGATGCCGCAAATACAGGCTGCACATCGGGCAATATTTGGCGCGCTCATTTTATCCCTTCCGAACTAGGCGAGTATGAATGGACTATAAGGTTCCGCAAAGGCACCGATATCGCTATTCGCAATCCCGCAGGAACCCCTGTGGAGGGCGACGGACTTGAAGGGGAATTTTCTATCGACCGTCAATCTAGCGACCCCATCACAGCAAGGGGCACGCTCGCCTACACAGGGGAACAATATTACCGATATTCTGGTGACGATAGCCTGTTTTTCAAATTTGGGCCTGACGCACCTGAGAATATGCTGGCCTATTCTGAATTTGACGCCACGCCGAATTACAAATCTTTTCGCAAAGATTGGGAGGCCCACCGCAAAGACTTCACGGCTAAGGGCCGTCCTTTTCTTTGGCGAGATGAAAAGGGCAAAGGCATATTAGGCACGTTTGAATATCTGGCCAAAGCAGGCGCAAATTCCGTCTCTATGTTACTCTGGAACACTGGCGGAGATGACCGCAACGTCTTCCCTCACCTCTTGGCGGTTGACGCGGATGACTATGTTTCAATGAAGCCCAAGAAACAATGGGAGTCTGGTGTTATTCAAGACAGGTTTGACGTTTCCAAATTGGAACAGTGGAAGCAAACATTCTTATATGCCGACTCACTGGGCATCCATTTGCATTTCAAACTTCAGGAAACAGAAAATAATCTATTTATGGATGACAGTGCGCTCGGACGCACACGAAAGCTCTATATCAGAGAAATGATGGCGCGTTTCGGACACATGTTAGCGCTGAGTTGGAACATAGGCGAGGAGAACGTCCAGCACCCTGGCGATATTCGCCATATGAAAAAATACATTGCCGCTTATAATATCTACAACCACCCTATCGTTCTACACAGCTACCCCGACCAGAAAGAGCGGTATCGCCCGTTTCTGGGGGCTAACTCCGATTTAAACGGACTAAGTCTGCAGGGCCGCCAGGATGACTACTCAGATCTTCGCAGCGACGTCGTAGGCTGGGCGAACACCGTCAAACTCGCAGGCAAAAGTTTAGTTCTATCATATGACGAGCCGGGCCGCGCGGATGGCGGGGCAACGGTGGATATTGACTATCCCGACGCATTGCTGCCCTCGAAGCGAGAGATCACTATTCCCGCAAAGCAGTTCCTGCGCGATGCCCTTTGGAATGCTCTGACAGCCGGCGCGAGCGGTGTGGAAGCTTATTATGGATATAAAACGGGATGCAGTGATTTAGACTGCCAAGATCACCGGACACGCGCGAGCCTCTGGCGCGGCGGAAAACACGCTTTGCATTTCTATCAGAAATATGTGGGCGAAAAAGCCGTGGACATGCGGGCAAATGATGATGTGACCGTCGCCACCGACGACTATGTTTTCGCTAATCCGGGCGAGTTTTACGTGATTATCCCGGGCGCCGAGGATGTCCAGCTACGGCTTGCGGGGATGCAAGGCAAATATATCGTTGATTGGTATGATCGCGACATGGGAGGCGAGTTACAAAAGGGGTCAAAACCGTTTGTTCTCGGCGGCGCAAGCTCCATAACTGACCGAAATCGCAGGCGGCAGGGACCGTCAGCCGTTTCACTCGGTAACCCGCCATCAGGCGGAAGTGGACAATGGGCCATTATGGTGACGAGGTCTGGAGAAAATGACATTCGCGTTGAAGCGGAAGATTTCGTCACGCAGCGCCTCACAGATAAACGAAAATGGTGCCGAAAGAAGGACTGCCCTGCAGACTGGCAAAACATTACGCCCGGAACAGAAGAGTATATCGCCATTACGCCCGACACACGATTGTCCCATGATGACCGCTTGATCCGGGGAGAAAATTTCACGAATAAACCAGGAAAGATGGCGGTTATCTCTTATGATGTTGACTTTCCGATGGCAGGTCGGTGGTATGTATGGGTCCGCACGTTCAGCAGAGGTAGCGAAGATAATAGTGTTCATGTTAGCTTGAATGGAGACTGGCCTGAAAGCGGCGCGCGGATGCAATATTGCCCCGGCCGCAACCAGTGGTATTGGGACAATCGTCAACGCACCATTGAAGACCATTGCGGTGTCATTGGCGGAATATGGATAGACGTCCCCTCAGCTGGTCAACACAGCGTAGAATTTTCAATGCGCGAAGATGGTTTTGTCATGGACGCATTCTATCTCACGCTAAGTAGCCGAATGCCCGCCATCCTTCAAAAAGAGAATGATCAATCTAAATCCACTGAGATGAGAAAATACCATGAATAGACGTGATATTTTGAAAAATATTGGAGCTACGGGGGCTGGAAGTGTTGCCCTTACCGGCGCTGGTTGTGCAGGGGGAGAAATGTCAAGCGCATCGTCCAAACTCGATTTCAGGGATGCCTCTTTTTCCCCGTCACAACGGGCAAAAGCGCTCATCTCTCAAATGACTCTTGAAGAAGCCGCCGCTCAATTAAATTGCCCCCGCGCCGCCGATGTCATGGCTGACCCGGATACTTTCCAATCTAATCACCCCTATTTTGAATTTGGCATTGGCGGCGTTTACTCCGCTAGCCTAGATGCGGGACCTGCAGAGAACGCGCGGGCCGTCATAGCATTACAAGAGGCTGTTATTGAGCGTAGCAGATTTGGTATCCCTGCCTTTATCTTCGAAGAATGTCTTGCTGGCTTATTGGCGACAGGGGCAACTCAGTTTCCGCAAGCTATGGCCATGGCATGCGCCTTTAACCCCGCCTTAGTCGAAAAGGTTTTCAGTGCCACAGCGGCGGAGGCCCGGTCGCGCGGGTCGCAGGCCTGCTTCTCTCCCAATATAGATGTCTGCACAGACCCGCGTTGGGGACGCTCAGAAGAAACTTGGGGCGAAGATCCTTATGTGATTTCGAAATCTGCGAATGCTATTATCAAAGGCTTGCAAGGCGAAAAATCCGACTATTTGGCCGAAGATAAAATGGCCGTTAGCCTCAAACATTATGCCGGATATGGCCAAGGTATCGGTGGTCGCAATTTTGCGCCCTCTCATATCGGCCCCGTCGAACTTCAAAATGTGACACTCGCCCCCTTCAGAACAGCCGTAAAGGACTCCGGCGCGATTGGCCTCATGGCCTCACACGGAGAGATTGACGGTGTTCCTGCCCATGCAGATGTCACGCTTTTGGATGACACGCTTCGCCGAGATTGGGGTTTTGATGGATATGTTGTCTCCGACTGGGACGACATACGCCGAATCTATAGCCTTCACGGCGTGGCGGGCTCAGAAGCTGACGCGGCCATCATGGCCTTAAAGGCTGGTGTTGATATCGAGCTTGCGAACAATGGTGTTTACATGATGCTGCCGCAGCTCGTGCGCGACGGTAAAGTGAGTGAAAGTTTCGTGCGGCGCGCGGCCGAACGCATCTTGCGGGCGAAGTTCAAATGCGGGCTTTTTGACATGCCATTGGCCAAACCTGACCTCGCGCAACGACTTGCTCGCAATACCCCGCACAAAGCCCTCGCGCGCAAAATGGCCGAAGAATCAGCGGTTCTGTTGAAGAACGAAGGCAATCTCTTGCCGCTGAACCCAGAGAAAAAACAGCGTATCTTGGTTGTAGGGCCTAATGCCGCCTCGGTGCATCTCGGCGGATATTCTCCGAAACCTCATCAGGGCGTCAGCCTGCTCGAGGGTATCCGTGACTATGCATCTGGCCGCGACATTGAGGTCGTCTACGCACCGGGCTGTAAAATTACGGTTGGCGGTGAAGGCAATAATGAGATCGAAACAGACGCCGATGACACAGCTAGGTTTGCCTCTGAGGAAAGTAACCGTAAACTGATTGCTGAGGCAGCTGCTATGGCCCAGACCGCTGACACTATCATTTTAGCGGTTGGCGGTAATGAGCATACGGCGAGAGAAGCCTATTTCGCAGGTGACTCTCGCGGTGACCGAGATGACATCGATCTATTTGGCGATCAGAACCAACTGATCGCAGCGCTTGTTGGGACCGGTAAGCCTATGGCGGCTGTCTTGATACATGGGCGCCCCTTATCCCCTCAATTGCTCGCGAAAGAATGTCCGGCCATTCTCGACGTCTTTTACCCAGGTGAAGAAGGTGGTCATGCCATTGCGAGACTATTATTTGGCGACGTTAATCCCAGCGGTAAGTTACCCGTTACATTGGTTCGAAATGTGGGCCAAATTCCGGGGTTTTACTACCAACAACCCACGGGGCGATTCCGAAATTATGTTGCGTCGGACTCAACCCCGCTATTCCCGTTCGGACATGGGCTGAGTTACACGAGTTTCGATGTTAGCGCCCCGCAAGTTCAAAGCGCCGAAGTGTCCGTGAACGGTGAGATTAAAGTAACCGCCCGTGTAAAAAACACCGGACGTCGGTTTGGCCAAGAAGTTGTCCAACTTTACATCCGAGATGAAATCGCGAGCCGTGCCCGGCCTATAAAGCAACTTCGCGGTTTTCAGAAAGTCGCATTGGAGCCCGGCGAAGAGCGCCAAGTGGAGTTCACCTTGGGTCCAAAGGAATTTGGCTTTTATGATGCGGATGGAAAGCTACTTTTAGAGCCCGGAAAACTGAAACTAATGGTCGGTGCAAATAGTCAAGAGCTGAAAAGTGTGACCGTGGCGCTCACATAACCAGCTAAAGACATTGCGCCAGCTTTTTCAAACAGCAAAATACTATTTTACAACCACCACGTCGATATCATGTTCGTTAAGCATCTCACGGGCTTCTTTGGAAATACCTGCATCTGTAACGACAGTATCAATAGCTTCTAAGCCGCAAACGGAAAGACTTGCCTTGGCTTGAAACTTAGAGCTGTCTACCAACAAAATAACTTTATCGGCTCTGCTAATCAGTTGCTGTTCATTTTGAACCAAGAGTGGATCTGTCTGCATGAGACCCCGTGCCGTGACGGCTTGAGCCCCAATGAAGAGTTTTGTTGCAGAAAACTTATCGACGATTCCGTGACTATAAGGATCCAATACAAGGGCCTGTTCTTGAAACACTTCGCCGCCAGCAATCAAAATGCGAAGTTTCGGTTGCCCCAATAAAGAATTCATAATGGGTATGGATGTTGTCAACACCATAAGGTTTTTCGCCTTGATATGCTGGGTCATATAAACCGTTGTGGAACCGCCATCGATAATGATTGAGTCATTGTCTTCTATCATTGAGGCCGCTTTTTCACCGATAGCGCGTTTCTCTTTCATATTCAAAGAGAGCGTGTCGGCCTGATTCAATTGTCCGGATAGACCGAAATATGGGTCCCCTAGAGCCGCATTTGGTCCAACAGCGATAGCTCCGCCTCGCACCCGGCGCAGACGTCCCTCCGAATGCAATTCGTTGAGATCGCGTCGGATTGTGGCAGGCGAGACAGACAATGCGTTAGAAAATTGCTCGACCGAAGTGACCTTAGTTACATGCAGCATATCAACGATCCGGCTCCATCGTTCATAGATAAAGAGCTTATCATCTTCGGTCTTCATATTGCTGTGTCAGAGACGGCCATGTATCCCACCCTTTATTATAATTCTATGATGGGTGGTTACGCGTATCCCAACCTACTGTAGGCCTATTATGATAAACGAATTGTCTCTGGCAAGCAAATAGCACCCTAATTTTTTCGCCGAATGTAACTCTCATTTAACGCCTTCAGGCTTCCAACGCCCGCCAAAATCATGTCTCGGGCAACAGCGTCCTGTAACTGTTGAACGGCTTGGATAGCGCCTTTTGCCCCAAAAGCCGCGAGGCCGTACAAATAAGGCCTCGCAAAACTGACCGCATCGGCCCCCAAGGCAAGAGCTTTAAGAACATCCGTACCCCTCCGAATGCCGCCATCTACAATTAACTCGGCATCGCTGCCGATCGCTTGCCGAACGTCTTGAACACAGTGAATAGGGGCAAGAGAACTATCGAGTTGGCGTCCACCGTGATTGGATAGCGAGATAGCCTGGAACCCTGTGTTAATCGCGCGTTTTGCATCATCTGGCCTGGCTATTCCTTTAATCAATGCAGGACCACTCCATTCTCCCAGAAGCCACTCTGCGTCATCCCAGGAAAAATCTGCACTCAATTGTTGTGCAACAAATTCGTTCAAGCTTACTGCACTCGTATCTTCTGCCAGATTCGCATATTTAACGCTCGGTTTCGTCACATAATCAAGTGACCAAAGCGGTGCATTCATGGCGTGCCAAACCTGTTTAAGTCCCAGTTTTGGCGGGATTGTAAATCCATTTTTGGGGTCACGTTCACGGTTACCCGTGATAGGAAAATCAACGGTAAGAATTAAAGCCGTATATCCCGCCGCTTTAGCCCGATCCAACATCTCTTTAACGAGCACTCGATCGTTCCAAACATAGAGCTGAAACCATTTTGGCCCTTTTGTCAGGGCCGCGATTTCTTCAATAGAGCGAGAGGAAAGTGTTGAGAGACAATAGACCGTTCCCACGGAGTCCGCCGCTTTGGCAGGCCCTATTTCTCCGTCCGTATGAAATAGGCGGTTTCCCGCTGCGGGCGACAATATAAATGGGACATCTATTTTTTGCCCCATAATCGTGGAGGACATATTGGGCTTATCAACACCTGAAAGTACCCGGTGGGCGAGTCGGTAATCGTCAAAGGCTGTATGGTTTTCAAACCTCGTGACTTCATCATCAGAGCCGCCATCAATGTAATCGAACACCATTTTATGGGCCCGGCGCTTTGCAGCACGGCGATAATCTTCAACATTAAGGCAATCAGTAAGCCGGCCCGGAAACATATAGACTAGACTATACCCGAAGATGGATTAGCGCTGGCGGGTCTTTTAGCTTCGAGACTGTCTCTGTAACCAAGCGAGCGATAGAACCCTACAGGGTCGATTGCACCGCCTGCATTAAACCGCGCCATATTCAATATGGGAGTTACATCCGTTTGATAGGCGGTTTTCAGACACTGACTAGCCATCATAGCGTCGTTCTCATCTTGATAGCCCTCAAGTTCCGTGCGGTTAATGAGAAGAGCCTGCACATAAGACCGCTGAACCGCCACCGCAGATGTCGCTAAGCTTTCAATCGGATCTGTCATATTGTGAGATTGGTCGAGCATATATTCAGGACGGAATTTTTTGGCGCCGCGATGTTCAGCATCGATCAATTCGTTGAATATGAGAAATTGCTGAAAGGGGTGCAATGATCCACTATCCAAATCATCGTCGCCATATTTACTATCGTTAAAATGAAACCCTGCCAGTTTTTCAAATTGGATGAGGCGAGCGACAATCATTTCGATGTTTACATTCGGGGCGTGATGACCCAGGTCAACAAGTGAGAAACACTTCTCGCCCAGATGTTGGGCTGCCAAAATATTGCTGCCCCAGTCTTGAATAACGGTCGAGTAGAAGCTTGGCTCGAACATTTTGTGTTCGATAAACATACGCCAATCATCAGGAAGCGATTTATATATTTCTTCCATCGCTTCGAGGTAGCGTTCAAATTGCCGCGTGAAATTAGACTGCCCCGCAAAATTGCTCCCATCACCGACCCAAACTGTTAGGACTTCTGACCCAATGGTTTTTCCCCATTCTATACAATCAATATTATGCGCAATCGCTTGGTCACGGGTCGATTTATCAGAATGCGATAAGCTACCATATTTATAAGAGTGCGCTTGCCCGATCTGATCT
Source organism: uncultured Caulobacterales bacterium (assembly GCA_937923965.1). Taxonomy (GTDB): domain Bacteria; phylum Pseudomonadota; class Alphaproteobacteria; order Caulobacterales; family Maricaulaceae; genus Litorimonas. Next base: position 11,836 of record CALDTL010000024.1, read on the forward strand.
TGAAACGTATTTGAGTTCACAGGACCAAATGTAAGCCCATGTGCATCCGCGGCGGCCTTCACCTCGGTCATGTCATCGACGACATCCCAGGGAAAATGGGGAGAGACCTCTCCCGTTATGCGAACCAACTGATTGATAACAGCGCAATCCTCGAGTTTCTCAAAAATATTGCGTGGCTCTGATTTTCCAGGGAAGCGCGCAAATCGTGTACCACCCGTACCAGCGCCCCAACTGGGTACGGCCACTTTAAAGTTCATTGCTTTTTTAAGCACAGACTCAATATCTATACCGCGCCTAGACAATTGAGCCCCTAGAGTCTCAAAGTCGCTTACAAGGTCAGATTCAAGTAATTTGTTCGCATCAGCAAGTCTGCTCTGATTAATCATCGTCCTGCTTTCTTATGTTATTTACGAGCTTAACGGGTAAATGAAGGCGCGTGTCCGGCGTCTACATTGATTATGTTACCCGTGGACTTTGAAGATGTATCGGCTGCAAAGAAATATACAGCTTCGGCAATATCTTCAGGAAAAACTGACCGCTTTAAAAGGCTACGTTGTCGATACATATCCTCTAATTCCAGCTCTGACATTTTATAAGCATCCGCCCGTTCTTTTTTCCAACCACTATTCCAAATCTTAGATCCTTTTAAGACAGCATCGGGGTTCACAACATTGCACCGAATACCTAGCGGTGCGCCCTCAAGGGCGACGGCGCGGGAAAGCTGAACCTCAGCGCCTTTGGCCGTGCAATAAGCCGAAGCTCCAGGTGATGCGACGAGTGCATTTTTGCTCGCAATGAACACGATGCTCCCGCCAATATTTTGGGCTTTCATAACCTTAAAGCCCTCTCGGGAGACCAAAAAATATCCCGTTGATAAAATATCCATGGTTCGATTCCACAGCTCCAACGATGTATCCTCCAAAGGCGCTGAGCTCGCTATTCCGGCGTTGGACACTAAAATATCCATGCCACCAAATTCGGTCGAGCAGTTGGATATGGCCTTCGTCACGCTTTTCTCATCCGTGACATCGCAAATTGTTGACCTGACAACATCAGGCGAGAAGGCCTCAGAGAGTTCTTTTGTCTTAACCTTTAGAGCTTTGGCATCGATGTCAGCAAGCATGACACAGGCCCCTTCTTGCAAGAGACGCAATGCTGTTTCAGAGCCAATTCCTCCAGCCCCGCCTGTCACAAATGCGATACGCCCGGCCAAGGATTTCGGCTTTGGCTGGCGCTGTAGCTTCGCCTCTTCAAGTAACCAATATTCAATATCAAAGGCTTCTTGCTCGGGCAGGCCTATATATTTTCCTACGCCGTTGGCTTCGCGCATGACGTTAATAGCATTGACGTAAAATTCACCTGCAATTCGGGCCGTTGCCTTGTCTTTTGCAAAGGTCATCATGCCAACCCCAGGTATCAAATAGACAACCGCATTGGGATCGCGAATAGCTGGGCTATTATCACGTTTTGAACGCTCATAATAACCTCTATAATCTTCCCTATACGCCTCGAGTTGCTCATCAAGTCCTGCAATTACCTTTTCAATTTCTTTAGCTCGATCTGTCGCCGTCGGCTTGAAGTTAACCACCAAAGGACGGATTTTCGTCCGTAAAAAATGATCGGGGCAAGATGTGCCCAAGGCCGCAAGTGGTTTGAGGTTTTTCGAGTTCACAAACTGCAATATTTCATCGGAATCATTAAAGTGCCCAATCTTCATTTGATCACCCGTAATTTTGCCTCGAATAATTGGCATCAATGCGCCGGCAACATCTCGGCGGGCGGCAGGTGATAATGATTTCTGATATTTCACACCCCCAAAAGCCGCTTTCTTATTATTTTCATCCAACCAATCGGCGGCCAATTGGATAATTTCCAAAGTTTTCAGGTAGCACGCTTTTGAGCTATCGCCCCAGCTGAATAATCCGTGCCCCTCTAGCACAATACCTTCCATATCGGGATTGGCTCTCGCCATTTCACCGAGTTTCAAACCAAGATCAAAACCAGGACGCTGCCAAGGCAGCCAGCCCAAACGCCCTTTGAAAACTTTTTTTGTCAGCGCTTTCGAGTTTTTAGTACAGGCAATTGCAATGACAGAATCCGGATGCATATGATCGACATGCTTATGCGGAATGAATGAATGCAGAGGCGTATCAATAGAAGCAGCCCGTGAATTTAGATTGAATGTACAATGCGGGAGATAACCCACCATTTCATCCTCATGCTCCAAGCCACGATACAGGCCCTCCAACGCATGTAACTTATCTAAGTACAGGGTCGAAAAACCGTCTAGCTTAATGGAGCCTAAATCCCCACCAGATCCTTTTACCCACATCACATCGACCATTTTCCCGGTTAGCGGATCTTTCTGACGAAGCTTCGCAGATGTATTTCCTCCCCCGAAATTCGTGACTCGTAAATCAGATCCCAATAAATTTGAACGATATCTCAACCTCTCGGGACCAGTCATTCTCTTCGCTTTTCTGTCGTTCCAGAGGCTTTTTAACTTACCGGACATATGGCTTCCTATTTGCTGAGAAGATCTGAAATCATTGGATTTCAATGGACAAGTCTAAGTCAGTCTAGCAACTACAGCCCACCGCACTCAATTTCAATCATTTAATTGCATAATTAGTCACTTTTGCTAAGAGCTACTAATTTTAACTTTGTGTTGGCAGGTTCTTCGAAATCTAAATTACTCGCTAACAAATCATGCAAAGAAGGTCTGAAGATATGAATGCTAATGACCCATCCGTTTTAATATTTGATATTGGTAAAACCCACGTCAAAGTCACCCTATTGGATAGGGCCGGCACCAAGCTTTATCAAACCCGCACGTCCAATAAGGTCAAGGAGACCCACCCTTACGCAAGCCACGATATTTACCACATCTGGACATGGTTCGTCACTGAACTCTCAAAATTAGCAGGACAGTATAATGTCGCATCCATAAGCATAGCCACGCATGGCGCGACCGCAGCGCTTGTGGACCCAGAGACGTCAGCTTTGCTATTGCCTATAATGGATTATGAGTTTGAGGCATATCCGGATGATATTCCAGAATACAACCCCTTACGTCCTTCGTTCAACATCACGGGCAGTCCCGAATTACCTGCTGGGCTCAATTTAGGCCGACAGCTGCATTGGCAATGCCAGCTACTCTCTAAAAAGGTCACTCAAAGCGCGGCTTTACTTTTGTACCCGCAATATTGGGCTTGGCGCCTCACAGGGATATTATCGTCAGAAATCACATCCTTGGGATGCCATACCGACTTGTGGAATGTTAAAACAAACTCCCCTTCAGCCCTCCTTGACACACTGGGACTACAAAATGCCCTCCCCCCTATGTCCAAAGCGTGGGAGCCTTTGGGGAAAGTTTCGCCAGAGATAGCAGCGCAAACGGGCTTGAGCGGCGACTGCATTGTTTATCCGGGCGTTCACGATAGTAATGCAGGATATCTTCCCATGCTGCGAATACCTAAAGAAGTTCGGCCGACTGTCATTTCGTCCGGGACTTGGACAATCATAATGGACTCACAAGCCAACACTGAAGGATTGGATCCAAAGCAGGATATGCTTATCAATATTGACGCTGAGGGATCGCTGCTCGCCACAGCCCGTTACATGGGCGGGCGTGAATTTGGTTTGATCTGCGAGCGCTTTAACACGGACATAGCAACCACCTTCACAGATGAAGACGTACAAATGGTTATAGACTCAAATACACTTATCTTACCTTCATTTTGCGAGGGCACCGGTCCGTATCCACATAAAACAGGACGCGTAATATTTGAGAACGGACCGATCGATATTAATGGCAAAGCCGCGGCCACACTTTATTCGGCATTAATGATCACTGATATTTTGAAAAAATTAAATACTGACACTCAAAGTGACATTTTAGTGGAAGGTAGTTTTGCCTCAAATTCTGTTCTTTGCGGCCTCATTGCAACGCTTAACCCGGAAAGAAAACTACGTATTCAAAACCGAGGAAACGGCGTAACAGAGGGATGCTTCCTTATCACACAGTGGCATTCCGATTACCCTCAAGACAGTAACCTTGAGGTCGCCCCTTATCCGTCTAAAAATCTAGGTCGATACGCCAAGAACTGGAACGCAGCTTTAAATCAATTGCATAACTAACCCGTGAGTTATTTATACAATTCTCCCTTCGCCGTAGCTCTTGTTTCAGCTGGAATTTCTTGAAAGAGGTTGTGCTTGATCGAGCTATATTTCGGGTCGGATGCTACGTTTTTCCATTCGTGCGGATCAATACGCAGATCATAAAGCTCCTCACTACCGTCGGCATACCGGATATAGCGATAGTCCTGGTCGACGACCGCAAAGTTATCTTTTCCATATTCGGTTGTAATGAACCTTCGCGTTGATGCGGCGCCCTCCAAGTGAGGCAGCAAAGACTGACCGGAATTTTCAGCATTCTTTGGAAGACCTGCGAGGTCAACTATCGTCGGATATAAATCCACTAATCCCACCGCGGACTCTGTCGTTCCCACTTTCACGCCTGGCCCGGATATAATCAACGGAACCCGCGTTGACCGGCCCCATAAAGACATTTTGGCAAAGCGGCTTTTTTCACCCAAGTGATAGCCGTGATCCGAAAACAAAATTATGTAGGTATTATCAGCATATGCCGATGCGAGAAGCGCATCCACGGCAATCCCGATACAATGATCAACAAAACTAATGCTTGCCAGATAAGACTGCAAAATCGGACGCCACTCTTTATTTTCTATCGCCCACTCAATCGTTGGCATCTGCGGAACGGCTGTAAGTTTCTGACCCGCGAGAGGAATGTCATCCATATCTGTTTCGAGCCAAGGCGGAAGCTTGATATCTTCCAAGGGATACATATCAAACCACTTCTTAGGCGTATGCCACGGGACATGTGGGCGGATCATGCCTAAACCAAGAAAGAAGGGTTTTGCATGATTTTTTTGAAGCCATTTTTCTCCCCAACGAGCGGTTTGATAGTCAATCATTTCACCATCGGTCTCTGGGAATACGCCCCAATCCGTGTGGGTTTTATTACTGTCCCACTTTAAGCGTTTTGGTGGCTTCGGTCCAAAATCCCCGTCTCTAAAATACTCATCGAAACTTCCTTCCGGTGCGCCTTGATGGAAAAGTTTCCCGCGGCCAGCCGTATAATACCCAGCGTCTTTTAAGTATTCGGATAAAAAGGGCGTGGGACTTACAGCTTGAATGGCGGCGCGCAACTTATCATCCGGCATTTGACCGTAAAGGCCGGTTTGGTGAGGATGCAGCCCACTCATTAGACTTGCACGCGAGGGCGAACAAATGGGGGCCTGGGCATGGGCATTCGTAAATAGCATTCCGCACCCCGCCAGTGCGTCAATATTCGGCGTTTTTACATTGGCATTTGTTCCCAGAACACCGATCCAGTCATTTAGGTCATCGATCGGTAAAAAGAGAAAGTTTGGCGCTGATGAGAGTCCTGTCTTTGATACCACAGCTCCATCAGAGCAAGCCGAGAACATTGACGTTAGAGCTGCTGCGGAGCCTAATTTCAAAAGCCCGCGGCGATTATAACCAGCCAATTTCTTGGTATAAAAATCTGACATAGTCTCAACCCCGCACGAATTATGCTGCGTATATTTGCGCAATATTGACTAAACCTAACGCTATCATCTGTATGAGCAAACAGGAAAACATAAAAATAATGAATTATAACTTCCTTTGTTTCGAAGGATAATCGGCTTTGGCACGTTAGTTATTATGAGCCAGATGGAGATTGGAATAAATGTTTTCGAAAGAAACCCTGATTGCGACCAACCGCTTTGGCCTCGGTGCAAACTTGGATGACATTTCGAAGGCCCGTGTCGATCCCAAGAAATGGCTTAAGGCGCAAATCTCTTTAGATCACACCTCGCCTAAGGCATTTGCGGGATTGGCAACCAGCCGCCAACTCTTAGAGCAAGCTTTTTTAAATCGCCGCATCAAAGATGAAGATACAAAAAAGAAAATCCGCAAAATCAGAAGGCAGCAATTCAACAAAGCGCTGCTGGCACGCCTAATAAACCAAATTGAAACTCAGCAGCCCTTTGCCGAAAGATTGGTAATGTTTTGGTCAAACCATTTCACCGTTTCGCGCACTCGGGGTTTTATTGGCCCTGCTATCCCGGCCTATGAAAATGAAGCCATACGTCCGTTCATATTTGGATCCTTTGAAGACATGTTAATAAGCGTCGCTCAACATCCCTGTATGTTGATTTACCTCGACAATATTTCATCTATCGGCCCTAATTCGATCGGGGGAATAAGACGTGAGAAAGACCTCAATGAGAACCTCGCCCGAGAATTTCTTGAATTGCACACACTGGGAGCACAAGGGGATTACACCCAATCAGATGTCACCAATTTCGCAAAAATTCTCACGGGATGGACGGTTGTCAGGAGACCCAAGAATCAGAGAGTGCCTGCCGGGACATTCCAATTTGACAATCGCATTCATGAACCTGGCCCACAAAGGCTGCTGGGTAAGGATTTCAATCAAGGCAGGAAAGCTCAAGGTGTTGAAGCTTTGAAGGAAATTGCCCGCCAGCCCGCGACTGCCAAATTGATAGCCACAAAACTTGTAAGGCATTTTGTAAATGATACGCCGCCCGCCCGAGCGGTTGATATGATTTCGCGCGTTTTTTCCGAGACAAACGGAGACCTTGCCGAAGTTTCAAAAGCATTGATAAAACTTGAGGTCGCTTGGCAACAAACAGGGACAAAAATTAAATCACCAGAAGAATTGGTAATCTCTACGTTTCGCGCTTTACGGGGTGAAGGGCCGGTATCACTACCTAGACGGAGATTACTTTTTGCAGCCCTTAAATCTATGGGGCAAGAGATTTTCCATGCCCCATCGCCGGCCGGTTGGCCTGATATTGAGGTAGAGTGGGTGGCACCAGAGTCACTCATGCGGCGTATTGAATGGATTCACGAAATAAGTCAGCAGAGCTCGACACCCAGTCGTCCTCTCGAAATATTCAAGAACACGATCGCGCCATTCGCGTCAGATAAGACCACGCGACTCATCCGAGGTGCCCCTAGCAGAGAAGACGGCTTAGCCTTGATTTTCTCAAGCCCGGCCTTCCAGCGGAGATAGACATGTTAACCAGGCGCCTCTTTACAAAATTATCTGCAGCAGGATTGCTCTCCAATGCTGCCGCCTCGCCAGTATTTGCATTTGCCCCCACTGAGAAAAATTTAATTCTTATAAATCTCAAAGGAGCCATGGACGGCCTTCATGCCTTAGTCCCTTATGCCGATTCAGATTATCGCAAATTGCGCCCGACACTCGGACTCAGCGGCCCTGGAACAAAGGGAGGCGTGCTCAATCTGGATGGTCATTTTGGGCTCCACCCTGCACTGCAACCCCTTCGCGCCCTATACTTTTCAAAAGAGCTCCTTTTTATTCCTGCTGTGAGCACTCAATATCGACGCCGCTCTCATTTTGAAGCCCAGAATATGCTCCAAGGGGGCGGCGCATCGCCTTATCAACAAAAGACCGGGTGGTTAAACCGGGCGATGATTCAAATGGGTATGTCGCCCAGCCGCTTAGGTCTATCATTAGGCCCCACTTTACCGCTCATCATGCAAGGGCGAGCCGATGTGAGAATGTGGTCGGATAGCCGCCTCCCCCAAGCTGGCGAAGACTTTCTTACGCGGGTCGGGGCGCTGTACGATGACGACCCCGTGCTACGAAAAGCCTTTACGCAAGCTCAAGAGGATACGGCAAGTGCCTCGATGATGAGTGGTATGCGTCTTGGCAATGGCCGCCTAGAATTAAAAACGCGAGCCGCGGTTTCGATACTCAAAGAGAATAATGGACCGCGTATCGCCGTCATAGAGGCGGGCGGATGGGATACTCATTATGCTCAAGAGCGACGTTTAAATAAGCTATTTGCGGAACTCGCGCTGGCGATATTGCTTATAAAAACGGAGCTTGGTGAAAGCTGGAAAAATACAGCTGTCATGGTGGTTTCAGAGTTTGGCAGAACAGCCGCTGAAAACGGGAGTAAGGGAACGGATCACGGAACCGGTGGTTTGGCCATTCTGGCAGGCGGTTCTGTGAAGGGCGGAGAAATTCGGGGCAAATGGCCAGGTCTGTCTTCAAGAGCGTTGCTTGACAACCGGGACTTGGCTCCCGCGAACCATCTGGAAAGCGTGTTCAAAAGCACTCTTATTGAACATTTAGGCCTAAGCGACAGTCAGGTTGCAGATCATGTCTTTCCCGATTTCGAGTCTATTCCGGTAATCACAGATCTCTACCAATAAAAAACCCCGCCAAAAGGCGGGGTAAGTTTTCAGGGAATTAAATCATTTAGAATCTTTGTTGCACACTCAAAGTCACAGTTCGTCCGTCAAAGTCACGACGTCTTGGCAAAGCCTCAAGGAGCTGGAATTCTTCACGGATAACGTTTGTTAAGTTAAATCCTTGGAGTCTAAATTGTGTGCTTTTCCTTGGGTTGTAAGTCAAAGACAGATCATATTGAGTACGCGCTTTAGTCTGACGGGCTGCACCAAAGAATGTGCCGCCAGATTCCAGATCTGCGCGGGAACGGTAATTCTGCGCTAGACGTACGGAGAACTTATCGTCTTCATAATAGCCAATTAAGTTATAGCTGTGTTTTGACACACCTGGAAGTCTTACCTCATCGGTCCCTGTTTCTACATAGCTGTAATTAAATGTGCCGCCGAAGTTACCCCAGAAACCGTCCAGGAAGTCAGCATTCTGAGTCGCTTGGAACTCAAGACCATTGACGCGAATTGGCTCTGCATTAATGAAACGCGAAACATTCAAAGCCGGATTTTCACGACCGTCGAGTCCGATATCGAGACGGCATCGCCCTTGAGAGTCATTGAATGGTGTTCCGTTTCCTATCGCTGCCGCAACATCGGGATTATCGGCTGCAAGCTCATCCAGGGGTAGTGTACAAAACGGATTGTTGACCCCGCCTGTTGACCGACGTTCAATTGTTCCGATTACCTCTTTTGTGAAGTAATTGAGGCCTATGATACTGCCTGGACGGTTATACCACGCAATACCTAAATCAAAAGCCTCCGAGCTTCTTGGCTCAAGCCTTAATCCCGATCCAACAATATTAATCCGTCCACTTCTCACTTCCTCATCAGTATCGTCTGGTTCAGGTTCTGTTACAGTGACCGTTGACGGTAATGGTTGAAATTCAGCCAAATTGAAAGCCTCGAACGTTTTATAATACGCGAAGTTCATGACCACGTCTTCTCGCAAATTTGCGATGATATTCGCTGACGGCAACCACTCTTTATAGCTCCCTACGCCCTCTTCTTCTGGCCCGAATTCTGTTAAACCTGCCAAATCCGTCTCAATATAGCGTAAACCAAAGTTACCTCGCACCGGGAAGGTGTCATAGTTTTCTTCGAAATCAAATTTGACCATACCGAATAATTCGAGATTGTCCCGTTCGGCCGTGAAGGTTCTATTCACCGGATTAGCAGCGCCACTTGCTACAGGACTAAAATCTCCGTTACGCCAGTTATTTGTGGCTTGGTTAAAATCTGTAAAGGGGTTGGGGATGAGTGGAACCGGCCTAGGGTTAACGAGCCTTGAGCCCCTAAGAGCAGTCGGAACGATGATATCACTAGGCACGGTCTCTCCATTACCGCTCGTCTGCAAGGGTAGAAGCAACTCTCTGACTCTATCCAGATCCAGCGATAGGAACTCATCGCCTCCTGACCCGTCAACACGCCCCCCAAAGAAGCTTGCGCCTTGAGATGCGGCCGTGCCCGGAGCAAATATACTATTGTCTAGACTGTCCACATTGGTGCCAAACAAAGAGTTGTTGAAACGAAATGCGCTTGCAGTTTCATTTTCAAATCGACCCCCGACTTTGACGCCCACAAATGGTCCTTTGGAGAAGTTATATTCCAAGTCACCGTCAATCGCTTGCATTTCACGGTCTACGCCCTGAGCGAAACCAGCAATCGTAAAGACATTAACCACACCAGCATCATTGAGACGGCGAACCTGAATACCATTTGTGCTTTGGAAAGCCCAACCTCCGCCTGAAAGATCAAGTGAGGTTTCTGGAATATCCAGAGCAATGGAGAAATCTTCGAAATTGTCACCGCCTGAATTGATGTTCGCAACCACACCATTCGTGCGATCTATCCTATCGGGCCTCGATTCTGTCGCCGAGCCCGTCTGGTTAATCCGCGCATCAAACTGGTCTAAAATAACAAAATTTGAGGCTTCAGAAACTGTGCCGATAACATTCAGCTTAAGGTTTTCGGTCTCCCAAGTTGCTTGAGGATAGATAGCCCATGTTTCTTCCCGGCTCGGGAAACGACGATTGCCGAATGCAATCTGAGGGTCTGCTGATGTGATGGATTGATGAAGATAGACATCTTCGCTCGTTCCATTGCCGTCGAAGTCAAAATTTCCAATTAATCGACCATCATCCGGCGACGTAACCTGAGGACGGGATTGGCGAGGCTGCACCTGAACAATATCCTGAGTCGCATCGTTCAAATCGCGTTCGGCATAGATACCGTCCAAACGTAGATTGAAATTGTCATTGACCTCATACTCAACCCCGGCAGCAGCGGATAGACGATCGCCCTCTATTTGGTTGGTAAATCGACGGAAATCCCCGACATAAAGATCACTACGGGTCGCCCCTCCGTCCCACTCGGACGACAGATTTGGAGCATCATTGCGATATTCTGTAATATTCAAGCTGTCTCGACGAAAATTCTGCTTACTGTAAGCTGCTGTCCCATAAACTCCGAATTTGCCGTCATTAAAATGTTTAGCATAGGTGCCGTAGACACCTGGGTTAAATGCTTCAGTTGATTCTTCGTATTCAAGCTTTCCGCGCACAACTCCGGCGCCGTCGCGCCGCTGTAAGGCGGAGTTGAGCTTCAAGTTTACATTTGCAGCCAAACCACCTGATAAGGACTCAGCTGTGAATGACTTCTCGACGTCAGCGCCATTGAATATCTGGCTGTCAAAAACGCCAAATGGGTTACCCGAGCGGTTAGCGTCCACGAAGCCCCGCGGGCTTGCAATACTTTGTCCCATCACGGTTGTCTGCGTAAAGGCACCAGGTAGGCCGCGCACACTGATCGTTGCGTCCCGGCGATCCCCAGAACGGTCAATTTGAACCCCTGTAATACGCTGTAAGGCTTCACCCAAGTTCAGATCTGGAAAGTTACCCAAATCATCCGCTGAGATACCGTCGAGAATGACGTCAGCTTTCCGCTTGTTCGCAAGCGCATTTTCTGTTGTGGCCCTAATGCCCGTCACAACAATTTCATCTACCTCCGCGCTCTCCTCAGAAGTTTGGGCGTGCGCGATTGACGTCGCAGATAAACTCATCGCTGTACCAGCGACTGAAGCTAATAATGTTGACTTTACTGTATTGAATAATTGGCCGCTCATTGCGTTTTCCCTCTAATTTAGCGCTTGATCAAAACGTAAGATTTAATCAAATGTTTGACGCTTTATGCGTTATTATGATTATTTTTGCGCATTCTGTCTACTCACACAACCCCAACGCCGTAAAGTGATATTTTGGAATTTGGGAAAAAAATTAGCAAAAAGTTGCATATTTGTTACAATCAACAGTCTATCCCGCTTAGTTTAGCCTTTTTAACCTTACTTTCTCCAGAATGGTCGATGATCAAAACTTTCGAAAAGAATCAAAAAACTCCAAGACACTTGCGCAAATATGATTATTAGTTGTGGCTCGATTACGCGGCAAAAGGGAGAGAGATATGGCCTCATATGCGTGGATATTGGGCGTCAGACCGGGTTACGAAGACGAATATTTAAAACGTCATGATGAGATTTGGCCAGAGATGACAGAGGCACTGATCGCCTCAGGAATCAGAAATTACAACATTTTCAAGCACGGTTTAGATTTGTTCGGTTACTTCGAAACAGACGATCTCGCAGCGACCCAGAAATATCTGGCGGATAATGACGTGAACAAACGCTGGGCAGAGTATATGGCCCCCATTATGAAGGTAGATATCGACCCGTCGACAGAGTTCCCCTACCTTTTACCGCGGGTTTTTTATCACAGGTAAGCGTCAACAATCACATTAAATCATTTTATTGCATATTTAATCACAGCTGATACGATGTGAAAAAATAAGCCTAGAAGGCAGTGAGGGAATGAAATGAGCGAATTTGATAGAACACCTGTGGCGCCCGCATCACTGCAGTCGGGCCGGTACTTTGCCGCCTCATATGCGGGTGAGCACGTCGCCGGCACAGAGTTTGTTATTGGCGCTCTGTTTGTGTCTTTTGGCCTGGGCGCTGTCGACGTTATTATAGGACTCGTCTTTGGTAACCTCTTGGCGGTCCTTACATGGGCGTTAATCTGCGCGCCGATAGCCACGGACACACGCCTTACGCTTTACGCCTATTTGGAGAAAATAGCGGGTCCCCATTTCATCAAAATCTATAGTGTCGTTAACGGTGCCCTTTTCTGCATCCTCGCGGGCGCAATGATAACAGTATCAGCCAGCGCGATCAGAATTTTGTTTGGTTTAGAGCCGCAAACGGGGTTATTCCCAACTGACCTGAGGTTTATTTTGATAGCTTTGGCTGTTGGAGGCGTGGTGGCCTTTGCCGCGGTAAAAGGCTTCAAATTCGTTGCCAAATTTGCCGAAGTCGCAGCGCCTTGGATGATCGCCATGTTTTTCGTAGGCGCGTTAGCGACCCTACCGGCCCTCATAAATGCAACCCCGGGATTAGACAGCGTCAACTCCTCATCTGACCTTATGACACTACTCGGCTCCAGTGTTTTTGTTGACCAAGGCACTGATATCACAATGTGGCACGTCATAGCTTTTACATGGGGGGCGAACTTGGCGTTTCATGGCGGATTAGGCGACATGACCATTCTTCGGTTTGCGCGGAACAAGGCCTATGGATGGTACTCTTCATTGGGTATGTTTATAGGCCATTTTGCCGCCTGGATTGCCGCGGGCATAATGGGTGCCGGCGCGGCTTATGTCATGAAAACCCCGCTTCCTCAGCTTGATGCGGGCGGCGTCGCCTTCCAAGCTTTAGGCGCCGTGGGAATCTTAGCCGTCGTCATTGCTGGCTGGACCACATCTAACCCGACCATTTACCGCGCAGGATTAGCTTTCCAGTCACTCAATCCGAAATGGTCGCGTGAGAAGGTCACTTTAGTGGTCGGCGTAATCACGGCTATCATTGCCTGCTCGCCATTTGTATTCTCGCAACTCTTGGGCTTCTTGGGCATCATGGCCGTTATTATGGCCCCGATTGGCGCCATCATTTTTGCCGAGCACTACCTCTTTAAGCGGATGGGTATGACCCGATATTGGCGCGTTGGCCGAGGTGATAATATAAACATGCCTGCGGCTATAACTTGGATCTTATCTGCGCTTATTGCCTATATCTTGGGGTCTGTTTTTAGCATCCATATCTTTTTTCTCTTTATCCCAACCTGGGTTGTAGCCCTTATTCTCTATCCCCTGCTCTCCTCATTCATGGGTGCAAAATCGGCCGATTCGGAAATTTTGACTCAAATGGAACGAGCCGAAGTTGAACGTAAAAACGCAGAAGCTACAGCCATTCAAAACCTGACATCAGAGATCAAAACAAAACGCCCACCTTTGGAAATGGTCCTTCTGGCGATAGCAACGCTCGCCTTACTGGTCTGCTTTTATCTTGGATTTAAAGCGGCCGGAGATGCAGGCAGCTCTCAATTCAAGACGGCTATCATTTGGCCAACCATTATTTATTTCATCGCGGCGACTGTTCTAGTCTTTATCCACAAAGACAAAGCGGCAAGCGCCAAATAAACAAAGTAAAAGAGATTTATTGATGACCTTGAAACATTTGACCTGCACGGCTTTGGCGCTCCCTCTTCTCATGCTTGGCGCCTGCACAGCGAACGCTGACAAAGACAAAAGCATGTCGGTCGTAGCAGAAGCAATATCTGCCTCCGTAGATGCGCCAAACGTCATTTTTATACTTGTAGACGATATGGGCTACGGGCAGCTCGGCGTGACTGGGCATCCGATTATCAAGACGCCGAATATCGATAAGCTTGCCAATGAGGGTATACTCTTCACCCAGGCTTACTCCGGAAGTACGGTATGTTCACCGTCGCGTATCTCGCTTATGACAGGTAAAGATACAGGGGCATTACACTCCAACGCCAATACAATTAAGCTGCGCCCGCAGGACAAAACGCTGGCGCATATGATGGGTAATGTCGGCTATAAAACTGCATTATTTGGGAAATATGGTATCGGCACTACCTTTGGTAAAACCGACCCTATGACGATGGGTTTTGATACGTGGTATGGATTACTTCACAACGTCACAGCGCATCGCCAATTCCCAATTATGATGTTCCGCGACAATGATATGCAATTCATCGGTCCTAATAAAGGCGGTGCAGAAGAAGCCTATGCGCAGGAACTCTTTACCGACGCCGCTGTGGATTACATTGACTCTCATGAAGACAATAATCCGTTCTTCATGTTCCTGTCTTACACCTCTCCCCATGCAGAGCTCGCAGCACCAAAGGAATACGTAGCTCCCTATTCGGGTAAGTTTGATGAGACTTTTTATACGGGCATGTCAGACCCCGAAAACAAACCAATGTTTGCGGAATACTATCCCAAGCCGGTAGCCGAACCGAACGCTACACAGGCAGGCATGGTCGCGGCCTTAGATGCCTATATTGGCGAGGTCATGACCGCGTTAGAAAATAAAGGCGTAGCCGAAAATACACTTGTCTTCTTCACATCCGATAATGGCCCGCATGAAGAAGGCGGCGCAGACCCGATTACAATACGCGCATCTGCCCCCTATCGCGGAGGAAAACGTGACCTATATGATGGCGGCATTCATGTTCCAATGATTGCGCATTGGCCAGCCAAAATTAAAGAAGGACGGGTGAACGATACGCCCATGGCTTTCGCTGACATCTTGCCGACGCTCGCCGATTTGGCAGATGCCCCGAAAACGGCCATGACCGGACTAAATCCGAATGGTACATCTGTATTGCCGCTTTTGATTAATCCTGAGGCTGAATTGGCTGAGCGCGTGCTCTATTGGGAGTTTGCCCAACAACTTGGCGACCCCAATTCGGGCGTTGTGGGGACAGTTAAACAAGCCGCACGGCGCGGTGACTGGAAAATTGTTCGCCTGCGCGAGGACGCAGAAATAGAACTCTACAATATCATTTTGGATAAGTCTGAAAGCAATAACCTCGCGGCTGACTATCCGGACATCGCAAATGAATTTGAAACTATGTTTGACGAACGGTTGGCGGACTAAGCCATGAAGAAAGTGATAAAACCATTCGTTTTAGCCGGACTATGCCTTACCTTAACGGCCTGTTCAGCAGCCTCTGAACCACGCCAATCGGCCTCTGTAAATGAACCTGCAAATACACCGGCAATGTCAGCACAAGAAACCAATGTCGAACGCCCCTTATCCGAAGCCATTGATCACGTTTGGGCAGGACAGCGCGTATTTTTCGATTTCGTAGAACAAGATGACCATCAAATGATTGCCTATTACGATGCCAATCGACAGATGAGTGTTGCAGTACGGAAAATGCGAGATGTGAACGGCGCGCCTTGGAGCTATCACAAAGTGCCGAGTTGGTTAGGGTGGGATGCGCATAATCGCGTCGAAGTCGCCTTTGATAAAAAGGGTCATATCCATCTGAGTGGAAACTTACACGCCAATAAATTAGTCTATTTTCGATCTACAAGCCCCTATGATCCTCGCACCTTAGAACAGGTGGATGTGATGGTAGAGCCAGGCGTCGAACAACGTATGACTTACCCAGAGTTCTTCAAAGACCCTAACGGTGACCTTATATTCAAATATAGAGACGGCTCTTCCGGGGATGGGCGTTGGTTTTATAATCGTTGGGATTCAAATAAGGGTGCATGGAGTCGACTTCATGACTCTGTGCTATTGTCAGGTGAGGATGTCCGCGGCGTGTACCCTCTAGGTCCTATTTTGGGCCCCGATGGATATGCGCATATGACATTTACTTGGCGAGAAACACCCATAGCCTCATCCAACCATGACCTGTCCTATGCCCGCAGTCGCGATTTAGTGTATTGGGAAAGCTCGGACGGAAAACCGATTGCCTTACCAATTATTTTAGAGACAGGCGAAGTCATTGATCCGATACCCGAACATGGCGGGCTTTTAAATGGACGCCACCCCATCGGCTTTGACAGTCAAAACCGCGTGCTTGTGACTTATCAGAAATACAACGAAGATAAGCTAACTCAGGTCTTTATTGCGAGAAATGAGAACAACGCATGGAACATCCGGCAAGTCTCAAATTGGGATGACCTATATGTTGATCTAGATAAGAGCGGCGCATTAGATTTACCCCTGTTGAATAATGAACCAGCCTTTATTAACGCGGACGGCAATATCGTTGTATCTGCCCTATTGAGAGGCGAAAGATGGGAATGGACACTCGATCCCGACGATCTATCCGTTATCTCCGAGGGTAAAATCGTACCGACCTTCCCAGAAAGTGTGACGGCCTTTGATAAGGATAATGACATTCCGTTTCGTGCTATCCCCTTGATGGAAGATCAAACGTCTAAATCTTCAGAATATTACCTCAGTTGGGAGGCATTACAGCCCAACCGCGATCAAGCTCGGGTGGATATTCCGCCTGCATCCACATTACGCGTTCACCGCATACCACAGAAATAGGAAAAACGGCTATGTATATCTCTTTGAAAAAATTCCTCTTGGCATCCTGTGTTGGTTTTGCCTTGGTTGGGTGTAGCAATAACACGACGCAGACGGCGGCTACAACAACGGCAACAGCAGAAGACCGGCTGCCCGTTATGACTGATGCTAAAAGTTACGGGAAAGCCGCCGCAGAATGGCAGTTAAATACAATTAATGATCTATCATACCTTCCGGGCAGAATACCACAAAGCTCCTATAATCGCGGCTGGGTTAAAGGCGCGTTTTATATTGGTTTGGAACGTTTTGCGGAAAAGACCGGCAATCAGGAATGGCTCGATTTGCTGCTTAACGAATCTCATGAAAACGGATTTGAGATGGGTCACCGCTATTGGCACGGTGATGATCAAATCATGGGCACAATCTACGCAGGCGCGATCGAGCGCGGCGCAGACGTTGAGCTGTTAAAGCCGACCACAGATATTCTTGATGCGATTATCGCCAAAAACTATGACAGCTCTTTGGAATTCGTAGAGCCGAAAGACGGTCAGGTCGGCGTAGAGGGCACATGCCAGGTGCGGTGGTGCTGGGCCGACGCCCTCTTTATGGCGCCGCCTGCATGGGCCGCCATCAGTAACGTCACAGGCGACCCCAAATACCGCGACTACGCCGTGAAAGAAACAGACGCAACGATTGAGTATTTATATGATGATGAAACGGGCCTCTTTTTCCGCGACAGCCGGTATTTTGACAGAAAAACGAAAAACGGCGGCAAAGTCATGTGGAGCCGCGGTAATGGTTGGGTCTATGCTGGGCTTGCGCGTCTGATCGAAGAACTGCCGGCCGACAATCCGAGCCGCGCCGGCTATGTTGAGCTTTACAAATCCATGACCGACGCCTTAATTTCCCGTCAGCGCGAAGACGGTTACTGGCCAACATCGCTTGATGATGCGGCCCTATTTCCAAATCCGGAAATGAGCGGAACAGCCTTTTTTACTTTCGGCATTGCTTGGGGCATTAATCAGGGCATCTTAGACGGTGAAAAATATGTTGCTGCGCGCGATTTGGGATGGAGCGCTATGAAGGCTGGTGTAAAAGAAGACGGCATGGTTGGCTGGGTTCAGCAAATTGGCAAAGACCCCCAGGGAACCGACAAATTCGACTCGCAGCTTTACGGCGTTGGCGGCTTCCTACTGACTGCGGCCGAGATGATCGAAGCCGGACAATAGTAAGTATAGTGAGATATTAGAAGCACAGGTTCATATCAAAAGATTGCCGCAAAAATTGGTGAGCTCATCGATTCAAATGTTTTTCCATCAGGTAGCCGACTACCAAGTGAGAAGGATTTAGCTGAAATTTTGGTGTGAGCCGCGCCTCCATTCGCGAGGCCAGAATTATGCTGCAAGCTCAAGGTCGTCTTGAACTCAAAGTTCGAGAGGGTGCATATGTCCTGGATCGAAAAACGATGTTACTTCATAATCTCCCAAGAGTAGATGCTCTGGAATTAACAGAAGCGCGCGCTTTATTAGAAGCCGAATCTGCTGCTTTAGCCGCTCCTTTAATTGACGATAGCGCCATACAGGAATTAGAAAAATATTGAGATAATGTATGGCCGTGAGGTAAATAACATGACGCGTGATGAGGATATAAACTAATCAGCGGCTAGCGAGCCATCCATCCACCATCAACAGTCAACACATGACCATTGACGTAATTAGATGCTGGAGAGGACAGGAATACAGCAGCGCCAGCAATGTCAGAAGCGTTACCCCAGCGCCCAGCAGGTATTCTCGCTAATATAGATGTATTGCGCTCAGGATTCGCCCGCAGGGCGGCCGTGTTATCTGTTGCAATATAACCGGGCGCGATTGCATTAACCTGAACGCCTAAATTTGCCCACTCATTGGCGAGGGCTTTCGTTAATTGCGAAACGCCGCCTTTACTTGCAGCATAGGCAGGAACGGTAATCCCGCCCTGAAAACTCAAGAGAGAGGCAATGTTAATTATCTTACCATGTCCTTGATCTATCATCTTACCGCCAACAGCACGGCAAAACTGAAATACGCCCGTCAAATTTATATCAATAACCGCGCTCCAATCTTCATCGGAATATTCTCGAGCGGGGCTCCTTCGAATTGTCCCAGCATTATTCACGAGGATCTCGACAGTCCCGTTTAGACTATAGGACTGCTTGACGGCTTCACTTATCGCATCTGGAGATGATTGATCACAGCCGACGGCCAGCGCTTTTCGTCCAAGAGACTCAATTTTGGCAACAGTATCCGCGGCATTTGATGCGCGTGAGGCAATCGCAATGATATCGGCCCCGGCTTCCGCCAGTCCGATTGCAATGGCCTGACCAATGCCTCGGCTAGCGCCTGTAACAATGGCTGTTTTTCCAGACAAATTAAAAGAAATACTTTCTGACATTGGGACGCCTTATTGAATGAGGCCAACCGCACGCGGCAAGCCTTCGCTGAGAAATGGAACATAGGTGACAAGAAGAAGCGCGACAATAAGGGCCGCATAAAGCATGACCAACGGCCTAATGAGCTTTTGAATGGTCGTCCCTGCGACAGCGCACCCAACGAATAGCACGCTACCGACGGGTGGTGTGCAAAGTCCAATGGACAGATTGAGAACGAGCATAATGCCGAAATGCAATGGCGACATTCCTAATTCCATCACCACCGGTAGGAAAATTGGTGTGAAAATCAATATAGCGGGCGTAATATCAAGGAAGGCTCCGACAATCAGCAGAATCACGTTAATCAAAAGCAGAATAATGATAGGGTTATCACTAATCATTAACAGACCGTCGCTGATGGCTTGCGGTATATTCTCATACGCCAAAACCCACGCCATACCCGTTGACACACCAATCAATAATAAGACCATTGCCGTTGTTTCAATGGATTTGAGCAATATCTCTGGTAGATCGTTGATGCTAATTTCGCGGTAAATAAATGACAGCACTAATGCGTAAATAACCGCAATCGCGCTCGCCTCTGTGGCCGTGAAAATACCCGCGATAATTCCGCCAACAACAATCACAAGCATCAAAATGCTCGGGCCAGCTTGTAACAATTTCTTGGCTGCAGCACGCATCAGAATACGATCGGAAAGCGGATAGCCTTCTTTTTTTGCGTAGCCCGCCGCAACAATCATAAGCGCCAGGCCTGCGAGAATACCCGGCACATAACCTGCCATGAAGAGCGCCGCGATAGAGACACTTCCGGCAGCGACAGCATAAACAATTAGAACATTGCTGGGCGGAATAAGCAGGCCGAGAATTGAGCCCGTCACTGTTACGGCCGTACTAAAGTTTTTATCATACCCTTCTTTTTCCATCGTCGGAATCATGAAAGTGCCGATAGCGGAGGTGGCTGCGACAGCGGAGCCTGAGATAGATCCAAATAGCATGCAGGACAGCGTATTCACGAGCGCCAATCCCCCTGGAAGTGTTCCAACCAAAGCCTTGGCCGCTTCAATCAACCGCTTTGCGATCCCCCCTCGTCCCATCAAATAGCCCGATATGACAAAAAATGGGATAGCGAGCAGCGTAAAACTGTCCAGCCCGCCAGCGAGTCTTTGTGCCATGGTGGTCATTGCAGGATCGAAAGGCATGCTGAGCATGAGAGTCGACACAGAGGCCAGAGCAATACTGACCGCAATGGACACGCCCATCATGACCAAAATAAAGAAAATTCCGAGAAGAACGAGGATTGAGATTAACATGCTACATGTCCTCGTTTAATTGGCTGCTTATATTCTTTGGGTCATTTCCGCTGGGTTTATGGATCTCTCCCTTAAAAATAACATCGCCCACATAATGAAGCGCATATAAAGACATTAAAATTCCGCTTATGGGGATGATCGAATAAACATAGGACATTCGAACCCCCAGCGCCGCCGATTTTTGATCAAGCTCATGGGTGAGCTGAACTAATCGCCCGCCGCCATATATTAATATTAATCCCGCGAAGACCAACACAGAAACCAAAGCCACGAGCTCTGCCGCCAAGCGTTTTTTACCTGTCAGCGGGCTAACAAAAATATCAATTCCTACATGCATGCGGTTCCTAAAGGTATAAACCGCGCCAAGAAGCCCCAACCAAATCAATTGGAACCTCGCAATCTCTTCGGTCAGAGAACTCGGCGCGCGTAGCGCATAGCGCGACAGCACTTGCCACGTCACAGTGATGACCATAACGACCGCCAAGGCGACCAAAGCCCAGCGCAGAAACACATCTAAGGGCGTAATTATAAACTTCATGCGCGCGACTCCAGCGCTTCCACCTGCTTGATGAGCGGACCTAACTCTGTCTCTGCAAAGCGGGCCTTCATCGGCGCAACGGCATCGCGAAAAGGTTGTTTATCAGGATAAATAATTTCAACACCAGCTTTGGCGACCTCTGAAAGCGCCTCAGCTTCAGCCTCAGCCCAAAGTTCACGCTGGTAGGTAACAGATTTCGCCATGGCTTCGCGAACCCAGCCCCGCTCATTTTCTGTCAATCCGTCATAAACGCGCCGAGACATGATAACGAGGTCAGGCACTGAGGTATGTTCATCCAGCGTGTAATATTTAGCGGTCTCAAAATGCTTAGACAAATAGTAAGAAGGCGGATTATTTTCTGCACCATCCACAATGCCCTGCTGCAAAGCGGTATAAAGCTCGCCCCAGGAAATTGGTGTCGCTGCGCCGCCTAAGGCTTCGACCATCTCAATGGACGTACGACTTGGCAGCACGCGTACTTTCTTGGACACAAGATCAGCAGGCGTGCGTACGGGGGCGTCTGTCATGTAAAAACTGCGGCTCCCAGCATCGTAATAGCCGAGCCCCTGAAGGCGAACATCGCGCAAGGTGTTTAAAAGAGAACTTCCGATATCACTATTCAGGACCCGCCAAAAATGAGCGCTATCTTGGAAAAGATAGGGAATAGAGAAAAGCTTCATCTTGGGCGAGAAGCCTTCCATTGAAATGGTTGAAACTTTGGTCATCGCCAATGCGCCGATTTGCAAAAGCTCAATCAATTGCCGCTCACTCCCGAGCTGGCCATTTGGGTAGACATCAACACCCATAGCGCCGCTCGAAAGCTCCGTTAATGTTTCTCCCATAAAAACCATAGCTTTGTGTACTGGGTGATCACCATTTAACGTATGGGCGAGTTTTAGCCGTGTGCCTGACGTGATTTTCGCTGAGCACCCAACGAGGCCTAGGCCAAGGCCTGCACTCGCTCCGGTCGTAAAACGTCGCCGTGAAATCAGTGTCATTTGTTTAATTTACGTTGCTGATCATCCACCCAAGCCATGAAACTCTCTTTATCCGAAATACCCATTGGTCCCTGCTCCCACACACCTGCAAAAGCATATGTCGGGCTCGGCGTATTAAAACGAATAGGATAAGTATCGTTCACACTTGGCATGAGCCTGGCATCACCATCTCGGTAGAAAAGCACGGCTCCTAGGCCATCTTTCGCTTCACTCTGCTTATCACCCCATGTTGCGATATAACGCCATTCGCCCTTCTTAACGGTGTTACTGTTGCGGAAACGCTGATTCCCCTCATAATTAACAAGTCCAGACGCCAAGGTCGCATTCGGCATTAAGGACTCTACTTTTACCCATGTCAGAGGACTCCCACTTTCTATTGAGTAAGTCGCGTCGACTTGCCCCATACGGCCATCACCCAATGGAACATTACCGTGCATGACTTTAAAGGATGCGCTGTCACCCCGCTCTTTCAAAACCCTGGCCGACACGGCTGCATCGGGTCCAAACCTTTCAAGACTATCTCCGCGATATAACCCGAGCCCTCCAACGCCCATACTTGGCCCAACTTTCATGACATCCATACCCCAATCCGCCATGGAGTGGTAATCATTACGATAATCGACTTTATCTAACGCTATGCCAGGTGTTTTCTTTCCGAAAATATCCGTAACCGACCGCTCATCTAGATATAATCTGTAACCCACAATTTCATTTTCCCACCCGATACCTTCATAAGGAAAAATTTTGTCGCCGACCTTGTGATTTTCTGGAACGTTTACAGAGGTTCTAGGGGTAAATATCGGATCGGATACGAGCACATCAGACACACGAAGGTCTACACTCGCCAAACCCGTAGTGGCCATTTGGCCTGCTTGGTCAATCGATGCACATGAAGACAACAACCCTAAGGCCAAGACGCCCGTAACGCGCAAAGAAACCTTAAATTTTTTCAATACATTCTGCACTTTGATCCCTATCTAACAGCTTCCGAGCATCGCATCCCAAAGTCAGTGAACTTCGCACTGCAGGCTCGACACTTTTCTCTTCAATATAGCGTCGCTAGCTCGACCTTATACCTCTAAAATCAAATGAGCAATACTGATTTATTTTGATTGTTATTGCGTCATTAAAATCGAGTCCGTATATAGTTGAAAGCCTCACCTCCAAGTCTTGAGCGTCAACTGCTCTGAATAACAACAAGGGTTCATAATGGAAATTCGTTATTCTGCGGACATCGTCCGATACAAAACTATGACCAATAAGGAATTGCGCGATACGTTCGTGATTGACTCGCTTTGGGGTGAAGACGCAGTCCCCCTCGTTTACTCTGATATTGATCGCGGCGTAATCGGGTCAGCTGTGCCTGTGACCAAGGCTTTGGAAATCCCGACACATAAGGACCTCGCGAGCGACTACTTTGCCCAACGACGAGAAGTTGGCGTTATAAATATTGGCGGCGCGGGTAAAATAGAAGTCGACGGTGTTGTTTACGACATGTCTAATTTGGACAGCCTATATATTGGGCGCGGCTCAAAAGGTATCAAATTTTCAAGTGATAATGGGACAACCCCTGCCAAGTTTTACTTCGTGAGTTACCCCGCACACATGCGTTACGAAACGCAGCATATCAAAAAATCTGATGCCAATGTCGTCAAACTGGGCGCCAGCGAAACCAGTAATAAACGGGTTATTTTCCAACCTATTCACCCGGATATTGTCAAAACCTGTCAGATTGTCATGGGTTTCACGATGCTCGAATCTGGCAATGTTTGGAATACTTTCCCGCCCCACACGCATAAACGTCGGTCTGAGTTTTACATGTATTTTGACTTATTGGATGACGATGCACGAGTTTTTCACTTCATGGGAGAGGCAGATAATATGAAGCCCATGATCCTTAAATCGGGCGAAGTCGCGCTCTCCCCAATCTGGTCTATGCATTGCGGCGCGGGCACATCAGCCTATACGTTTATCTGGTCAATGGGCGGTGAAAACCAAGTCTTTGACGATATGGATCATATTAAACAAAGTGATATAGCCTAACGTTATATAAGAAAGGCGCTCTGAATTTTCTTAGGCCTACTCTTTCACCGACCCAATGATATGAACAGGTCCAATGAGCCCTGAGGGTAATAGCTCATCTTCTTGTGTATAGAAGTCAGCTGTCGTGAATGTCACCCTTTCTCCCAGATTGGGCGGCCTGTTTTCACTATACCAGGCTGGCATTTTTTCCTTGGGCGGCGTTTGTGTTAGAGTCGTCCACTTGGCCGGCTCAAATCCATCAACATCAGATAATGACGCATCACCGATTAGCCTATTCACCCATAAATTCACGACAGAAATCGATATGGAATTTTGTCCCGGCTTGAGGGATTTTGAAATATCTATTTGGTGTGGCGCAAGCCAGCTTGTGCCCTGCTCCACCCCATTTACGCTTACCGTCGCTGCAATTTGCACATCTCCCAAATCAAGCATGAGTTTATCGCTCGATTTTAACAAATCCTCTGTGACATCAAATTCAGCCTTATAGAGCGCGGGGCCGGAATAATGTTTGATATCAAAATCATCATCATCCGCCCAATCTATCAATCGGTCCAACTTTATAGTTTTATCGGCGCCATAATCAGGATCAAAACTCACAGTCCAAGGCCCCTTAACTTCGACTTTGGACGTAACGGTAAACGGCTTTTCTATTTGCGTATCCTGAACAGGGTCATCCCCGTCAAACATTACGAAAACGGACTCTCGGGGCCCTAACGTTAAATCGATCACCGTATGGTCGCCCATGACGGAGTAAGACTCTACACCGTCAACGGAGCCGTCCATCGCATCCCAAAGCGAAATCTCTTTTCCGGTTACTCTGAACTTTGCCGTCAACTTCTGAGCGTCTTTCCCCGGATTGTGAACAAAATAAATATCGTGTACACCCAATTCCCTATGGGCGAATAAAGCCTCAGCCTGTCCTACAATCTCAAAATCAGGCTTATAATTGATGGATTTCAAAAAACTCTGCCAGCTAGTGGCTTCGATGTCCGCAAGCGGAACCACTCGATCACGCGCCCAAATCTCGTTAACTTGTTTTGCGAAAGCCTCACGTTCATCCAAGCTCGCCTCAAATCCGGCAAGCTCTGCCGGAGGGTTTCCGATTATTATCCCGCCTGATTCTTTTGATAATTCATCAAGCGCGTCGAGAGAGCTTTGTGTCAGAGTGTCACTATTTTCTAGAATAATAAATTTATGAGCGCCGCCCTCGGGCAGGCTAAATACACCATCTCTGGCCTTGAGCCGATTTTTTAAAACATCCGAATTTAAGCAAATGAAATTAATGGAGAACGGAACGCTCTCCGTTACTTCCTTATCTGGACATATGCTCGGCGAACCATCGCCAACAAACAGAAGCGCGTCATTCACCGGAATACCTTGGCGCAAGATATGTTGACCGCGAGCCAAATATGAAAACCACTCTGCCCCTGCACCATCCCACCAAGTTTGCGTCCGATCGAAATGGCTTCCCCAGCGGTTCATTGTCATACCGGGCTTCACATGTGTATTGGCTTGATGGGCAAAACGGTGGAACATAAATTCATTCACACCCAGCGCCCAATTCGTATCCCCAAGCGTCTTGACGTAAGCGGGGTGGAGCTTCCAATTCGTGTTCCAGATATCCGTAAAAGCCTCAGCGGAGACAATAGGTTTTCCATAGAGAGCCGATGATGACACGGCCACGTTGACCCTATTTCCGAAATGATTGACCCAAAACTCACCCATAGGAATGTCAGCTTTGCTACCAGCATCAAGCTCATTAAATGGCCCGTCACCATAAGGCTCAATGTAAACCTGTAAGCCATCAGCATTCGCAAGCTCGGTAAAATACCCGTAGTAGTTTTCTCTCATCAAATCATTAGATAGATCGCGCAGATCCCATGTGACACGCTCGGCAACCTCAGGACTATCTACAAATCGACCCGCAAAGAGAGGCAGGAATGGAATAAGACTGTAACCTTTTTCTTCCTTAAAAATCGCGTCATAGCCTGTCGTCCAATTTTGCGCTGCCACTTCATAGCTGTCAATTTCTGTGTATTGATGCGCGTTGGGCGCGACATCTTTCACGGCTTGAACAACTTTACCCATATACGCATCATAGTGGATTTTCAGAGCTGGGCGGCTAAACTTATCAACTTCGAGGCCAACACCTTCCTCAGATGCGGGTAAGTTTTTTGCACCTGTGGACGTCTGGCCAAAGCGCATAATGGTCCACTCACCTTCGGGTAACTGCGCCCTAAGCCGTCCGCTCGCCTGCAAGCTGCTGGACAAATCAATGACCGAGGTTGAATCGATGACCGACGCTGCTGGCGCTAAACCGATAGACGGCAAGTCACTATAAACTGTTTTTGCGGACCCAGTACGCCCCCAAAAATTTCCGATCGAAGCGACAGAAGATAGTTCAACCTCTTGGACATCCAACGGCACCTCTGTTTGCAAACGGAAGTAACGCGCGGTTACTGGCGCGGTTAATGCCTCATCATTTCCCCAGTCATTTTTCGCGGGACGCCGTAAGGCAAGATTTTGCACTGGCGTATAACTTATGCCGTCATCAGATGATAATAGAAGCGTATTCGCCCGGCGTGCATTCATAAAACGAAATCTGATCGACTGAAGCGAAAATGGCTTGGTATACTCAAAATCGATAAAAGCCGGTTTGTCTTGGGTTGCCTCCAATCGTGTTGTCCCGATGACAGAACCGTCAGTAATTAGATCTATATCTAGATCAGATTGGGACGATGTGACTTTAGGGCGATTATCGACCATCTCTTTTTCGCTTGGAAGACGCGGATAGGCAATGGTCGCGATATCTTCGTAATAGTTTTCAAGCTTATCTGGCTGCGGAAGAATAATATCTACAACACCGCCGCCGCTCGCAGCTGTTTCTGACCATACCACTTTTTTCATTGAGATTTCAGGCGAAATCCAAGGGCCGCCCGATGACGTCCAACCATCGCAATTATGGACTCCAAAAGATAAGCCAAATCTTTCTGCTTCAGACGCCATATGCGCGACAAGCTCTAGATGTTCCTCGGAGTTGAACTTTACAGGCCCTATTGGAATACCCTGCGTGACATTAAAGAGTAATACACCCCCAATTCCCACGGACTCTATAGATTCCAGATCCTTGGTAATGCCCGCTTTGGTCATGTTACCACTCATCACGTGGAACCACGTCCGCGGGCGCGAGCTATTAGGCGGAGCTAAAAATTCAATTTGTAATGCTTCAAGTGAGGTTGAGCCGTCGTCTATAATTTCGGGAGACGAGCACCCTAAGAGCGCCGCTGAAATTACAGCCTGAAAGACGACTTTACTTTTTGCAATCACACCGTCCCGCATTGATTATTTCTCTCTCAAATTATGAATGCGCATTTATGCTTGATAATGATTATTTCTGCGTTATTATTGGGTTATAGACTGGGACTCTAACAATCAAGCGAAAGATACGAGTCCTGGCTTTAATCAATAAGACGAGAGCTTCAGTGTTGTGGAAACCTCGCTTGCAATCGCCGGGGCCTTTGAGCCTGCTTTCAAGAAAAGTGAGCCGTCTAGATCTGATTAAGCAGGATGAGATTAAAGCCCGGGCAGAAGGAACCTAATATCATGAAAAAACTCGCATTAACCTTTGGCGTAGCCTTAAGCGCCCTATTGGCTGCATGTTCGACCCCTAGCGATATTCCCAACGTGCAATCTTCACAGAAAGTCGCCCCAGCACAAAAATCGGCCGAGGCAAAAAAAGTGGATCATTTTGCCGAGAATGGCTTTGGGAATGCGGTTGCTATTATTCAACATCCCGCCGGGATTCACAAAGATGGTATTACTTATGTTAGCTATCAGGGCGCGTTAGAGGACCCCTATGTTGCGGCCTATAACCACGACACTGAGGAATGGACTGGTCCGTTCAAAGCTGGCGTCAGCATAATGGGCAAAGACCCGAGCCGAAAAATAGATAATCACGGTAAACCATCGATGATTATTGATAATGCTGGTTACATCCACATCTTCTTTGGCGGCCACGGCGGCACCCCAGAACAACATGGCGATAATCCTTTGGGTAATCATCATTATGGTGAGAATAAACACGTCGTCAGTAAACGCCCGCT
>CALDTL010000025.1 GCA_937923965.1 uncultured Caulobacterales bacterium
TATGCTCACGGTCCTATGGGCGGCCGCGGGATATTGGGCCTTTATTCTGATTGCCGTTTGGACTTGGGTTTGTATCGCGGCGAATGTCCTGACGCTCTTGGCCGGGTTTATCGCCAAACGCCCGATTGTTAGCTGGATGGACGCTTAGGCCCATGCAACGCATCGCTGTTTTCGATTTGGACGAGACGATCACGAGCCGCGGGACATGGGGGCGGTTCGTGTCGCAAGCCCTGAAAGGGAGGCCTGATAAAATGCTCGCGATGTGGGCGCGGGCGGGGGTCGGGCAGTTGATTTACAAGGCCGGAGCGCAAGAGCGTATTTCCGTGAAGCGCGCTATGTTGCGGCAGAGCCTCAGCGGGAAAAGCAAAGCAGAGTTGCAGTCTTTAGCAGATAAATTCGCAGATGAAGAAGTTCAGACTGGATTACGTCCGGGGGCGGTGCGGCAGATCGAGGCGCATCGCGCCGCAGGAGATCGCATCATAGTAGCCTCCGCTGGTGCAGATTTAGTCGTCGAAGCCATCGCACAACGTCTCGGAATAGAGACGGTTTTGTCGACAAAACTCGCGTGGAGCGGCGATGGCGACAATCAGATATGTGCCCGTCATTTCGGCTCAGAGAACTGCTACGGCGCGGGAAAACTCGAAAGGCTTCGGAAATGTTTGGAAACATTAGATGATTTTCAACGCACATCCGTTCATATCACTATGTATTCAGATAGTTACTCTGACCTGCCCGTAATGCAGTATGCGGACAAAGGCGTTTCCGTCAATGGGGACAAAAAACTGCTTAAAGCGGCTGAAATTTACGGTTTTGAAACTGTAAACTGGTCGGTATAAGCCGAAAACACTTTGAGGGCTTACATGCACGCCATTATTTTAGCTGCCGGCCGAGGGTCCCGCCTTTTGCCGCTAACAACAGATTTGCCGAAATGTCTCTTGCCGATTGGCAATACAACCGTCTTGGGCATGCAGCTCGACACGTTGGCTGCGCATGGCGTTGAGACCGCGACGGTTATCACAGGTTTCAACAGCCATTTGGTCAAAAATGAAATTAAAATGCGGCGAGGTGGCCCGCGGGTGAAAACGCTCTATAATCCTTTTTTCCAAGTCGCGGATAACCTGGCGTCTTGCTGGATGGCGCGCAAATTCATGCGCCAAGACTTCCTGCTTATCAATGGCGACACCTTGTTCTCGCCAGAGCTTCTCCAAACAGTGTTGGGCGCGCCCGCAAAGAATATCGCAGTCACGATTGACCAAAAGGGGTATTATGACGGTGACGATATGAAAGTGACTTTGGACGGCTCGCAACTGACAGCGATTGGGAAGACCCTGCCGTTGGCCGAAACGGACGGAGAGTCTATTGGCATGTTACGCTTTATGAACTCCGGTCCTAAGACGTTCCGCAAAGAGCTCAAGCGCCTGATGAAGACATCAGACGGCACGAAGAGCTGGTTTTTGTCGGCGATTCACGGTTTGGCGCA
This sequence comes from uncultured Caulobacterales bacterium, assembly GCA_937923965.1. Lineage (GTDB taxonomy): Bacteria > Pseudomonadota > Alphaproteobacteria > Caulobacterales > Maricaulaceae > Litorimonas. The sequence goes on from CALDTL010000025.1 coordinate 1,481, forward strand.
ATCCGGCGTGCATATCGATACAATTAATATCAAAGGCGCGGACTGGTCGGAATTGGACACGCCGGAGGATTATGAAATCTGCCGGTCGCTCTTTGGCGATTCGGAAACCGCCAGAAAACGTTTCGCCGTCATTTAAAATCCTTAAATCGTGACTTGAGACGACGGGCATTTCAGGCCAAATCGTCGATATGTCTATCGGTAACTCACTCCTCGAAAAAGTCATGACACGGTTTGTGTCAAACGGCGCACTGACCATCCAGCTTCCGGACGGAAGCTCAAAGACCTATGGTCCGGGCGGAGAGCCGTCTGCGTCTGTTCGTATCAATGATCCAAAACTCCCGCTGGAGCTTGTGAAAAATCCCGAGCTTGTGGCGGGCGAGGCCTATATGGATGGGCGATTGGAAATGGTCGATTGCACGATCTATGATTTCCTGAACGTCTTCGCCCATAACAGGGACGGTCTCCGTAAAGGTCCCATCCGCTCCAAAGTCAAAGCGTGGCAAAAAAGGCTCCGGCGCTGGCATCAACGTAATCCACGGGCGGCCAGCTCTGAGAATGTCAAAGCGCATTATGATATTTCCAATGAACTTTACCGGCTCTTCTTGGACGCCGATATGCAGTATAGCTGCGCTTATTGGCCGTCTCGCGACGTAACACTTGAAGAGGCTCAGCTTGCCAAAAAGCGGCATATTGCGGCCAAGCTCGCCTTAAAATCCGGGCAGCGCGTGCTAGATATTGGCTGCGGCTGGGGCGGCATGGCTATTCATCTCGCGAAAGAACATGACGTAAATGTCGTCGGGGTGACTTTGTCGACGCAGCAACATGAACTGGCCGTTCAGCGCGTCAAAGATTTAGGTCTGGAAGATAAAGTCGACATTCGCCTGCAGGATTACCGCGATGTAGAGGGTCCTTTTGACCGGATTGTATCCGTGGGCATGTTCGAACATGTCGGGATTGGGCATTTTGCTGAATATTTCAACGGGATACGCGAGCTTTTAACGGAAGACGGTGTAGCCTTGGTCCATTCTATCGGCCGCAAAGGCGGGCCGAGCACAACGGGGGCTTGGATACGCAAATATATTTTCCCGGGCGGATATTCGCCCGCGCTTTCAGAGACATTTGCCGAAATTGAGAAAGCCGGTCTCTGGGTCACGGATTGCGAACTCTTGCGGCTGCATTATGGGTATACGCTGGCGGAGTGGTCGAAGCGCTGCGAGGCCAATAAAGACAAAATTATCGACATGATGGGTGATGAATTTTACCGCATGTGGGAGTTTTATTTGGCCATTTCGGAGCTCTCCTTTGCGCTTGGTAAACATATGAATTTCCAAATTCAGCTGACCAAGGATGTGAACGCTCTGCCGATCACGCGGGATTACATGGTGGACGAAGAGCGCGCGCAGGGGTAAAGCGCCCGCGTTATGTCCACTCCCGTTGAAAAACCTAAACATCTGACCAACCCGAGGCGTGCCTTTGTGAAGCGCAATGGCAAAAAGCTCGTGCGAAAAATTGCCGCATTTCAAAGCCGGCAATCGAAAGTTCCAGATACACCGAAACTCTCGAACGAGCATTTTAATTTTCTCAACGCCTTCACAGAAAATTGGGAAGTCATTCAGGCTGAAGCGCGCGAGGTCCTAAAGTTCCGCGATGCGATCCCGACATTCCACGAAGTTTCGCCAGACCAATATCGTCTCTCGACCGAGAATAACTGGAAGACCTTTGTTCTATTTGGGTTTGGACAACGTCTGGAGAAAAATGCGGCGCTTGCGCCGAAAACTGCTAAAATTTTGGAAGGCGTGCCCAATTTACAAACGGCGATGTTTTCAATTTTGGCGCCAGGTTATCACATCCCCGCCCATAAGGGTGTGACCAAGGGGATATTGAGATCCCATCTCGGGCTTATTATCCCCAAAGACCGCGAGAAATGCCGGATTCGCGTCGATGACACGATCACGCCTTGGAAAGAGGGCGAAATTTTCGTGTTTGATGATACTTATGAACATGAAGTCTGGAATGATACGGATGAAGAACGGGTGATTCTCTTGTTTGATTTTGATCGCCCGATGAAACTGGCAGGCCGCGTTTTGAATAAATCCTTCCTTAATATCATGAAACTGACGGCCTTTTATCAAGACCCCAAGAAAAATCTGCAAACTGCTGAGGAGCGCCTTGAGGCCGCGATCCGGCAGGCAGATGCGAATATGGAAGCCATGAGCGATCCGGCAGGTTAATCCTCGGGTTGATGATTCGCTCGCAGGGCGTATCTCGGGCTCAAGTTTAACCGCTAAGACGAAGTCAGTCGGGTGTGACCTTGAGGAATCGTTACGAAACGACAATATGCTAGCGAAATCGATGCGTTGACAAACTTTTCACTTTTCACTTCGGGAAACTTCCCCTATGGGCGCCTCAATTCGCCCTAAGACGTCAACACAGAACCACATGTAAAACGCAGTCTCCGCAAAGGTTACGAAATTTTATACAAAATCCGATGATTTTCGCTGGAAAGCCGTCGGGTAGTTCTTATCTAGAGTTTAAGGGATTATGGAAATCCGCGGTGCCGATAGGGACATACGTACCGCATAATTAATAGAGGACCTTATGAAAGGTGATTATTGCACGCGCGAAGGCGCAGAGCGTTTGAAAGAACAAATCGAAGCCTATTGGGCTGAGCGTGGACATGAAGTTCGCGTAAATCTCGTCCAAGGCGGCTTCTTGGCCTCCATGCGATCGGCTCGCACAGATGTGCGCTCCACGTTGGTCAATGGCGTTCCTGTCAAATCGACAGAGAATTTCGGCTGAACTTATTGCTTATAGCGACCGCTATTCGTAGCGCTTGCAAAGGGTCGGCACGATATCGCGGAAATGCGATAATCGTGTTCCGGCCCTTAGTCGTATTTGGGGTATGGGCGTATATCCATAGCGCATCAGAATAGAAAAGACATTTGCGTTATGGGCGGCTCGCACATCGGGCCAGCTGTCTCCGACCATAACGATTCGGGTGTTGTCTCGATGGCCCGCGGCTTCGAAAATATGTGCGGCAGCGGGTTTTTTTTGCTTCGGCTCATCCCCGCCGACAATCCGAACGAAATAGCGGTCTAGGCTCAGTTTTTTCATAAGAGGCCGTGCAAGCCATCCCGGTTTATTTGTACAGACTGACAGCTCTGCGCCCAATTTTATTAGGGTGCCGAGTGTCTCCTCAACCTGTGGGAAGGGCCGGGAAAGATCATCTATCGATTCCGCGTAACGATCAAGAAATTCGGCCTGCATTTGGTCAACATCCTGGTCCGATGCTGCGTCGCCGACATTGTCTAAGGCGTCAGTCAGCATACGCCGTGACCCATAACCAACCGCATTGCGGGCTGTGCGGTAATTGACAGGGCCATGCCCGCGTTTGGCAATGATCTCGCTTGTGACGCGGACAAGATCGGGGGCGGTATCGACGAGTGTGCCGTCTAGATCAAAACAAATGCTGAGGCCCGACAGTCTTTGCCCCAATGATCTATGTGATGTGACTTTTTTCATTTGCGGTTCGATTCTTCCGTGCGGTGCGCTAAATGATGCGCTAGGGCGAAATAGGATTCTTAAAGAGGCTGTGCAATATGACAACCAGAAGGGCCGCAATCATTCTCGCGGCGGGTAAAAGCACCCGTATGAAATCCGTGCGCTCCAAAGTGCTGCATCCCGTTGGCGGACGTCCCATGATTGAGTGGGTTACAGCCTTGGCACGCGGCGCGGGCGTCGAGAAAATTGTCTGCGTTGTTGGAGACGGGAATGCCGATGTTCGGGCCGCTGCCGAAGCGCAAGGGCTGGATATCGCCGTTCAGGAGCCGCAATTAGGCACAGGCCATGCGGTGCAATGCGCGAAAGAGGCTCTCGCGGGGTTTGAGGGTCATGTCGTTGTTCTCTACGCCGATACGCCGCTCATTTCGGGTCCGACCTTGGACCGCGTTTTCGAGGCGTTTGAAACCCATTCTATGGCGGTTTTGGGGTTTGAGGCCGATGATCCTGCCGCTTATGGTCGTTTGGTAAAATCAGGCGCGGATTTACATGCCATCGTCGAGGCAAAAGAATGCAGCGCAGAGCAGCTGAAAATTACGCTGTGTAACTCGGGCGTTATCGCCGCTTCGGCCGCAGATCTGTTTTCCGCGTGTGACCGCGTGACCAATGATAATATCAAGGGCGAGTATTATCTCACTGATATCGTGGAAATCCTTCGCGGCGACGGGAAGAAAGCTACAGTTGTAAATGCGTCAGAGGCGGAGGTCCTTGGCGTGAATGACCGTAGGGATTTGGCGTCTGCCGAGGCTGCATTTCAGACTGTCATGCGCGACGCCGCAATGAAATCTGGCGTGAGTTTGAAACATCCTGAAACGGTATTCTTTTCCTATGACACAGTGTTGGAGCCAGATGTCGCCGTCGATGCAAATGTCGTTTTCGGTCCGGGCGTCACAGTTCGGCGCGGCGCGGCCATCCACGCTTTTTCACATATAGAAGGCGCAGAAATTGGGGAAAATGCGAATATAGGCCCCTTTGCCCGTTTACGTCCCGGGACAATATTAGCCGAGGATACGAAGATCGGAAATTTCGTCGAGACGAAAAAGGCGATTGTCGGTAAAGGCAGTAAAATCAATCACTTATCCTATGTTGGTGACGCAGAATTAGGCGCTGATGTGAATGTCGGCGCCGGCACAATTACCTGTAATTATGACGGCTACAACAAACACAAAACGACCATTAAGGACGGCGCTTTTGTCGGCTCAAATAGTTCGCTCGTGGCGCCCGTGACGATTGGCACAGGGGCGTTTCTTGGCTCGGGCGGCGTGGTCACCAATGATGTTCCCGATGATGCGCTGGCTCTAGCCCGTTCGAAACAGGTGAATAAGGAAGGTTGGGGCGCGCGGTTCCGCGCGGTGCAGCAAAAATTGAAAGCCAAAAAGACATGAGCGTTGTAAAAGAAAATGCAGCCATGGCGGCTTTGGATTTTGTCGAAGACGGGATGGTGCTTGGGCTCGGGTCCGGCTCCACGGCCGAGATCTTTATTGACCGCTTGGGCGAGCGGGTTGCGGGCGGGTTGAAAGTGTCCGGCGTGCCGACCTCCCAACGCACGGCGGAGTGCGCGGTAGAGGCCGGCGTTCCGCTCGTCGAGCCCGACAAAGTGGACCGTATTAATTTGACAATTGACGGCGCGGATGAAGTGGATCCCGCTTTCAATCTGATTAAGGGCGGCGGCGCGTGTTTACTCCGCGAGAAAATCATTGCCCATGCGAGTGATCGTATGGTTGTTATTATTGATAACTCCAAAACCGTGGACACGCTCGGACGTTTTCCCCTGCCGATTGAGGTAGATCCCTTCGGCATGGCTTTGACGGCGGAGCAGGTTTTTGATGCGCTAAAGGCAACCGGTTGCGAGGAGGCCCAGACGGTTCTGCGCCAAATGAAAGATGGGTCGGGGCCGCTCGTGACGGATGGCGGAAATTATATCTTGGACAGCAAGTGCAAGGTTATCCCAAATCCTGCGGATACGGCCCTCGCACTTAGCCAAATTCCGGGCGTGATGGAGCACGGCCTCTTCATCGATCTCGCAGATGTTTTAGTTGTAGGAGAGGCTGACCATGCCCGTGTTATTGAATTATCGCGCGATTAGCGCCGCATGATCTCAGTCTCCAACTCTCAGTTCACGATTATCTGAGTAGTCAAAGCCAGTCGTGATGTTTAAGGCCCACTGACCGTCTGTTGAACCCTAGCGTGTTGACAGTAGAAAGTTCAGAGAAAGAATTCCCATGTCCAAATATGATTTTGACCTTTTCGTCATTGGTGCGGGCTCTGGCGGCGTCCGCGCTGGGCGTTTGGCGGCCCAGCTCGGGAAGCGAGTTGGTGTGGCAGAAGAAAGCCTGCCGGGCGGGACCTGCGTTGTGCGG
>CALDTL010000026.1 GCA_937923965.1 uncultured Caulobacterales bacterium
GAAGAAACACTCCGCCATCAACAGCCTCCATGCGCGCGGCGCGCGGGTGATTGCCGAAGCCGTGCTGCCCCATGATATTATGAAGCAAATGACCCGCGCCGATACGCGCGACATGTACCGCGCGCGCCAAGTCTCGACCACGGGCGCGCTGCTCGTCGGGGCGAGTAATAATTGCGTCCACCCCGGCAACGGCGTCGCCTCCATCTTTATCGCCACGGGGCAGGACGAAGCCAATGTCACCGAAGCCATCACGGGCATCACCTATACGGAACTGCTCCCGAATAATGACCTCTATTGGTCCATCACCATCCCGTCCCTCATCGTCGCAACTTACGGCGGCGGCACAGGCCTCGGCTCACAGCGCGAAGCACTGGAGATGATGGACTGCTACGGCAGCGGCAAAGTCGAAAAACTCATAGAGATAATCGCCGGCGCAGTTCTAGCGGGGGAGATATCGCTGGCGTCGGCGGTGGTGTCAGACGAATGGGTCGGCAGCCATGACAAGCACGGGCGGAACCGACCTTGAGGGGGTTTTGAGGCACTTAGGGGGTAGTTTAGTGAAGGAAATCTGTTTAGTACTGACGAAGCTCTGACCGAAGCGCGCCCATTTTTTCAGCTAAATCTTTTCGCCCTACTTGGCCTAAGCCTTTAATAAGGCCGTGCGCTAAGTTTGTTTTACTTAAGAACCCAGTCTCTCCTAATAGACCTTCAGAAGAATCTTTTTTATAACTTAATACTGACAAGTGGGATTCGTATTCTGACTCGTAATACTCTCCGAAAGAATTGTCTCTTCCAATATAAAAGACTGTCTTCAAGTCAGCTAACTCTTCAATACTCATCTCGCTCAGGATATCACTATCCAAGGTATCGGACCGGAGCGCTAATGAAAAAGAAAAACTTCTCTCTCCTTTTTCATCTGCAGATTTACTCTCGGCAAAATACTTGTTATTTTTGTTTACAACGGCTCTTACTATCCATTCAACCTTAGCATCACTCAGCGATTTAAGATCAGAGAAGATTCCTACATTTTGAGCTAAATATCTGCTTTTTTCAATTTCTTGTAACGCCAATCCAAACTGCTTTGAACTTATATCAAATTCGATCATTATTTTAGCTTTCGCTTTTGCGAAGGTATTTCCGCCCCAAGACTTTCTATCGGGAAGTTGTAAAGCAATTTGATTTATGTCTCTTCGCGATACATATTTCGTAAACGCCCCTGTTCTCCTTTCTTCTAAGAAGTATCCCAACCTATAATATAAACGGTCAAATATCTTTAGAATTGTCTCCGCACAAATTGAGATAACGTGGAGATTTATTATTGACTCATTCTGAAGGTTTAAAGCGCCGTCAATTTTTTTGAAATAGCGAAGTGTTTGGCCGTCGGAATCTAAGTTAGAAATCGAGTCTACAAATATTTTCAATTTTGTGAAAAGGTAATCCAGCTCTTTATCGCCAAGTGTTTTTTTTGTCAGTGAGTTTATAAACTCATTCAAACTGTGGTTTCTTACAAATATTCTATTAATCACGCCTGCGTCGGATAGATCATCATGCAATTGTTTTAAACCTAACTCTATACCATGCCTCACGGAATACAGTGCGGGCCAGACGACTGTGTCGCGGTCACCATATTTTTTATTCATTATAACGTCATTCACGAGCGTCACAGATGCTTTTAGAAAACCAAACACATAAGAATGCTCATCGCCTTGAATTCCTATGCATGCGTTCCATTCAGTCGTACCAGCCCTAAACCTAAAGGGATCGTCCTCAAGAGGTTCGGGAATTTTCACTTCTTCAAAATACACAGAAAACTTCACTAAAAGAAAAATTGGCAAGACGGCGTCGCAAACTGCGACGAAAATTTCGTGATAAACGTAGACAAAGGTCTTAACTGCATTCTCATGAGGTAGTCAAAGCAACAGTATCGAATTGTTCTTGGCTAAAAATCATCACCATGGATCCCAAGAACAAGTCTTGGGGTGACGGGTTTGGAAGTCTTAGGATGACGGGACTGATGGTTTCGAATAACGGATTTTGGTGGTCTTGGAGTGACGACGTTTAAGTTGATGGCGCGGAGAGGCGCGCCGCTAAATGAACCTCCCGCCGCGCACCGCCCCCTCCCCGCGTCATTGCAAGACCAATCGCGTCAGACAGTTTCACTGTCCTTAGGCTCATATCTTGCAATCCATGGAGCTTACGCTTCCATTATGAGGCGAGGTTATGTTTATCTTTTGGCGTCCTATAAGGGCGGGACGCTTTATTGCTGGGTGACGTCTGATTTACCTGCGCGGTTGCATCAGCACCAAAGTAAAACGGACCCGCAATGTTTCACGGCCAAACATGATGTGACGCGGTTGGTCTGGTTTGATGATTATGATTTGATTGTCGATGCCATTGCCCGGGAGAAAACAATCAAAGGCTGGCCGCGTCAGTGGAAGATTAATTTGATTGAGGAAAGCAATCCCGAGTGACTGCCTCTGCATCCCGAGACGGGTGAGTTTCAGCGTGGGTAGGCACGCACGCCGCCGTATCTTTCCGTCATTGCAAGGCCAATCGCGTCGGACAGTTTCACTGTCCTTGGGCTCATACCTTGCAATACATGGGGCTGAGGGTTTGGCTGGTGCGGAGTCTCGTTTTTTACGGACTGTCGGAATTGAGCAGGACCCGTGACTATAGATGCAGGAATTGCACCATGGATTGCCGGAACAGGTCCGGTAATGACGAATTAAAAGGTCTCGGGATGACGGCAAATCATATGGTTATTGCGATTAATCCACGTTTCAGCGGACAGCAGACCACCAAAATCCCCAATCATTCCAACCGCTTATAAAAAACTCAAAAAACATAATCCCCGCTTCCCCCTTTTACCCGCATATTGAATGGGTTCTTTATCACACGGGACGGGCAAGCGATCGTTGGCTGGCTGGTGATAAAGGCGGTGTGTCTAGGGACCTTTGGTAACGCGGGGGTCTCGGGGCCGATTGGCGCGTGCCTGACGGGGTGAAACCCTCGCAATTCAGTAAGGCCGCCAATTGTAACGCATCGCTGCGTGGGTTTCTTTGCGTAAAACATTTTCACTTTTGGTCTCCATCGCATGGTGACCCACGCAGGCAGTCCTGAATTAGGGCAAAGTTTTCGGTCCGCTGTTTCCCAAGTTGAAACCATAGTTTCAACATAGGCAGTTTGCGATGACGCTTGCTCCCTTCTCTTCCCACTCCGTCATCCTCGGGCACCGACCCGAGGATCCATCGTGACCTTTCGAAATGGACCCTCGGGTTCTGTGTTTGCAGGCAAACACCTACCCGAGGATGACAAAACTAAAAATTATAGAAAGCCATCCTATGACACGTAAACGTCCAGACGCACCCCTCACCGCCATGCAGAAAGTTCAGCTCGCCGCCGCGAAAGAGCGCCTTAAGATTGATGCCGCCAAGGCGCGGGCCGTCGCCGAAGTCGAGCGCGATTCCGAGGCGAAACTCAATCAATTCGGGCGAGAGATTGTGTCCTATGAGGATATGCCGGAATTAGACGAATCCGATCAAGCGCTGCTCCATCTTGAATTTGAGCGCATCGCCTGTCCGCATTGGGCGGTGGCGAAATACCGCCCCGGCTTTGGCCCAAAAAATAAGCTGCGCAAGCTCTCCCGCGATAGTTGGTATTTCTACGAGACGGGGCAGACCATCCTGCGGGCGGTCTTCATAGCCTTAAAGGAAGACCGCATTCCAAATTTGCTGGAGGCGCTTTCCAGCGAAACATTGGACATGGAAGAAGCGTTCAATGGATTATCCGCCTATCTCATGTTGGAAGATGAGGCCAAAATGGAAGCCGCCGTCTTGCACCGCACTACGGTAGAAAAATTAGACGCGAAAAATAAGGTCGAGCTGGCGAAAATCCGTAAAGATCTCGACGCCCGCTTTTCGGCCATTTGTAAGCGAAATGAGGAGCGTGATAATAAACCCGCCTAAGGGCAAAGCGGCCTCAACGCGATATTGCCCCGCCGCGTTCCCTCCCCTAAACGCGGTGGATGAAATATCTTTTTCTCACGACCGCAATCCTTCTGGCTGGCTGTAAAGGCGTCGAGTCGCCGCCTGCCGCCGATGATAGCGCGGCGCCGAAAATTGCGGCCACGCCTGCGCCGAAAACGGGCATGGTTGCGGCGGCCAATCCGCTGGCGACGCAGGCCGGATTGAAAGTTCTGCGCGACGGCGGCTCGGCGGTGGACGCGGCCATTGCAGTGCAAGCCACGCTGGGCCTCGTCGAGCCGCAATCTTCGGGATTGGGCGGCGGCGCGTTTATGGTGGTCTATGACCCGAAGGCGGCGAAGGTCTGGGCTTATGACGGCCGCGAAGAAGCTCCGTCGGGCGCAGCGGCGGAGATGTTTCTCGACGCCGAGACGGGCAGGCCCCGCAGTTACTTCCAGCGCACAGGGTCCGGCCAAGCCACCGGCACGCCCGGCGCGATTGTGATGCTCCATATGGCGCATCAGGATTACGGAAACCTGGATTGGGGCGCGCAGTTGGCGGGGTCGATAAAACTCGCGGAGGAAGGTTTTCGCGTAAGCCCGCGCATGGCCGGAATGGTGACCCGCATGGCGCCTTATATTTTGAAAAATGATCCAGAGGCCCGCGCCTATTTCTTCACAGATGACGGCGAGCCCCTCCCCGAAGGATTTCTGCGCGACAATCAACCCTATGCGGATACGCTGCGTGCAATCGCCGAAAATCCCCGCGCGCTCCTGGAGGGCGATATCGCTAGAGACATCATCGCCAAGGTCGCCGCCGAGCCCTTTCCGGGCACATTGACACTTGCCGATATGGCCGCATATCAGCCGCGCAAAACCGAAGCGCTCTGCACGCCTTACCGCGCACATACGGTCTGCGGCGCGCAGCCGCCCGCCAGCGGCGGCATTGCGGTGCAATCCATTCTCGGCACATTGGAAAATTTCGACATGAGCGCAGCGGGGAATAGCGCCGAAGGCTGGCACCTCTTCGCCGAGGCCAGCTTTCTCGCCTATGCGGACCGGGATAAATATGTCGCGGATACAAACTTTGTCGAGGTGCCTGTCGCCGCAATGCTAGATAAAGCCTATCTGAAGTCTCGCGCGGATTTAATTCGGCCAAACGCCGTGATTGCCGATGTCAAAGCGGGTGACCCCGCTGGATTTCTGCAGGGCCAAGACGCTACGCCTGATACGCCTGGCACCTCACATTTCACCATCGTCGATAAGGACGGGCTAACTGTGTCAATGACAACGACCATTGAAGGGCCTTTCGGCAGCCAGCGTATGGTGCGCGGATTTTTGCTCAATAATGAACTCACCGATTTTTCTGCTTATGAAAAAGATAGTGACGGTGTTTTAATTGCGAACCGCGTGGCCCCCCGAAAACGTCCGCGTAGCTCGATGAGCCCCGCTATCGTTTTTGACCGCGATGGTGAGTTTCTCTTCACAACCGGATCCCCCGGCGGAAATTCGATCATCGCCTATACCGCCAAAACTATCGTCGGAATTTTGGATTGGGATCTATCCCCGCAAGAGGCGATTGAGCTGCCCAATGTGATCGCGCGAAATGGGACGCTGCGGATGGAGGCGCAAAATCTTCGAGACGCCGAGACCGATGAGCTGGACCGGGGTGCGGGCGCAAAGGAGTTTGGGTTGGCCGAGGACATCGTGTCGGCGCTGGAAGGCTTGGGCCATAAGGTCCGGCGCTCCGGCGGAGAGACGTCCGGCCTGCATATTATTTACCGCCAAGCGGACGGCAGCCTAATTGGCGGGGCTGACCCCCGGCGAGAGGGGACCGCCGAAAAGCCATAGGGCCGCATTGAGACCCGCAAGGCTTATTTCTTTTGGGAAAGCGGCAGGGTCAAAATAAACCGCGTCCCGGTTTCATCTGATGACATTAAATTTAAATCCCCGCCCTGCGCTTTGGCCAGCTCTTTTGAGATAGACAAACCGAGGCCCGTGGAATTTGAATTGGAACTATGAGCATGCGCACCTGAAAACGCTTGGAAAAGATTATCCCTCGCGCGCTCGGGCAGGCCCGGTCCGGTATCGGAGATACGAAGCTCCGCGAGGCCGTCCTGGCCTTCTGCGCCGACCAAAAGGCGTTGCTGCGAGGATTCAGACTCTATCATGGCCTGCGCCGCATTACGAAACAGGTTATGAAAAATCCGGTAGGCATGATCCGGATCGGTGCGCACCATAAGCTCGGTTGGAACGGTATTTCTAAATTTCGTTCCCGGAAACTGGCCGATCACATCTGCTGCGGCTTCGCCAATGATGAAGGCAATGCGAGTATCTTGAATTTGCGGGTCAGCCGTCTCTGCCCGCGAATAGGACAAGACATCTTCTGTTAAACTGATACCGCGCTCCACGGTGCGGGTCAGGCGCTCGCCCATGTCAGATATTTTTGTCTCTGCATTCATGGAGAGGCGGTCAGATATTAAAAGCGCGGAGGAGAGAACATTACGGAGATCATGGTTGATTTTCGCGACGGCCAAGCCGAGCCCCGCCAATCTTTCGCGTTGATGAAAGGCAGCGCGCAAAGATTGTTTCACATCGGTAAACTCACGTTGCAGCTGGCCAATCTCATCTCTACGATTTGACCGAGACCGTATTTGACGGCGGCGTGCGGGATCTTCTCGGAACGCCGTCATATCTTCCGCGAGTTGTTGAACGGGCCTGATAATCATGGCTGACATCGCCCCATAAATTAGAGCGCCCGTCACAATCGCAATAAAAAGCGATAACCAGAATATGTTTTTCATGAACTCTAATATCGTGTCCCGTAACTTGGTCCTGGGAATGAGAAGTTCCAGCGCATCTTGCCCATCCACGGGACTTGCGGCTATGACACGCAAGACTTGATTTTCATTTGAGACAATATCCTGGAACGGCGCAAACAAAGATGGGAATCTTGGCATGTCCCGCAAATCAATGATTAACATATCCCCAACCTCTGCTGGTGGTTCGCCAAGTATGAGCTCGGTCATACCATTACGTTTCGCAGCCATCAGCAGCACATCAGTGTCTGAAATAAATTGATCAGTCAGCGTCCCTGAGGCTTCGTAATCCGGCACTCCGGTCAAAGCTAAGGCTAATAAACCTGCTTGTTGAGCACGCTCCTGCAGCCAATCTTGACGATGAATCGCAGCAGAGGGAATAAACAGCAACATCTCGGCCAGCATCACGAATCCAATCGTGAGCAAGAGCAGCTTTGAGGAAAGCCGCCGCGATATGAACCCGTCGATCATGCTCAGTTTCTAAGACGTATAGGCACAAATGCCCAGCACAACTTTATTGAAACTTCGCCCAAAAAGAGGCTGTCTTACGGATTTTTGACTTCGGCCCAAATAGGGTCTCAGTGTAGAGACTAGAACACGCGCGTTTAACGGCCTCGGACCGGGTTGGATAAGGTGAGATAATCTGCGCCAATTCCGATACTTTCATATTACCTGTCATCGCAACAGAGAGCATATGGATCATCTCGCCAGCATAAGCGCCCACGATAGACCCGCCGAGAATTTTACCTTTTTTGCCGACAATTATCTTCACCCCGCCTTTGGTTGAGCGTTCCGCTATGCCGCGATCATTGCCGTCAAACTCGAATTTCGCAACTTGAACAACGTCTCCATATTTTTCGTGCGCTTCAACTTCAGAGAGGCCAATATTCGCCAGCTCAGGTTCGGTATAAACGGCCGCTGGCATGCGGTTCGTTTTCGCTGTGGAAAATCCTTTATTGAGGCCTTGGGGTAGTATGAAAAAATTCTTGAAAAGCTGACCTGCGTGGAAACCGGCAATATGAGTCAACCCGCCCATATTTTTTGCAACATCACCGGCAGCGTAGACTTTCTTGTTTGACGTCCGCAAATTGTCGTCAACGTCTATACCGCGCCTGTCGTATTTAATTCCTGCTGCTTCCAAGTTTAGGCCTTGAACAGCTGGCGCGCGGCCCGCCGCCACAAGCACGTGAGAGCCTTTGATAAGGGCGCCATCATCCAATTCAACTTCAACGCCGGATTTAGTTTTACGTACTTCCTTTGTCGTGGCCGGCACGCGGAATGTGATGCCTTCGCCGGATAGCGCGTCAACCAAAACTTGAGCATGTTCGGGCTCATTTCGTCCCAAGGGCTTTGCGATATCAAGAATGGTCACTTCGGCACCAAGACGGCGAAAAGTTTGGCCCATTTCGAGGCCAATCGGCCCGGCACCAAAAATAATCAAATGCGACGGAAACTCATCCAAACTAAAAATGTTCTCATTGGTCGCATAATCGATTTTATCCAGCCCCGGAATTGGCGGCGCAGAGGCGCGGCTGCCGACGGAGATAACGAAGCGCTTCGCGCGAACGCGGGTTGTATCGGACTCCACCGTATTTGGGTCGGCAAATTGGGCATATTCGGTGATGACAGTCGCGCCGAGGCCTTCAAATCTTTCGACAGAATCATGCGGCGCGATTGTGGCGATGACGTCCGAGATATGTGCCTTGACAGCGTCCCAATCGACCTCTGGCTCTTGCGGCTTGATACCAAACCCTTCTCCGGACCGGTGAGCGTGCGCTATTTTACCAGCTTTAAGAATAGCTTTAGATGGAACACAACCATGGTTCAGGCAATCGCCGCCCATTTCCGCGCCTTCAAATAAAAGGACTTTGCGATCGAGCATGGCTGCGCCGGCGGCCATAGACAGGCCGGCAGAGCCCGCGCCGATAATGCAAAGATCGACGTCATATTCAGTTTTCGTGGTCGTCATGGGGGATTCTCTCTTATTAGCTAGGGGGACGCGCCCAAAGATAGGCATAGGCACGGGCCCGCCCGAAATTATGGGCGCGCCATCAAATCGATGCAAATCTGTGTCGGCTAGGCCGTTTCAATTCCTGGCGTCGATTTTTTGAAAAATTTCTTATAAATTGCTGGGATCAATGCCACAAACGCTAGCGCGAAAAAGGCAGGACCAAGGTTCGTTGCAGCCGCCGCAACAAGGCTTCCAACATCAATATTTTCACCTTTTGCGGAGGCATCAAGCAATGTTCCTCTGAGGCCAGCTCCAATCCAAGTATAGGCGACTGTTCCGGGAATAATACCAAGTAGGGTCGAAATGAAATAATCACGAAACTTCGCACCTAAAACAGCAGGCGCAATGTTAGCCACCGCGAAGGGGACGACAGGAATTAACCGAAGGGTAAACAGGTAGGACAGCGGACTTTCGTTAAATCCAGCTTCCATCTTGCCAACAAAGGGTCCGGCAATATCTTTTAGGGTCGCGCCGATAGACGATTTGGCGGCCGTAAATAATATACAAGCTCCAATCGTTGCGCCGACAATTGTGGCGGGCGCTCCGACGGATAGGCCGAATAAAAATCCGCCACCGATTGTCAAAGCACTAGCGGGCACCATGAAGACGGTTGCCGCGATATAAATACCGATGAAGGCGAGCAGAACCAGGAGGAAGTTCTCTTGGACAAGCGTATTGAGATAGGCCGCGTTCTCGCCCAAAGCAGACGGGCTGAGTTGGGTATGCCATCCTTGGGATATCGCAAAGGCGAGGCCCGCAAGGATAATATAAATCGGCCAGAGCTTGATCCAGATCGGTTTAGACTCGGCGGTCGTTGTCTGTGTATCGGTCATAATTAGTGTTCTTTATTTTGTTTTTTTGCGGCGATTGAACTACTCGTTCAAATCCCAATTATAGTCATAGCCGTCGATCTTTGCGCCAGCCTCTAATGCCGCCTGAAGGGCCGGTCCGGCAAATTCCCGCAAATGCTCTATCGTATTAGATTTAGAGCCACCAAAATCTTCTTTGAACCAGTTATAAATGGAAGAGACTTCTAAATCCTTGCCATCAATGGCGACGCCGCGCGGGGAATTAATGAAATCGCGAGCAGCTTGCTCTCGGTCAGCATCCAATGTCGCGCCAACCCAAATTTTCTCACTGAGATTTGGACATCCGATGGAGGCGCAATTTACCATGTAATGCACCATCGCCGGGTTCGGATATTTCTTGCGCATGATCCCATGCTCAATATCGTTCAAAGTCAAAACCTCACCATTGATGGTGACGGCATCACGATCCCAAGGACCAGGTTTAAATGCACCAGACTTGATCTTGCGAATAGATGACACAGGGTAATTCTCCAAAACGACCTTTAGAGTGAGCGCATTATAAAGATTAGCCCAAAAAGCGAGTTGATCTGCTTGGTTCATAGAGTCGGGATTTTGACGCGCCAGATAATCCGTATAGGCCGTAATCGTTTTCAACTCTCCGCTCGCATGCGCTCCGGCATAGTCAAAGAGGTTGAGCCCCCCTTCTCCGCGCGAGATACGTTTTTGTAATAAATCTGAATAGGCAGCCACCTCGGGCGGCGTGTTTACGCTGCCGTAGGTCGCCGCGCTGCTCGGTTGAACTTGGGCGAGTTGAACAGCTTGCGGCGCTATTTCAACTTGCGGCGCTATTTCAACTGGGGCCGGCGCGGCTTGCTGAGCGGTCTCTTGCAATTCCGTGCCAATTGTCGGTGCATTAAACTGCTCCGGCGTTTGAATGGTTAAAACAGCCTCCGCCGTTTTGGTGACAGTATCTCCGCAATCTGCCCCAGCAAAAGCAAGTGTTGGCATTGCGAGCGCGGCGGCGGTTATGAATAAATGGCGCATTCTTTTATTTCCTTAAGTGAAAGCGCCTGTCACGCGCTTATCTCGTTGAACTGGCAGTCTGATAGGGGATGAATGGTAAAAGGTCATTCAACGCTTGGCTCACATAGCGTCACGTTTCTGTGCGTTTTCGTTGAGCGTTACGTGTAACAGCTTTCTGTCGCCATGTCTTGACAGTTAAAGCTCGCGCGCGTAGGTCGCGGCGCTTGAGATACATGCCGATCTGGACTCCACCAATTTCCAGACTGAACCGACAAAGAGACATACGATGAAACGTACATTTCAACCTTCAAACCTCGTTCGCGCCCGCCGTCACGGTTTCCGTGCGCGCATGGCAACCAAAAACGGCCGCGCAATCTTGGCGCGCCGGCGTGCCAAAGGCCGCAAACGCCTCTCCGCATAGTCAGGCCAACGGCGCTATTGAGCGGTGAATGCCGCCAATCAGAACATGAATATTAAACTCGGAGTGTTGAAGAAACGCTCCGAGTTTTTATTTGTGCGAGATGGATTTTATTCCGCAAAAGGCGGTGTTGTTGTTCAAATGCGCAAAAATGCGGTCCGGTCTGGGATTGGAATGGGCTTTACGGCGACTAAGAAAATCGGCAATGCCGTCACGCGGAACCGAGCTAAACGTCGTTTAAGAGCCGCCGCACGACACTTATTACCCGAATTAGGCCTCCCCGGACATGACTATGTCCTAATCGCCCGGGCGTCTACGACTGCACGCAAATGGACGGACCTGCTTGACGACACGCGTAAAGCCCTCATAAGCCTCTCGCAGAGGGCCTCCGGCGGCAAAGGGCCTCATAACCAGAATTCCAAGAGCTAATCGGCATGAATGAACAGAAAAATCTAATCTGGGCCATGATACTCTCGGCCATCGTCGTGATGCTCTATTTTACCTTTATTGAGGGCCCAACGACCCAACGGGCTCGGTTGGATGCGCAAGCTGAAATGGACCGAGCCATAGCGGAAGAGCAAGAGGCCCGCGGCACGCGGCCCGTAGAAGCGCCAAAAACACGCGAGGAGCTTATTGCGCAGGGCGAGGCAACACGAATAAGGATCGATACGCCGTCTTTGACAGGGTCCTTTTTGACGACCGGTTCGCGCGTTGATGATTTGGCCCTTAAAAACTATAATGCGACTTTGGACGCCGAAGATGGCCTCGTTCAACTCCTCAATCCTGAAGGCGGAGCGCGCGCAGCTTACATTGCTGATAACTGGACCGCATTAGACGGCGGCTCAGGAACAACATCCGAATGGACAATCACAGCGGGAGACGTCATCACGCCATCATCGCCTGTGTTGTTGGAAAAACAAGTAGGAGCCATTCGAATACAACGTGAATTGAGCGTCGACGACAAATATCTCATCACACTGTCCGATAAACTCACGAACACAGGCTCGACGGAAACAAGCATTGAGCGCAAAGGCGTCGCCCGGCAAGTTGGACTGCCTGACGATCTAACCAATTTTTTCATCATCCAAGAGGGTCCTATTTCTGTCGTAGACGGAAAATATCACGAGCAGAAATATAAAAAATTGAAGAAAAAAGGCGGCTATTCCGTGACCGGAGCTGGCGGCTGGGTCGGATTGACCGATAAATACTGGCTTCAGGCTGCCGTCGCGCCTCAAGGCACACTGATCGAAGCGGATTATGATTTCAAATTCATCAATAATGCCGAAGTGTATGAGACATCCTATACCACGACCTCTGTCACCATAACGCCGGGCGCAACCATTGAGTCCGTCGGATATATGATGGCGGCTCCAAAAGATTATGACATGCTGAATGCTTATGAGGCGGCTGGCATAAGCGACCTGACGAATGCCATCGGCTGGGGGAAGATGAAAATCCTCGTCAAGCCGATCAGTCGCTCATTGTCTTGGCTCGGGGATAAGCTCGGCAGCCTCGGCCTAGGCATCTTAGCGCTGACGCTGATCATCAAGATCCTGATGTATCCGCTTTATTCAAAGCAATATGCATCACAGGCGAAAATGAAAAAAGTGCAGCCCATGATGAAGAAGCTGCAAGAGCGATATAAAGATGATCGGATGAAGCTTCAGCAAGAGATGATGGCGCTTTACAAGAAAGAAGGCGCCAATCCAATGGCGGGCTGCTTACCCATCATTCCGACAATTTTTGTCTTCTTCGCACTCTATAAAGCGGTGTTTATCAACATCGACCTGCGTCACGAGGGTTTCTTGGGCTACATCCAAGATCTCTCAGCGCGTGATCCCCTGTCGATCATAAATGGCTTTGGTGTTTTCCCGTGGTCTGGAACGCCCGAGTGGTTACCGTCTCTGCTCACGATCGGACCTCTCGCTATCCTCTATGGCTTAACGATGAGCCTGATGTACACATTGCACCCAACACCTTCGATGGGCGGGAGCGAGCAGGCCCAAATTCAAGCCAAAGTCTTCAAATGGATGCCCTGGATATTTATGTTTATCCTCGCAGGTTTCCCCGCTGGATTATTGATCTATTGGGTCTGGAGCAACATTCTATCCTTCGCGCAGCAATATCACATCACCAGAAAAAATGGTGTCGATACATCCGTCGACAAGTTCTTTCGGAAAATTTTCAGGCGCCCTGAACCTCTCGTTGAGGGACAAGCCCTAGAGGTCAAACCAAATGCGGTAAAAAAGACAAAAAAGCCCAAGCCGAAAAAATGACTGTTGAGGAAAAAGCGCCACTTGCGACAACGCCGGAATTTACGAGCGTTCAGATCGAAGAGGGCCGCCTTTTGTTTGCGCGTGATGTGACATTCATGCTCTCCGTCGTAAATTTGGAGCAACTCCCCTCACCGGACAGGCCTGAGATATGTTTTGCCGGACGGTCAAATGTGGGGAAATCCTCTCTGATCAATGCGCTAACGAACCGCAAAGGTCTTGCCCGTGCCTCTAATACTCCAGGCAGGACACGCGAACTGAATTACTTTAATGTCGATGACCGACTGAACCTCGTTGATCTGCCGGGATATGGTTACGCTCGCGCCTCAAAAGTCGATATCGCAAATTGGACAAAATTGACACGAATGTTCCTACGCGGACGAGCGGGGCTACGGCGTGTTTTCTTACTGATTGACAGCCGCCATGGGATAAAACCTTCCGATATTGAGCTCATGGAAATGCTGGATGACGCCGCCGTTACCTATCAACTCGTTCTCACGAAGATAGATAAAATCAAGCGGGCCGAGTTGGACAAAGTCATGCGGCGGACATCAAGAACGATCGTCAAACGACCCGCCGCCCATCCGGAACTCATGGTCACATCTTCCGAAAAGAAAACAGGGCTTGATGATTTGAGAGCTGAAATCGCGACCTTGGCGCTGCCGCCTGCTGGGGTATAAGGCGCCTATGGAACGCCGGAAAAACGAATCAGGCTGGACGAGCGCAAAAGTCTTGTCAGAAGCGCTCCCCTTCATCCAACGGCACTCAGGCCGGTGGATTGTCGTCAAATTTGGCGGGCATGCAATGGGTAGCCCCGAACTGACAGCCGAATTTGCGAGAGACATTGTGCTGCTGCGGCAATGCGGACTACGTCCGGTCGTTGTGCATGGCGGCGGTCCGCAAATTGGCACAATGTTAGAACGCCTGCAGATCAAAACAAAGTTCAAGGACGGCCTGCGCGTCTCCGATATGGAAACAGTCGGCGTCGCAGAAATGGTGCTCTCCGGCGCGATCAATAAGTCAATTGTGAGTGCGCTCAATGTGGCGGGCGGCCAAGCCGTCGGCATTTCAGGCCGAGACGCGGGCATGATAACCGCCAAAGCCGTAAATGCGGATTTGGGCTTTACCGGACAGCCGGTTACAACAGATGTATCACTTATTAAAACTTTGGCTCATGCAGAGGCGGGCTTCATCCCCGTTATTTCGCCTATCAGCGCCGATAAAGATGGCCATGGTTATAACATCAATGCTGATACGGCGGCGGGCGTTATCGCCTCCGCTTTGGGCGCAAGCCGGCTGATGCTTTTAACCGACATTGAAGGCGTTATGGATAAAGACGGAAACTTGCTGACAGATTTATCCGGCGACGAAGCTCGCGGGTTGATTTCCAACGGAACCGCGGAAGGCGGCATGATCCCGAAATTAACCACAGCTATTGATGCGGTTGAAAATGGCGTTGAGGCTGTTGTTATATTGGACGGTCGGCGGGCACATGGTTTATTGGTCGAACTTTTTACAGATATGGGCGCTGGGACATTAATCCGGTGATGCGGTCCTTTCTCCTTACGTGTAGTTTTTTTGTCTTCGCCGCGGCAGCGGGCGCACAAACCAACTCGTCAGCCTTGGATCAAAATTCACTGACTTCGAGCACTACCCAGAATTGGGATGTTTGCAATGAGACAAGTTTCGTCCTTCGCTTTGCATCCGCCTTCATACGGTCCGACCGAATGCAGGCCGCTGGGTGGACAACGATACAGCCTGGCGCATGTTCCGACGTTTTAACGCCCCGAAATAGTCCACGTTTTCTATATGCCGAGAGCCTGCCCATTCATCGCGGCGGCGTGAGAGAGTGGAAGGGCCCCATAGAACTTTGCGCCGCGGACGAAAATTTTACGTCAGACGCCTCAGATGACTGCCGTCTCAAAAATTTGGAGACGCGGGATTACTTTGCGGTAGATCCGGCTGAAAACCGGACAACATTTATTGAACCTGGAGATTTTGGTCCCAATGCCGAAATTGCCGGGCTACAACGCCTACTTCAAGATGCCGGATATACTATCACCCGTGTTGACGGCTTATCTGGACGGCGAACCTTGCGAACCATTACCGAGGCGAAGTCAGACCTCAATCTTGAGAAATCAGCCTCAAATCAAGAGTTGATGAATGCCTTGATACCTGCTGCGCAGTCATCGCGAGACGCGGTTGGCCTTGATATTTGCAATGACAGCACAGGTAAGATTTTTGGGGCTATCGCTATTCAGCAAGACGGCAATTGGACCTCGCGCGGCTGGTGGCCCATTGATATCGGTGCCTGCATTAAACCTTTTGACAATAGCCTTATTGGCACTCAGGCGCATATTTATGCCCTGCAAGAAGACTTAGACGAGACTGGGCAACCGCTGCCGGACCGCCGGCTTCGCTCAGAAATTGTTACCCCAGCGCCTTTTTGTATTGCTGAAGCTCGTTTTGCTGCTCTGGGCCGTGAGAATTGCCTCGAACAAGGCTATGCTGCGGTCGACTTCCGCCCCGTACCGTCCGATGCTGACGGACAAATCATCCGCCTGACCGATGCAGATTTTGTCGAAGTCAACGGTGACGGCTTGCGTCGTTAAAACATTGCTCTAAGGCGGCCAAATGTCCCCATCCATTCATCCTGTCGATCTGTCTCATATTGAGAGCTGGATATTCGACCTCGACAACACGCTCTATCCTGCGGATGTTGAATTTTTCAATCAAATTGTGACCAAGATTGAGCAATATGTTTCGCGCTATCTTTCGCTGGAGCCAGAAGCCGCATTGCATCTGCAAAAAGAATATCTTTCGGAATACGGTACGACCCTTTCCGGAATGATGGCCGTTCACGGCATGGACCCTGCGCCCTTCCTTGATTATGTTCATGATGTCGACTTGGCCTTCCTAGAACCCAACCCGGCGCTACGCGAAAATATTGCAGCCCTTCCCGGGAAAAAATATATCTTCACAAATGGCTCTAAAGGCCATGCAAAAAATGTGGCCGGTCATTTAAAGCTATTCGATCTGTTTGACGGGCATTTTGGCGTCGAGGACACGGGATACATCCCCAAACCAAAGGCTCACGCCTATGAGGTGTTTCTGGACGTCTTCACCGATATAGACTCTAAAAGAGCAATTTTCTTCGAAGACAATTTGCGCAATTTACAAGTTCCAAAAGACCTGGGCATGACAACCGTTCTAATCGTCTCAGACGAAGATTGGAGCGATGAGCCGGAAACAGCTCGCCCCGCTAGCGACGCAGGCGATGCAGATTTTGTTGACTATGTCACCAATGATTTAGCGGGGTGGTTGGGCCGGATCAGGACCAATTCAACCTAACGCAAATATGAATGATCATCACCTGCGTCATCCTGCGCCTTGACGATTACGCTTTCGTCGCCCACATGGGGCCTATGTCAGACCGAACAAAACCTGCCATTGCGATCAATGTGAACTCTGTAAAGTGCCCCCGTTGCAGCACGCGCCAGCCAAAATTCCGTATGCCTCGTTCCTTACGCCAGTTTCTCTTTGGCGGATGGACCTGTGAGCGCTGCGACACCGAGATGGACAGCTTTGGACGGCCTGTTTTCCGTCACTAAAGAGGTTTAGCGCAAGACCCGCGCCTTGACCACTCGCGCCCCTGCCCCTATCTGACGGGCATGGCTATTCGACCCATATTGACTGTTCCTAATCCGATCCTAAAGCAGGTCTCAAAACCTGTTGCAGAGGTCACGGACGCGACGCGCGCGCTCATGGATGATATGCTTGAGACAATGTATGCTGCGCCCGGCATTGGTCTCGCGGCGATACAAATTGGCGAGCCGTTAAATGTTATCGTCATGGACCTCGCGCGGGAAGGCGAAGCGCCGCAGCCCAAATATTTCGTCAATCCGGAAATCTTGAAATCGGTTGAAGAGACGCTCCCTTACCAAGAAGGTTGTCTCTCGATTCCAGATGTCTTTGAGGAAATTGACCGTCCAGAGCGCGTGCAGATAACCTATTTAAATTATGACGGCGAGCGCATCACGGAATGGGCCGAAGGTCTTTACGCCGTCTGTATTCAGCATGAAATGGATCACCTAAAAGGCGTCGTCTTTATAGATTACCTTTCGCGCCTAAAACGTGACCGCGCGGTGAAGAAAGTTCAGAAGGCTGAAAAGCTTAAAGCGTCAGCGTAAGTCATGAATATTGTCTTCATGGGCACGCCCGACTTTGCCGTGCCGTCCCTCGCTGAGATTATTTCCTCCGGCCATAATGTTCTGCGTGTTTATACCCAACCGCCGCGCAAGGCGGGACGCGGGAAACAACTGACAAAGTCCCCGGTCCATCAATTTGCAGAGCTCATGGGCTTGCCTGTTGAGACACCCGTGAGTTTTCGTAAATCTAAAGTGATTGACGGCCTCGAAGCGCTCAACGCAGACGTCGCCTGCGTGGTGGCTTACGGCCAGATTTTGCCGCAACGGGCATTGGACGCGCCGGCTTATGGATGCCTGAACCTGCATGGTTCATTGCTGCCGCGGTGGCGAGGCGCGGCGCCTGTGCAGCGCGCCATCATGGCGGGCGATGCTCAAACGGGCGTTCAAATTATGCAAATGGCGAAAGGACTGGATACTGGGGATATTCTCCTATCCGAAACGACGGATATATTATCCACCGATACAGCCGAGACACTCGCCCGGCGCTTATCTCAGCTTGGCGCCCAGATGTGGCCACGCGTTTTGGGCGCCGTTGAGCGCGAAGCCTTAACCCCCACAGCTCAGTCAGGAGAGCCAACATACGCGCATAAAATCGATAAATCCGAAGCACGTCTTGACTGGAGCCTCCCAGCGCGCAATCTTGAGGCCCATATACGTGGCCTTTCCCCGTTTCCTGGGGCATGGTGCGAAATTGACGGTCGCCGAGTGAAAATTCACTTAGCAAAAGTCGTCAAAGAACGAGGAGACCCGGGCGAAGTTTTAGACAATCGCCTGACCTTGGCCTGCGGCGAGGACGCATTGCAATTGCTTTCCGTGCAGCCTGCTGGGAAATCTCGGATGAGTGTAGATGATTTCCTGCGGGGCACACATGTGCCGGCAGGGACAATACTGGATTAAAGAGAGAGACTATGAAAATTCACGAAGAAGTATATGAAGGTCACCTGATCCGTGCGAATGCAACGGCCGCTATGGTCTTCCTCGACGGGTCCAAAGACCTTGAAACCAAATTTCGGGCTATGGATTTAGAAGATGCGCTATCAAAATCCAAAGCTTGGATTGATGAAAAGCTAGGCGGCCGCAAAACAGATCGCAGAGCTGCGAACATCGGAACTGTCGATGGTTATGTTGAAGCGTTTAAAGTTATCAAATTCAGCAAAGCGCGTCGGATGATGCTGGCCTCTCATCGCCGAGCCGATGACCGTAAAATGACGCCAACCGAGCTTGCGACAGCCGCAGGTTGGAAAACGCAAAACTCTGCGACTATGCATTACAGCAAGCTTGGCAAGGAAGTCTCCGAACGTCTGGATTTGAAAATTGACGGGAATGATAAAGCGGCTTGGACATCGGCCCTTGCGACGATCGACGCCGAAACTGACCAATTGCAAATGCATGAGGAAGTCGCAGAAGCGTTGGACCGTCTGAATATTGGCTAGTCTCAGCCAAAGGATGGTGATAGCCACGCCATCCTTTTAAGAGGCTTGTCTTTGATGTCCCGTTTCAAACTGACGATTGAATATGATGGCGGTCCGTTTCAGGGCTGGCAAAGACAAGACCACGCGCCCACCGTACAAGGTGCAATTGAAGTCGCAGCTGAAAAAATAAACGGTATTCCGACGACTGTATATGGGTCAGGCAGAACAGATAGCGGCGTTCACGCACTTGCTCAGATTGCCCATGTCGATTTTACAAAACCGCTACGGGCAGACCAGGTTCGAGATGCGCTCAATTTTCATCTGGGCGAGCATCCGATTTCCATTCTTGCCGCCGAAGAGACCGATGATGAATTTCACGCCCGCTTTGATGCCATCGAAAGACAATATCTCTTCCGCATTATCGACCGACGCCCGCGCCTTGCGCTTGATCGCGGACGTGTTTGGCGCATTCCCGTCCAGCTCGACGTAGATGCCATGCATGACGCCGCGCAAGTTCTCGTCGGCCAGCATGATTTCACCACCTTTCGTGACGGCCAATGCCAAGCGAAAAGTCCCATCAAAACGATGGATGAAATCCAAGTGCTACGCGCGGGCCATGAAATCCACTTGAGCTTTCGCGCAAGGTCCTTCCTTCACAAACAAGTGCGCAGCTTTACGGGCAGCCTCGTCGAAGTCGGTTTGGGGAAATGGAACGCGGAGGATATGCAAGCCGCCTTAGACGCCAGAGACAGAACTGCCTGCGGTCCGGTGTCCTCCCCAGATGGCCTATATTTGGTGCGGGTTACCTACTAATCGCGAGTTGCACGAAGGTCATTCCAACTGCGACAATCAAGCAACCAAGCAAAATCGCCGTTCCCCAATTAAACCCTGCGACCTTTTGCGCTAGGCGAATATCGGCCGCCAGCAGTCCCAAATAGGCTGCAAATAAAACGCCATTTGCCAACACAAACGGGAGCACCCCTATCGCGACCAAAGCGAAGACGACCCCAACTAATGATGAAAATCCAAACACAGTCCAATTCCGCGTAATTGTCCAAGGCCTAAACCGGCCCATCCGCTCGAATATCATTGATATGAGATAGGCGAGCGCCGGAAAGAAAAAGAGCCAAATACCGACGATAAGCGTGAAAGTCACCAAATTGGGTAAGACGAGCTCTGTCTCTAAAATTCGTGCGCGTTCGGCTTGGACGCCGAAAGCAACCATCCAGAGCGGCGCGAGGCTAAGTGCCAGCACAAAAAAGGATGTTTTCAGCCCCGCGCGAGATAAATCAAAATAGCGCTCCCAATTTGGCCATGTGCCTAGAACAGCGAATAGCCCGAGAATGGGGGTTAACGGGTTCACGTGCTTTATTAGGCTGCAGGCTTCGCTGGTTCAGGTAGCGCGCAGAAAATACCGGTGGGGCCATGCATGCAGTAACCTTGCGGGTTCTTCGCCAGATATTGCTGATGGTAATCCTCGGCGGCATGATAAACATCAGGTGCGGCCCGCAGCTCCGTTGTGATGGGCCGGCCATAAGCCTCAGCATAGCGTTTGATCGCCGCTTTAGACTGATCCATTTGAGTGTCGGTATAGGTAAAGATAGCGGAGCGATATTGCGGACCGACATCATTACCCTGACGGTCACCTTGCGTTGGGTCGTGATGCTCAAAGAACACTTTCAATAATTCTTCAAAGCTGATCATCGCCGGATCATAAACAACATGGCACATTTCGGCGTGTCCAGTTTTCCCTGTGCAGACCAGACGGTAGTCCGGTTTTGGCGTATGGCCACCGGAATAACCGACGCTTGTCACCATTACGCCGTCTAGCTTCCAAAGAATGCGTTCAGCGCCCCAGAAACACCCAAACCCCAATTGGATTTGCTCCATG
The DNA here is from genome assembly GCA_937923965.1 of uncultured Caulobacterales bacterium. Lineage (GTDB taxonomy): Bacteria > Pseudomonadota > Alphaproteobacteria > Caulobacterales > Maricaulaceae > Litorimonas. Next base: position 20,826 of record CALDTL010000026.1, read on the forward strand.
CCGTCTGGGGCATCTTCGAACATTAGCTCGCCATTTACATAATGCTTGCGGCCTTCACAAAGGCTTAGATCCATGCGGCTCATAGTCTCAATCCATTATTTGTTTAAGGGCATCACCCAGTAATTTCACGAAGCGCGTAACGCCGTGTTGATGCTGGATGTGGTCTTGCCGGATTTCAATTGCAAGATGCGGCAAAGCGCGCGGGGCAACATGAAAGTCAATTGTATGGTTCAAATCATGAGCCGAATAAGGCTCATTCATGCCAACCGATAGCTTCGGCGCAAGGCGATATATCGCATCCTTGAAATCCTGCGCGGTCCCCTCGTCATGTTTAACCAATAATCCCAGGTCCCACTCGCGTTTATCGCCCTCCTTGGGCTTGGGCGTGAAAGAATGGAGGGACACAATTAGCGGCGAAGTTTGCGCTGAAATCTGCGCTGATAAAGCCGCGTGATAGGGCGCATAAAGAGTTTCAATTCTCTCCTTGCGGGCCTCAGCGTTCAAATTTTGATTCCCAGGAATAATCGTTCCATCGGAGCTGTCGGGCACAAGGCTCTCCATCCGCTTTGAGCGGTTCGGGTCAATCAACAGACGTGAAAACCCGGCGACAATGCCGCCGCAACCAAACCGGTCACACAGACCTCGAAGGACATCCTCTGTGCCAATATCCCAAGCAATGTGACGTATTAGATCATCCCCAGATAAACCTAAATTTCCATAGCGGTCAGGGATGTGGCGCGACGCATGGTCACCAAAAAGAAAGAGCGGCGTATCGGACGCGGCGGGAATAATATGGAAGGGATCTGACATGTGGGTACCTAATAACAGATTCTATTCAAAGGTGTGAGAGCTTTGTCACCTCAACACAACCTTTCAGCCGTCGCGCGTTTTCACTCATAGATTTTGCCTTCAAAACGACAATCCAAATCCTGAGGAAATAAACCGAACGAGACTTTGCCTGTCATTGCGGCTGATTTGGCCTAGGAGGTCTGCTTTGAAACATTGCAGAGCGCCACATTGGTTAACCAGTCGGAGTATAAACGGGACGTTGGTCTCTTTTTCCTTGTTTGAGTGACGTGCGGTGTTAACACCAGAGCCTATGCGATTTATTAAGCCTTCGACCCTTGGCCCAAGCGCCAGTCTTCCTAATACAAATCGACGGGAGGTCCTCGCGCTGGGGAGCGCAGCCGCCATGCTAACCGCCTGCGGTGATCGGTCGGGGGGTGTTGGCCGTAGTATTTTCACGGCTGAGTCCCAACCTGACGGCTACCCCAGTACCGAAGCCATCAAAGCAATGGGCTCTTACTTACGCGAAAAAAGCGGCGGGCGCATAGGTGTTAAACTATATCAAGGCGGTCAGCTGGGCTCAGAGGGCAGCACGCTGGAAATCGCCATGTTTGGCGGGCTCGATATGACGCGCACCTTTATGGCGGCCCTTAACAATATCGCACCTTTGACAAAGCTTTTCAGTCTTCCGTTTCTTTTTCGCTCCACCGAGCACCAACGCAGAGTCATTGATAGCGATATCGGTGATACAATCATGCGCTCACTGGAGAACTTTAACCTACGCGGGGTCGCGATTTACGACACTGGCGGACGAGGTTTCTATACCACATCGCGCCCTATTCCTGACCCCAGCGCGCTGGATGGCCAGAAAATTCGAGTACCCAATTCAGATATCTTTCTTGAAACAATCGGCGCATTGGGCGCCAATCCAACACCGATGAATTTCAGCGAAGTCTATCAAGGCCTTGTGCAAAAGGTGATTGATGGCGCGGAGAACAACTGGCCAGCCTATATCGCGACGCGCCACTATGAGGTCGCCCCGTATTTCTCCGAAACCGGACATTTTCGCACTCCTGACATGTTAATTATGAGCCTGCGAACATGGCAAAGTTTTTCAGAGGATGATCAAGCCCTTATTGAAGAGGCGGGGAGGCACTCTATGCAAGTCATGCGCAGCCTGTGGGATAAAAGCGTGTCTGAAGCGAAACAAACCTTGCTGGACAGCGGCGGCGAGATATTGACAGACATTAATAGTCAACCTTTCAGAGACCGCATGGCCTCTGTCTACGAGAAATATGTCACGCCGGACCTAGAGCCTTTCCTAAATAGGGTAAACGAATTGGCAGAGGACTAATCATGAAAAAACTCCTCGACATATTGAGCCGCGGATCTTTGTTTATCAGCGCTTCAAGTCTTGTGCTTATGACGGCGATTATTTCTTATCAGGTTATTGCACGCTATTTCTTCAACGATAGCCCCGCTTGGTCTGAACAGCTGTCTCGCGTTCTATTGGGCTACCTCGTCTTTTTTGGTGCAGCCGTCGGCGTGCATGAGGGCTTTCATATTCGCATTGATGCCCTCCGGAATGCTGTTCCCGCCAAAGTCGGAAAAAGTTTTGATTTTATTGCGAATTTGGGCGTGATTATCGCTGGCGTTGTAATGGTTATCGCTGGTTTCCAGCTGACCAAAACGCTGTGGCCATTTAACATTCCTTCACTCGGACTACCGAGAGGACTGGCCCTTCTACCCATACCCGTCTCAGGCGCGCTAATCGTTTTATTTGGTGGCGCCCAACTGATTAAAGAAGCGGGCGCTCCTATATCCACAGAGGCTGAATAATCATGGAACTTATTGTCCTGCTATTAAGTCTTCTAGGGCTTCTTGCTATCAGAGTGCCAGTCGCTTTTGCGCTGCTCATCTCCTCTATGATTGTGTTTGCGCTGCTCGGCCTCAACCCGCTCATCGCAGTTCAGCGCCTATCTGCTGGCATTGATGTTTTCACCCTCATGGCAATCCCCTTCTTTATCTTCGCAGGGGATTTGATGACACAAACTGGAATTGCCGCGCGGCTGATTAAAGTTGCCGAAGGCATGTTTGGCCGGGTTCGCGGCGGGCTCGGACATGTCAATGTCGGCGCGTCTATGCTGTTTGGCGCTATTTCCGGTTCTGCCGTCGCCAGCGTTTCCGCCATCGGGAGTACGATGATCCCAATCATGGAAGAGAAAGGTTATGACCGTAGTTTTGCTGTCAATGTCACCTCATCCGCCGCCATCCTCGGACTGATCATCCCGCCTAGTCACAATATGATCATCTACGCCGCCGCCGCCGCCGTCTCCATTTCAATTGGCGACCTATTTATTGCAGGCATCTTACCAGGGATTTTATGCGGACTTGCCTTGATGTTTACCATCTCTGTTATTGCGAGGCGCAAGGGTTATCCGAAAGGCATTTTCCCAGGATTTCGGGCGCTTCTTTACTCCGCCATTAGCGCCATCCCTGGCCTTCTGACAGCCGTTATCATTGTTGTTGGTATTTTAGGCGGCGTATTTACACCGACCGAGAGTTCGGCTGTCGCAATTGTCTACACACTCATTATCGGCATTTTCTTTTACCGTACCTTGGGTTTGAAAGAGTTCAAAACCGCTGTCGTTAATTCAGCTAGAACCACCGCTTTGATTATGCTGATCATTGGTGCGGCCGCGGCATTTGGTTGGCTCTTGGCCCTGCTCGAAGCCCCCACGATGATGTCAGATTTGATTCTGGGGCTGACAGAATCGCCGTTCTTGATTCTGTTAATGGTATTAGCTTGTTTGCTCGTTCTCGGCACATTTATGGATATGGCGCCGCTCATCATTATCGTGACCCCAATCTTCTTGCCTGTTGTTCAAACTATTGGCGTTGATCCGGTGCATTTCGGCGTCATTATGATGCTGGCTCTCGGCATCGGGACTATTACGCCGCCCGTAGGGACCGTCTTATTTGTGGGTTCGGCCGTGGGTAAAATCAGCGTCGAGGAAACGATAAAAACGATGTGGCCGTTTTACATCGCGCTCATTATTTGCCTGCTGTTGGTCACTTATGTTCCGGCAATCTCACTATTCCTAGTCCCTTAGTAGAAACCAAAAGACGAAAACCCCTGACGCGCGGGCAAAAAAATCTCATGAGCGAGTTGCGCTCATTAGTAAATTTTCAATATCAATTAGTTTGTGCTTATCGCCATCTAAACACTAGGATCAACGCGCCAGCCAGCCGCCATCGACCGGCAATGTAATGCCGTGAACATAGTCTGCCGCAGCGGAAGCCAAAAACACAACCGCCCCGCCAAGCTCCTCAGGCTTACCCCAATGTCCCGCAGGGATTCGTCCGAGAATGGCGCTATTGCGCGCCTCGTCAGCCTGCAGCGCGGCCGTATTATTTGTCGCAAAATAACCAGGCGCTATCGCGTTGGCATTAATGCCGTGTCCGGCCCATTCATTCGCCATCAAACGGGTCAGCCCCATCACACCTGATTTAGAGGCTGTGTAGGACGCAACGCGAATGCCGCCCTGATAGGAGAGCATGGACGCAATATTGATAATCTTTCCGCC
>CALDTL010000027.1 GCA_937923965.1 uncultured Caulobacterales bacterium
TGCGGCAAATCGCTTAGTCTATAAAAGGCGGCTTGAGGGCCAATAAGGATTTATCATGTTTTTCAATGACTTAGACGACTTGCTTGGAGAGAAAGCTGGTGCCGCGAGGGAGAATTGAACTCCCGACCTCATCATTACCAATGATGCGCTCTACCACTGAGCTACCGCGGCTTTTCAATGACTTAGCACTGATAGGCATTTTTATGTGTCACCTATGTGTCACATAGCAACGATTTGAAATCCTGATGAGGGTCAAATCGAAGCGCTCAGTTACAATATGTCGGGATAATTTTTCAAGCCCAAATACAAGTTTGGAGAAGAAATATCTGGACTATTAGGGTTGAGAGCCGCCTGCTTTTCATTTCAGTATTGCGTGAGACTGGTTTGCTGATCCTCCAGCTCTGGGTAGCGTCGCTCTTTGTCGGCTATAACCGCCTTAGACGGCGGCGCGCATAACATATCCCCATTTATAAATAGGACTAAATTCCTTTTCACTTGACTCTTTGTTTTGAATAAGAACAAAATAGGAACATATGTCCGTTGTCGAGATTATAAATCGCCGTGATGTCGGGACGCTTGCGTCCTTTACATTGCAAGCGCGGGAGGCGCTATGCCTCGCAGGCCCTGTTCGCTTGGCCAAAGGCCGCGTGCATGAGGCACTGGGCGATAGTGCCGATATGTTTGCGGTTCTGGCGGCGTCGCGTTTGTCGGGGCCTATTATTTGGATTGGATTGTCGCGCGATATTGGGTCGCTGGCTCCGACGGCCCTGCAAGATTTTATCGACCCCGCGCGCATCATTCTAACGGAAGGCATTAGCCGCAGCGAGGTTCTCTGGGCCGCCGAGCAAGCTTTGCGGGCGGCCTGTGCGCCATGCGTGGTGATTGAGCTTTCAAACGGTCCGAACCTGCGCGAGTCGCGCCGTCTGCAAATCGCCGCGGAAGAGGGCGGCGGTATTGGCATACTCCTTATCCATGGCCGCGCCCATACATCTGCTTGCGAGACGCGCTGGCACTGCGAGGCGTCTAATGCAGGCGAGAATATGTGGACGTGGTCCCTGACGAAGAACCGAAAAGGCGAGTTGGGTGCGTGGCAGGTCAGATGGGCGAAACCGGATAAGAGCGGAGGCGCATATGAAGCGGGTGTTATCCATCTGGCTGCCGCAACTGCCGCTTGATCTGAGACGGCGTAAGGAGGACCCGCGCGTAGCGGGTGTGTTCGCTGTGATGTCCGAGATTAAAAATGCGTGGCGGCTCACACATCTCAGCGACGCGGCGTTAGCGGCGGGGCTCTCGGCGGGCGTGTCGCTGCCTGATGCGCGCGCCATTTGCCCGGAGCTGTTGACAGAGCCATCGGACCCTGTGCGCGAGGCCGCTTTGCTGCGCGCGCTTTGGCGCTGGGCGGATCGTCTCTCGCCGTGGATCGCGCTAGATGCGCCGGATGGCTTGTTTCTGGATATCACAGGCTGCGCACATTTATTTGGCGGAGAGCCCGCGATGGCGGCACATACGCGTGAACGTCTTGCGGATATGCAGATTACCTCCCGCGTCGGGATCGCCGACACCAAAGGCGCAGCTTGGGCTTTGGCGCGGTTTGGAGGACCTGACATATCGCTTGCGCCAACGGGACAAACAGGCGCAGCCCTCGCGGCGCTGCCCGTCGAGGCGTTACGCCTGCCGCAAAAAATAACGTCTGATTTACGGCGGACGGGGCTTCAAAATATTGGACAATTGACGCAGATTAAGCGCGCTGAACTCGCGCGGCGTTTTAGGTTGGACCTCACGCAATCTCTATCTGCGGCGCTGGGTCATTCGCCTGACCCTGTATCACCCAAAGCGGCTGATCCGGTTTACGCCGCGCGCATGACATTGCCTGACCCCATCGGCTTTCAGGCAGATTTGCTTGGTGTGTTGGAGCGGCTGACATCGTCTGTTTGCCGGCGGCTTGCAGGTGACGGGAAGGGCGCGCGGCGCTATTATCTGACGGTGCGCTGCGTCGATACGGGCGATCATATGCTGCATATTGGCTTTGCGCGGCCCACCCATGAAACCCGCGCCGTCATGCAGCAATTCAGGAAACCCTTGGATGATTTGAAAATCGAATTTGGCGCAGATTGGTTCCGCCTCGAGGCCGCGCATATTGAACCCATACAGCCGTTTCAAATCAGCCTTGATCAACATAAACAAGCCGAAGACGACACCTCCAAAATTATTTCGACATTGGGCAATCGTCTTGGTTTCGACCGCGTGCGCCAATTCATGCCCGTTCAAAGCCATTTGCCAGAACGTGAGTTCGTGAGCGTTGAAGCCATGGACCGCCGCGCGCCTGTGTCTTGGACCGCGACGCCGCGTAGGCGTCCTGTGAGATTATTCAGGCGGCCTGAACGTTTGGTGACCTTACAGGCAGGTCGTCCGCCGAAACGGTTTCAATGGCGAAAATCCATTTACGCCACACGAGAGGCGAAAGGCCCTGAGCGTTTGAGCGCCGAATGGTGGCAAGATGATAGCGGCGCGCTGCGGGATTATTGGCAGGTCCAAACAGAAGATGGCCCGCGCCTGTGGCTCATGACTTACCCGGGCTCCGCCGAGCCCAATTGGTTTATCGCAGGACGGTTCGCATGAGCTATGCTGAGTTAAATGCAATCTCGAATTTTACCTTCCTAAAAGGCGCATCTCATGCTGAGGAGCTGGTCGCGCGCGCCGTCGAGCTCGGACTGTCCGGTCTCGCGATTGCAGATACCAATACATTTGCGGGCATCGTGCGGGGCCATGCCGCCGCGCAAGAGATAGGCCTAAGCTACCTCGTTGCCGTTCGGCTTGTCCTGACTGACGGTGCAGAAATCGCCGCCTATCCAAAGACACGCAAAGGCTATGGCAATTTGTGCCGAGTGTTGACGCTCGGAAAACGGCGCGCCGCTAAGGGCAAATGTGAGCTAACAATAGAAGATGTGCTCGCATGGGGCGAAGCCTGTGTCTTCGTCATCATCAAAGACGTGGATCATGCCGAAGCGCTAAAAACTAAATTTGGTGAGGATGTTTTCTTGGGGTTAAAGCCTGCCTATGACGGCGAGGATGAGGCCTGTTTTGCCGCTCGCAAGGCGCTTTCTGAAGCTTTAGATATTCCCCTTGTCGCGATGGGGCACGTTATCATGCACATGGGACGGCGGCGGCGTTTGGCGGATGTGCTGTCCTGTATTCGAGAAAAAGTGAAGATTGATCAGCTCGGACGTCTCGCGCAGCCCAATGCTGAAGCTCGCCTGAAATCTGGGTTTGAAATGCGGCGCTTATTTAAGACCTATCCAGAAGCGCTTGTGAACACACAGCTTATCATGGAGCGCTGCCCATTCTCCTTGGATGAGTTGAAATATGAATACCCTGATGAAGTGACGAATGGTGAAAACGCCGACACGCGCTTACGGCGTCTCACCGAAGATGGGCTCGTTTGGCGATATCCCGACGGCCTCACGCCGCGCGTGCGGGCCATCGTCGAGAAAGAGCTCAAGTTGATTGCCGAGCTAAATTACGCCCGATATTTTCTAACCGTTTATGACATCGTTGCCTTTGCGCGGGGGCAAGGAATTCTGTGCCAGGGCAGGGGCTCTGCAGCTAATTCTGTGGTCTGTTACGCCTTGGGGATTACAGAGGCCTCGCCTGAAACTATCTCTATGGTGTTTGAACGTTTCATCTCAGACGTGCGCGGGGAGCCGCCAGATATTGATGTCGATTTCGAACATGAGCGCCGCGAAGAAGTCATCCAGCATATTTACCAGAAGTACGGCCGGCACCGCGCGGGGATTTGCTCGACCGTCATCCACTTCCGCAGCCGCGCTGCCATCCGCGAAGTCGGCAAAGCTATGGGCCTGTCCGAGGACGCCGTCGCTGCACTGTCCTCGCAAGTCTGGGGCACGAGCAGCAAAGGCGTCGGCGATGACCGCGTTGCGGCGGCGGGGCTGGACGCTGCCGATCCGCGCCTGCGCCAAACCATAGAGCTAACGCGCGAGATTATCGGCTTCCCGCGCCATCTCTCGCAGCATGTCGGCGGCTTTGTGATTACCGCTGGACGGCTTGATGAAATGTGTCCTGTTGAAAATGCCGCCATGGCGGACCGCACAATCATCGAGTGGGATAAGGACGATATTGATAAAATAGGTATGCTGAAAATCGACGTGCTCGCGCTCGGTATGCTGACCTGTATTCGTAAAGCCTTCGACTTGCTCGGGGAGTGGAAGGGCGAGCATTATTCCATCGCAACAGTCCCGCAAGAAGACCCCAAGGTTTACGACATGCTCTGCATCGCGGATACATTAGGTGTTTTCCAAGTCGAGAGCCGCGCGCAGATGAATTTTCTACCGCGTATGCGTCCGCGCACATTTTATGATCTCGTCATCGAAGTTGCTGTTATCCGCCCCGGCCCCATCCAAGGGGATATGGTCCATCCCTTCATCAAACGGCGGCGAGGGGAGGAGCCTGTTGTCTATCCGTCTGCGGCTTTGGAGCCTGTGCTGGGCAAAACATTGGGGATTCCGCTGTTTCAGGAACAAGCCATGCAAATCGCCTCGGTCGCAGCTGGATTTACGCCGAGCGAGGCCGACCAACTCCGCCGCGCGCTTGGGACGGCGCGCGGCCCCGGCACCATCCAAAAATTCAAGGATCGCTTCATCATCGGCTGTATCGAAAACGGCTATGACGAAGATTTCGCCTGCGCCGTGTTTCGGCAACTTGAAGGGTTTTCTGGCTACGGGTTTCCCGAAAGCCACGCCGCCAGTTTTGCACTGCTCGTTTATGTGTCTAGTTGGCTTAAGTGTCATCACCCGGAAGTCTTTTGCTGCGCGCTCCTCAACGCGCAACCCATGGGATTTTACGCGCCTGCGCAGATCGTCCGCGACGCGCGTGAACATGGTGTGCCTGTACGGCCTATTTGCGCCGAGCATAGCTATTGGGATAATGTGCTCGAACCAGCGGGCAATGGGCAGCTCGCGGTGCGGTTAGGCTTTCGGCAGATTAAAGGCTTTCGCGAAGAGGACGGGCATTGGCTCTCGGCGGCGCGGGGGAATGGCTACCGATCTATTGATGCGGTGTGGCGAAAGGCAGGACTTGACCGCTCGGCCTTATCCCGGCTCGCGCAAGCGGATGGTTTTGCCGCGCATGGCTTGAGCCGCCGCGACGCGCTGTGGGCTGTTAAAGGCCTTGGCGGCGAAAAACCACTGCCGCTTTTTGCGGCCTTAGGCGAGGGCCTGCCGAGCGTTCCGGCGGACCTCCCTAGTATGGACCTACGGGAGCAAGTTTTTGAAGATTATATCGGCACGCGCCTGACTCTTCGCGAGCATCCTGTGACATTGCTACAAGAGGATATTGGCGAGACATGCCCGTCGCAAAATCTGCGCGATACGGTTGACGGACGTTGGGTTGAGGTCTGCGGCCTTGTGATTACGCGGCAGCGCCCGGGCACGGCAAGCGGCGTGATTTTTCTAACCCTCGAAGACGGCACAGGCGTTTCTAATATTGTGGTTTGGCCGAGCGTTTTTGAAAAGCGGCGTAAAGCTGTGATGGCGGGGCGGCTGCTGAAAATACGCGGAAAGCTGCAACGCGAAGGCATTGTAACCCATGTCATCGCAAACCAAATAGATGACCTGTCTTATCTTTTGGATACATTGGGCGATACGCGCAGCGCCGGCAGAAATATCAATCCAACCCATGATAATGCCGATGAAGCCAAGCGCCCCATTCCAGCCAAAGAAGCAAAACGCGCGGGAAAAAAATCGCCTGGCAACCGTCTCTCGCCCGCAAAAGATCGTCCAATTCTGCCGAAGCGCAATATATCAGGATGTTATAATTCTGGAGGCGGCGGTGCGCGCCATCCGCGTCAACAAGCTAATAAATTATTCCCAAGTCGGGACTTTCACTGAGCGCAGCTTTGCCTCTTGATTAAAGACGCCAACCTTTTACCTATGGTCCATGTCTGAAAAGGGTCGACAAAGTAAGCTGACGCGCGAAGAACGCCTCGCGGCGCAATTACGAGCCAATTTACGGCGCCGGAAACAGGCCGCGCGAAAGATTAAGTCCGCGCCATCTGAGACAGGCTTGTCAAAGGAACATACTCCAGACAAATCCTCGCCTTGAAATCGCCTGCGTCCACGCATAACACCCGCGAGACTCAGGATGATGAAAGATAAAAATGGATAAAATTGTCATTGAAGGTGGCTTTCCGCTTAACGGTGAAATTAGCATTAGCGGAGCCAAAAACTCCGCGATCAAATTGATGGCTGTTTGCTTGCTAACCGATGAACCGGTGACCCTCACCAACATGCCGCGCTTGCGCGATACGCGCTCTATGGCCGGTTTGCTGCGGCATCTTGGAGTGGACATCGACGAGGGCAGCGCGGATGTAATGAAAATGCATGCGCCGAAGCTCACGGAGTCGACCGCGCCTTACGACCTTGTTCGAAAAATGCGTGCGAGTTTTAACGTACTCGGACCGATTCTTGCGCGAGAACATAAGGCAAAAGTCTCCTTGCCTGGCGGCTGCGCAATCGGCGCACGGCCCGTGGATTTGCACTTGAAGGCCCTTGAGTCTCTTGGTGCCAAGATCGAGTTGGATGCTGGTTATGTCGTCGCATCGGCAAAGGGTGGTCTGAAAGGGGCGGAGATAACCTTTCCGTTTGTGACTGTGGGTGCGACCGAACATGCGATGCTCGCCGCTGTCTTGGCGGACGGCGAAACAGTGCTGAACAACGCGGCCCGCGAACCTGAAATTGCAGATCTCGCAAATTGCCTCAATTCTATGGGTGCAAAAATCATGGGCGCGGGGCGATCTCAAATCACGATTCAAGGCGTCGAGCGCCTTTCGGGCGTAAAATACGCCGTCGTGCCTGACCGCATTGAGGCCGGCACTTATGCCTTGGCGGCCGCGACAGCGGGCGGCTCGGTCAGATTAAAAAATATCCGAGCGGATCATCTCGGATCTCTTTGGCCATTAATCGCCCAATCTGGGGCAAAAGTATCGCTCGATGAAACATCTGTACTGATTGAACGGGGCGGGGGCAGGCCAAAGCCCGTTGATGTCGATACAATGGCCTATCCCGGCTTCCCAACGGATTTACAGGCGCAATTTATGGCTTATATGTGTCTCGCCGACGGCGTTTCAATTGTGCGGGAAAACATCTTCGAAAACCGCTTCATGCATTGTCCGGAGCTGGCTCGAATGGGGGCAGACATAACGGTAACGGGAAGAGAGGCTATTGTACGCGGCGTCAAAGAGTTTCGCGGCGCTCAAGTTATGGCGACGGACTTAAGGGCATCCGCTTGTCTCATCAATGCAGGTCTGGCCGCGCGGGGTGAAACACACATTAGCCGCGTCTACCACCTTGACCGTGGCTTCGAGGACATAGAAGGAAAGTTGGAGCGCTGCGGCGCACGCATTTCGAGGCAAAAAGATGACTGAGTTGAAGTTGAGAGCGGTTGATAGCCCGGATATTGAGGTCGTCGCCAGCGCTGTCCAAGATGCTATTTTTCAAATTGGCCAAACGCGCTATGACGCAACGGGCCGGAGCTTTACCTTACGTCTCTCTCGATACAGACATGAATCAACCACACCTCAGCGCATCGAATGTGGATTGAGGTTTGACGGTGTCATGTCCGTTCAGTCTCAGGGTGTTAATACAGAAAAATCAGAAGCTTACGCCGTTATCCTTGGGCTAGAGTTTGACCAAATTGACGCCCCAGCAGGGCAGTTCAATGTCTTGTTGGCCGGCGGCGGGGTAATACGATTGTCTGTCGAATCCGTAGATATTACTTTGGCTGACAGAGGTGATCCAAGCCCAACGAAACGCATTCCTAATCATGACGGATAGTGAAGACCATTACATTGCTGAGATGCACATCGATGAGGACAGTCTGCCTGTTTCGTCTATTGAAATGCAGCATGAGCGCAGAGTCGCCATCTTTGATTTGCTAGAAGAGAATGAATTTCGACCTCTGGATAGTCCCAATGGGCCTTATATCCTTCGTCTCGCGTTGAAAGACGGCAGCAGGCTGACTTTTGATGTGACACGAACCAATAGCTCGAACTGCGGATCCTACACTTTGACTCTCGTGCCGTTCAGGCGAGTAATCAAAGATTATTTCATGATCTGCGAAAGCTACCATAATGCGATCAGAACTGCGACTTCAGCCCAGATTGAGGCCATTGATATGGGCCGCAGAGGTTTGCACAACGAGGGCTCTCGCATGCTGACAGATGCTTTGCGCAACCAGGTTGAGTTAGACTTTAATACGTCACGTCGATTTTTCACGCTGATTTGCTCACTTCACAGGCGAACCGTCTCATGAGGGTCCTCTTTATTTGTCGGCTCAATTCCGTTCGGTCGCCTATGGCCGAAGGACTACTCCGTAAGCGATTAGGCAATGCGGCCGTCGTTAAAAGTTGCGGCCTCACGCCAGATGATCCGAATGATTTCATGATTAGCATCATGAATGAGGTCGGCATTGATATGTCGAACCATCAGCCTGTCGCTTTGGCGGACCTCAAGGATGAGAACTTTGACCGTATTATCGCTTTTACCCAGGACGCGAAAGATGGAGCAGACGCCGTTTTTGCAAATAATGTCCCAGCGATAGAGCTGTGGGCCGTCCCAAACCCGGGTGAAGGATCACTCGACGTTCGCGCCTTGCTCAATAATTACCGTGCGATCCGCTCAAATATAGACGCCCGCTTAGGCCGCGAATTCAGATAATCCGGTATAAACCCCTTTCATACTGCCTGAATCTGCCTATATAACGCCTGTAATTGGCTCAGAATGAAGGATTAAGCTTGGCTAAAGAAGAACTATTGGAATTTGAAGGTGAAGTGGTAGAGCTACTTCCCAATGCAACGTTCCGCGTAAAACTCGTAAATGATCATGAGATCATAGCACATACAGCTGGCCGGATGCGTAAAAATCGTATCCGCGTGCTAGCCGGAGACCATGTCACCGTAGAGATGACCCCTTATGATTTGACCAAAGGTCGGATCACCTACCGATTTAAATAATAGCTTTGGGATGAAACCCTTCATCCTGGCCAGTGCCAGTCCACGACGCCATGACTTGCTCGCGCAAATTGGCCTGACCCCAGAGCAAATTATCCCTGCAGATATTAATGAAGACCCCATAGAGGGCGAACTTCCTCGCGCACATGCATTAAGGCTGGCCTGTGAAAAAGCAAAAAAAGTCGCCTCGACTCATACTAAGCAAATTATCCTTGCCTCTGACACAGTCGTTGGTGTGGGGCGGCGTATTTTACCCAAAACAGAGGCCCGCGAGGCCGCAGAAGCTTGCTTAAGGCTCTTGTCAGGCCGCAGTCACCGTGTTTTCACGGGCGTTGCCGTGATTGATAGTGAAGGTGGATTGCGCTCGCGTGTTTCTGAGACGCGCTTGAAAATGAAACGCCTTAGCGAGCCTGAAATTATCGAATATCTCGAGAGCGGTGAATGGAATGGCAAGGCAGGCGGTTATGGTATCCAAGGCCTTGCGGGCGCCTATATCCATCATATTTCAGGCTCTTACACAGGCGTCGTAGGGTTGCCGGTATATGAAACGCGCGCGCTATTGATAGCGGCCTGCACGTGAAACGGCGGGCGGTTATCGAGAAGGCTGTCGGTGAAACGCGTGCGGCGATCTATGAAGGTCGCCGAATGGTTGAACTTCATCTCGACAGACCGTGGCAGACAACGCCCCGAACAGGCGATATTTATACGGGCAGAATAAGCTCTATCGACGCTTCGGTTGCTGGGGCTTGGGTTGATATTGGACCGCAAGCGGCGCCCGCACTCCTGCCATTTGCCGCTCAAAAGAATATGCCCAAATTAACCGAAGGGCAGGGCGTTGAGGTCAGTATTTTAAGATCGCAAATTGGACAGAAAGGCGCGACCCTTAAGTTTTTGCACGAGTCAGATAATAAAGTGGGTCTCGTCAAAAAACTTACCCTAACAGAGCGCCTTTTGTTGCGGTTCCCTGATATCACATTTGATGAGGCTGCGGTGAATGCGGTGGATAACGCCTGCGAGATTTCTCTTGCCGTGCCTGGCGGTGGGTCAATCACGTTAGAGCAAACTCAAGCCTTGCTCGCAATTGATGTTGATAAGGGCAGCGCTGTTTCGGCTGCGGGCGCGGCCAATGAGGCAGCAAAGCTCGTCGCCTCCCAGCTTCGCCTCCGCGGCCTCGGCGGTTTGGTCGTGATTGATTTCCCGAACCTGCGGCAACCCAAGCAGCGCAAGACTTTGGAAAACGTGTTTGAGGCGGCCTGTGAGGCGGACCCAAACATTACGAAATTCAATAGTCTATCTCGTTTTGGCGTCATCGAAATGACACGCGCAAAGCCCGATTTGTCTTTGGACGACCTCATAAATACTCGTCATGGAGACCCGAAAATTGAGACAGTGGCTTTGCGGGCGCTGAGGCGCTTGACGCGCGAGGCGGCAGTTTCCCCAGGCGCTCAAATGGAACTCAGCGTAACGCCGGAAATACAGGCTTGGCTGAATGAGGCACCCTTTGATTGGCACGCTGACCTCATAGAGAGCATTGGCGCGCGGTTTAAGATTGTCGAGGGCAGGGATGTAAATGTGAGTGCCGACCGATGAAAACCTGCAAGTACTGCAAGAGAAATCCTATCATTGAAGGGTTTAAACCCTTTTGTTCGAAACGGTGTGCGGATTTGGACTTAGGCCAATGGCTAACTGGTGGATATGCAATTCCGACGGACGACGCGGGACCTGATCGGCACGGGGACGCCGAGGAACCCGATCCCTATCGTCCCGCAAATGATTAGGCGAAGCTGTCAAAAACAGCTTTTGAATCTATAAAGTAATCATCCAAACCGAGATTTTTTTCAGCCCAATCCACGCCGTCTCGGGTTACATAAGAGAATGCGGAGACTCTCATGCCATCGGATTGATAGTCTTTGACAAGTTCCTGGGTGACCATATCGACAGGGACGCAGACATTATTGACGAGTTCGCGTATTTCGCCTCGGAGCGGCCCGTTAACGAACCAACCGGAGCGCTCTCCCATCACCAGTGTTCTGTCGGGGCGCGGAACCTGTCCGTTTTTCGCTTCATAGATTCGGTGGATAGATCTAATCGCTGCGTTTGGTTTTCTGCACCAATGGGAAAACGTCAATTCCGCGTCTGGCATTAAGTCATGAATGGCATAGAGGGTTTCCGGGAGCCAACTGACCCAAATGACTCTATCTTCAATTCTGAAGATTTTGGAGAGCGCGACCAGCATATCCTCAAACCCCGCATCTTTTATATCAATCAACAGCCGGGCCTTGTTGGTATGGGCGGCGGCAACTGCGAGAAGGACTTCAAAGGTCGGCATAAGCGCAAAGACACCCCCCAGGTCTTTGAGATCATGAGCCATTATCTCACAAATTTTGTATGTTTGACCGTCTGGCGCAACAGCAGCTTCGTCATGATAAATGATTGGAGTGCCACAGCGGGTAACGCGAATATCAAATTCCACTTGCGCCGCGCCGAAGTCTAACGCGGATACCAAACCTTCAATCGTATTTTCAAATTTGGAAAAGCCGCGAAAACGGTGGGAAACAAGTTGTGATATATCGACCATGTATATGGCCTGAAGCACCGAAGCCTAAAGGTCAAATCCACCCCAAAGCACAGAATAAGCTTCGCACTGAATGACGATGCTCTGGTATTCTGAAATATCAATATTTGCGGGAATGACGTAGCTTTGAGACCCGCGATGTGACTTCAATACGGACAAACGAACCGCGTCTAAATCCACGTCCTTTTCAGTCAGTTCCGATAGGGGGATTTTACTCAGATAGATTTTGAGGTCTGGTCCATTTTTAGTTTTGAAATCTTCCGAGAAAACGAGTTGGGTAGAGTTTTCAGAGGTTTCTATCTTAGCTGACCCTTCGATAGAATATCTCTTTTTCACAAACGGTTTCTCCGACGTATCGCTGGCAAATGCGAACGAAAAGGACAGAATAAGGCTCGCAACGATCAGGAAATTTTTCATCATGGCACTTCAGTAAAGCACCAACAAAAAATCGCAAATCACTAGGCTGTGATTTCCACGAGGTAAATTTGGTTGCGGGAGTGGTAAAAACAAAAGCCATATGGTGCCCGAACCTGGATTTGAACCAGGGACACACGGATTTTCAATCCGTTGCTCTACCAACTGAGCTATTCGGGCACTATAAAGTGTGGCGGACGTATAGTCTTGGGATTCAACTGTGTCCACACTGTTTATAGCGGAAACTGCATGTGATTTTTGGTCTGTATTTTCTTTGCTTTTGCGAATTATTCGCACTAAGCGTTTGGAATGGTACATCGGCTCACAGACCTTACTAAAAACCAATCCGGTACGATTATTGGTTTTGATGAAACCGACGCAGGTCTGTCTATTCGTTTAAGAGAGATTGGCTTCGCAGAGGGTGACAATGTAACGCCGCTCCACTTTGGGTTTTTTGGTAAAAACCCGATATCCGTCCGGGTGAACGGCGCCTTAATTGCCCTCCGCCGAGATGATGCGAGCGCTATACTCGTCCAAACACAGACTGAGGCAAGAATTTAATGTCCGAGGTGCAGACTTTGCGACTTGCGCTTTTGGGAGCGCCCAACTGCGGCAAGTCCTCGCTCTTCAATGCGTTGACCGGTGGAAAAGCGAAAGTTGCCAACTACCCTGGCGTAACAGTGGAGTATCGCAAGGGCGAGTTTGGGCTCGCGGACGGAAAGACTGTTGAGTTGCTTGACCTGCCTGGGGTTTATGGAGATTGCGGACACAGCATGGACGAGCGCGTCGCGCTAGATGCAGTACGCGGGGACCTTGAGGGCGAGCGCGCACCCGATGCGATTTTGTTCATGATGGATGCTAGTCACATCAATACGCATTTGCACAATGTGCTGCAGGCAAAGAACCATGGCCTTCCCATTGTGTTGGTTTTGAACATGATGGACATGGCTGCGCGGGATGGGATTACAATTGATATCCCGACGTTGGAGAAAGAACTCGGCATTCCGGTCATATCTTGCGTGGCCGTTCGAATTTCTGGTCGGGCTCAGTTGATGGAATATTTGGAAGAGTGGGGCGGAGATGTTTCATTTGGATCCGCTGTGAAACCGACTGAGGAAGGTGGTTCACTTAAAGAAATTCAGGAACGTGCTCGGTCCATTACGCGGAGTGCCGTTAGTCGCGTTGAGCAGACAGAAACATTTTCGCAACGAATCGATAATTGGGTTTTACACCCAGTTATCGGCATCGTGATTCTCTTTTTGATCCTCTTCACTATGTTCCAAGCCGTCTATACGTGGTCAGGGCCTGCTATGGGTGTAATCGAATGGATCATAGCGGCGTTGCAGCGCGGCGCGGCGGCCGTTCTGCCAGAGGGATTGATGACATCTCTGGTAGTTGATGGAATGATTGCTGGCGTCGGTGCCGTTTTAATTTTTCTGCCGCAAATTATCATTCTTTTCGCATTTATACTTCTTCTGGAGGCGTCGGGATACATGGCAAGAGCGGCCTTCCTCGTTGACACTCTAATGGCCAAGGTTGGTCTGAACGGGCGGGCTTTTATTCCGCTTTTGTCCAGCTTCGCGTGCGCCATACCCGGCATTATGGCCGCTCGCACCGTCGAGCAGGAGCGAGATAGGATAACCACAATTTTGATTGCCCCGCTTATGACCTGTGCCGCCCGCTGGCCGGTCTATTTCCTCATCATTGGGGCATTTATCCCAGCGGCTAAAATTGGGCCATTTTCACAGCAAGGGCTTGTTGCATTTGGACTGATATTAATCGGCATCTTTTTTGCTCTCATCATGGCAGCTATTTTCAAGCGAACGCTTACGCAGGGCGATAGTTCGGGGCTTCTAATTGAGTTACCAAGTTACAAGATGCCGGTATTTAAAGATTATCTTGTCGGACTATGGGATCGTGGGATGATTTTTGTAAACCGTGCGGGGCGTATCATTCTACCCGCCTCCGTGATCATATGGGTTCTCGCAACCTTCCCAACAAAATTGAACGGCATTGCGGGAACCTGGGCCGGTAAACTTGGAGGCATGATTGAGCCTATTTTGAGGCCGATTGGGTTTAATTTGGAAATAGCTATTTCTCTTATCCCGGCAATGGCGGCGCGTGAAGTTGCCGTTAGCTCTCTAGCGACGATTTATTCTATTGCCGAAGAAGATGCTGACACCAAGCTATCCGCGCTCATTTCATCTCAATGGAGCCTGCCAACAGCACTCGCCTTTCTAGCCTGGTTCGTCTTTGCCCCGCAATGTCTTTCAACTTTTGCGATTATACGGAAGGAAACGAATAGCTGGAAATGGCCGCTCTTCGCCTTCGGGTATTTGTTTGTTTTGGCTTATATCGCTGCAGGCCTGACTTTCCACACCGCGACGGCTTTTGGGCTTTAGCCGTGATCATTACTAATCGGGCGGCGTGACGGGCGCGTCCTTTATCTCTTCCATCTCAAAACCATCCAGAAGAGGTCCAGCTCGCTCTGGTAAGGTATTAGAGCTCAACAGATTTTGCACTCGGCGCTTCGCGTCTTGCTTCAAATCTTCGTAAAATAAATTGGACGGCAAAGTCCTAAATTTAGCCCCGACCTGTATGGGACGGCGTAAGGATTTACTACGCGGGGTATCAACCAATAGAAGTCCATCTTGACATTGAGCACCAGACTGTTTCGTGAGGGAGGCCGGAACCATATCTGGATCTAACCCTTCCGCAGCCACGCCGCCCAAATGAAGTCGCGGTGGAGCATAATCCTCTGACTGACTCCAAAGAAGCGGATTGATACAAAGTGTCTCGCGATTGCCGTTTGGCTTATACGCCTGCCCGTCAAATACCAGTGATCGCTCCGCAAACCGCTGCGCAATCACTTTGTCTTTCGGCGTGAAACTGCCGAAAGCGACTACACATTGCGACTGCTTGGTCGATGTGCATGGGGAAAGATTTGATAATGGGCCCTCAAAACTGTCCAAAGGCAAGGGATGATCAATGACATAAGCGACGGCGAGGCGGGCTTTTAACTCGCCTTGGAAAAAATCCATGAGAATCCGCTGCACATGGCTACCACCTTGGTTATGGCCAACTAAAACGATTGGCCGTTCGGGCGGGGATTCCGCCAGAAAGGTTTTGAAAGCGCGCTTCACATCTTGATAGGCAAAATCCTGCGCTTGCTGGGCATCCTCGCGATTTGTCATAAAAGCATAAAGCGACGCTTGTCGGTAATATGGCGCGAAGAGGCGACCCGCCTCTCCATAGGGCGAAACATAATTTGGGCGAACAATACGCTGAAGCTTGTTTTTTCGTTTGAAGTCATCAAAGGGCAGGTTCCAATGTTCACCGCCGC
Organism: uncultured Caulobacterales bacterium; assembly: GCA_937923965.1. Taxonomy (GTDB): domain Bacteria; phylum Pseudomonadota; class Alphaproteobacteria; order Caulobacterales; family Maricaulaceae; genus Litorimonas. Next base: position 15,355 of record CALDTL010000027.1, read on the forward strand.
GATAAACACTGGGCACAACCACAAAAACATCGCCTTTCGCTTGCAGGGTAAAGGGATCAACGCCGAGATCCGGTTGTGCGAGCCAGCTTTCGAGAGACGCATAATCAGCAGCGGCAGGGGGCTCATAGGTTTGGAATGGTTGTCCCGGGTCTTGTATCGATTGAAATATGTCATCACGATAGACATAGGCGAATAGGAGGCCGACCAATAACACGCTCGTTACAGACCCTATTATTGCCTTTGTTTTTTTCAAATCCCGCTTTCGCATATCTCACATCCCAATTTCGTCATATAGCACCTATCCGATTGCATGTCTTAGCGGTAGAGCGCATGACGCGGTGTACTAAGATTTAAGGATTTGTCAGGGAGCCATTAATGGACAATCCAAAGCATACTCACAAACCTCGCCTCAGTCTATTGAAGTGGGCTCGAAACCGATTCTTTGCTGGTGTCATTGTCGCAATTCCTATCGTGGCCACATATTTAGCCGTTAGTTGGGTGGTCTCGAAAATTGATCAGAATGTATTCAGGCTTATCCCTGATCGCTTCAACCCAGAAACCTATTTGGGATTTGCTATCCCGGGCCTTGGAATAATCATTTCAATCATATTGCTATTTTTTCTCGGTATCATCGCATCAAACTTTATTGGGAAATCACTGATCAAATCAGGCGAGGGGTTGCTTGACCGTGTCCCTGTCGTCAGCCCGATTTATAATGCCCTGAAACAGATTGTGCAGACGGTGGCGGCTCAAAAGGACCGTGCTTTCCGTGATGTTTGTTTGATCGAATATCCAAAGAAGGACCTATGGGCGATCGCATTTGTTACCGCTGATCTCAGCGGAGAGCCCGCGAGAGTTTTGGGAGAGGACATGGTCTGTGTGTTTGTCCCCACGACTCCAAACCCGACCTCAGGCTTTTTGCTCTTCGTAGAGAAAAAAAATATCCAGATCTTAGATATGACTCCAGAGGAGGGCGCCAAAATGATTATCTCGGGCGGAATGGTGTCAGGCCCGCAAAATGATATTCTAGATGCTGGCGGAGGAATAGAATTTAACGCAGAGAAAACCAAAGGACCCACGCCCTCGCTTTAACCTGCCCGCATCATCGCAATCCCGTAATCTTGCTCAAACAAGTACAGAAGGTTTCGCGCCGCCAGGCCGCGCGAGGTCTTTAACCCCGGGTCCATTTGCACCAATAGTCTGGCATCTTGTGTCGCGGTCTCCAAAAGGTCTTTATGTTTGTCTAAATTAGCAAGCGTGAAACGCGGCAGTCCCGATTGAGCCGCGCCCAGCAAATCGCCTGAGCCTCGAAGCTCCCAATCTTTTTCAGCGATAAGAAACCCGTCTTCCGATTGACGCATAATTTCCAATCGGGCTTTGCCGTTGGCGGAAAGTGGTCCTTGGTACAGCAGCAGGCAAGTTGATTTCTTGTCGGACCGCCCAACACGTCCGCGCAGCTGATGTAATTGAGCGAGGCCAAATCGTTCGGCATGTTCAATGACGATAATCGTGGCATTGGGTGCATCCACCCCGACTTCGATGACCGTGGTGGCGACCAGAATATCAAATTCACCAGCTTTAAATCTGATACTCATCGACTCTTTTTCCTGTGCAGAAAGCCGTCCATGGAGCAAACCAACTCTATCTCCAAACATCGCCGTGAGCTGACGATGACGATCTTCAACAGAAGATAAGTTCAAAAGTTCACTGTCTTCGACCAAGGGGCAGACCCAATAGACTTGATTGCCCTCTTTGACGGCGCGGCCCACGGCATCAATCACCCCATCAAGCCGCGCAAGCGGCAGAATAGCGGTTTCAATCGGCACGCGTCCTGCTGGTTTCTCATCCAAAATGGAGATGTCTAAATCCCCATAACTTGTCAGAGCAAGTGTTCGAGGTATGGGAGTGGCCGTCATCACGAGCAGGTCTGTGGCATCGCCTTTTTCCGTGAGCCTGAGGCGGTCCCTGACGCCAAAGCGATGCTGCTCATCAATAATGACCAGCCCTAGGTTTTTAAAGGCGGCCTTATCCTGAAAGAGAGCATGGGTGCCAACCACGACATCAATGTATCCCTCCTCCATACCCGTGGCGAGCGCCTCCCGAGATTTGCCTTTATCGCGGCCGGTCACGCCTTCGACAATAAGGCCCGCAGGCTCCAAGAATCTGCCCAGCGTTTCGACATGCTGTCGTGCTAATATTTCTGTCGGCGCCATGAGCGCGGTTTGAACCCCCGCTTCTGCGGCGTAAGCACAGGCGAGGGCGGCGACGAATGTTTTGCCGGCCCCCACATCTCCTTGCAACAAACGCGACATCCTGTTTGACGATGCCATATCCGCCTTGATTTCGCCAAAAGCGCGGGCTTGCGCGCCGGTTGGAGGGAATGGCGCGGCTTTCAACACGTCATCTACATAATCACCTTTAGCGGCAAGAACTCGGCCACCTGTTCCGCGATTGCGTTCACGGACAAGGGCCATAGCCAGTTGTTTCGCAAGTAGTTCATCATAAGCTAAACGACGACGCACCGGACTGTCCTCCTTTACATCAACGGGATGCTCAGGCCGATGCAATAAAGTGAGTGCCGCGCGATAATCTGGCCAGTCTTGTTGCGTTTGAAAGGTTGCGTCGAGCCAGTTGCCGAGGTGAGCTCCAGCCAACACTTTATCAAGAGCGTTGCTTATGGATTTGCGTGCAATTTTCTGACCGAGCCCCGCCGTCAGAGGATAAAGTGTTTCCAACTCCGGCAGGTCCTCTGCATCTTCGAGCTTGAGAACGTAATCAGGATGCGTCATTTGGATTTCAGCATTATAGACTTCGCATTTGCCTGATATAATGCGCCGCGATCCGACAGGCATGAGTTTCTCCATGCTCTGCGGGTAGGCTTTGAACCAAGTCAATGTCATGTCGCCCGTGTCGTCGAAGACGCGCACGCGATACGGCCGATTGCGAGAATTGGGCGCTATATGACTGCCGACGGTCACTTCGAATGTCGCAATGTCGCCCTCTCGGACACCTGCGATTGTTGGGCGGTTTGTCCTATCCACCAATCCAGTCGGCGGGGTAAGCACCAAGTCTCGCAGCCGAGGCCCCATTGCTCGGGTTAGAGCCTCCCCAACTTTATCGCCGACGCCCTTCAGCGACGTAACATCAGCAAAATATGCGTTGAGATCACTGGGCCGCGCTGTCAATTTTTGAGGTGTTCGAGACATAATGCCCTATCTGCTGTTTTGAATAGGTCTACACAAGTGACATGACGCATGCGAGTCGGTAAGGCGCGCAATATGACTCATAGTGAAACAATGCCTGATTTAGAAATGCGAAAGAAGCGCTTGGTCTATCGCTCCCACTATCGTGGTTTCCGAGAGGCCGACTTGATTTTGGGTGGTTTTGCAAAAGCACATATCGACAAAATGACCGAAGAAGAAATTTTGATGTTTGAAGATCTGCTGGGAGCCAAAGATCATGATATTTATGGCTGGATAAATCAAACTCTCATTGTCCCTGCAAATTACGACACCCCGCTCCTAGAGCGGCTACGCGCGTTTAAACCTGTCAAATAAATGCAAATTCAACTCTCCCGATATGTCGGGCCCGACGCAGATTTAACGGCTTCAGGACTGCCTGAGGGGGCTGATGCATTCGCATTCACAAAAGCAGTGCGGCGCGATAAAAAACCCGCGCTCTTTGTCGCCCGCGATGATGCACGGGCCGCCGCCTTCCAATCCGCATGCCGTTTTTTTGCGTCCGATATTCCTGTACTCATGCTTCCTGCTTGGGATTGCCTGCCATATGATCGCGTGTCGCCGAGCCGAACATTGGCCGCCCAGCGAGCAGGGGCCTTGTTCTTTTTAACGACATTGGACCAAACGAAACCTTGTATCATCGTCGCCACGGTTAGTGCAGCCCTACAAAAGGTCCCGCCGCGCGCTGTTATCTCAGGCGCAGGTCTGACGGCAAAGTTGGGTCAGACTTTGGAGCGCGAACGAATAGAAACATACCTCACGCATAATGGCTACGCCCGCGCCTCAACGGTGGTTGAGGCTGGAGATTTTGCGGTGCGCGGCGGCATTATCGATATTTTCCCGCCAACAGAAAAACATCCGTTACGCCTTGATTTTTTTGGTGACGAAATTGAGTCCATCCGGGAATTTGATATTGATACTCAGCGGACGACTTCAGCCAGATCAGAGCTGACCTTGGCGCCCGTTTCTGAAGTCTTCATGACAGAAGAGTCAATCAGCCATTTCCGCAAGAACTACATCGCGAGTTTCGGCGGCGGCGTGAGCCGTGACCCCATCTATGCTGCCGTAATCGATGGCATTCGCCCGCAAGGTATCGAACATTATATGACTCTGTTTTATGAGCATGTGGAGACGATTTTTGATTATCTCGGACCGAAAACTTTAGTGGCTCTGGATGGATTATTCCGCGAGGCGAAAGTCGAGCGGACCGATCTCATCGAAGACTTTTATTCATCACGCCGTGAACATGCCGAGGCGCGAGACAGTGGTTCAGGTGACCCATCAAAAAATGCAGGCCTGTATCGTCCTCTCCCCATTGAAGCGCTCTATCTGGGAGACGCGGATTGGGACTCACTCATCGCTGCGCAGCGCGTCCGGCAACACACGCCTTTCGAGAGCCCGGAAGAAGGCGTCATCGACTTTGGGGGACGCCCAACACGTAATTTTTCAGCTGAACGCCGCACAGAAGGCGTCAATGTCTTTGACGTCGTTGCAGAGCATGTGAATACACTGCGCCGCTCGGGACAGCGGGTTTGGCTAGGCTGTTGGACGGAGGGGTCAAGAGAGCGCCTTGTCAACGTTTTTGAGGATCAAGAACTGATCGTCCCAAAAGTTGGCGCCCAAGCTGCACTGGATAGTCAACCTGGCGACCTTCGCGCCATTATACTTCCGATAGAAAATGGGTTTACGCTTGGGAAGCTTTCCGTCCTCTCCGAGCAAGATATTCTTGGTGACCGTTTGATCAATCGTGGGCGGAAGCGAAAAGCCAAGAACTTCATTTCGGAAGCCGCCTCCCTATCACCGGGCGACCTCATTGTTCATATTGACCACGGGTTAGGGCGGTATCTGGGGCTAAAAACTCTCCAAGTTTCGGACGCGCCGCATGATTGTCTCGAGCTAGAATATGCGGGTGCCGCGAAGTTGTATCTTCCTGTAGAGAATATTGAACTCCTCTCTCGCTATGGCAGTGCAGGTGAAGGTGCGGTCCTCGACCGTCTCGGCAGCGCAGCCTGGCAAGCCCGAAAAGCCAAGGCCAAAGGACGGCTCCGAGAACTCGCGGCAGGTCTCATCAAGATCGCAGCCAAACGTGCCATGCGTAAGACTGACCCCATTGCGCCTGACGAGGCGACCTATAATGAATTTGCGGCGCGCTTTCCTTATGCGGAAACGGACGATCAGCTCGGCGCGATCGATGATGTTTACGAGGACCTCGCTAGCGGAAGGCCAATGGACCGTTTAATCTGCGGCGATGTTGGTTTTGGGAAAACAGAAGTTGCGCTTCGTGCCGCCTTCGCCGTTGCTATGGCGGGGCAACAGGTCGCGGTGGTGGCGCCGACAACGATCTTGTCTCGGCAGCATTTTAAGACCTTCAGCACACGCTTTCGCGGTTGGCCCGTAAATGTCCGACAATTGTCCCGGCTCGTGACAGCTAAGGAGGCCAAGCAAACCAAGGAAGATTTATCCAGCGGGCGCGTTGATATTGTGATTGGCACCCATGCCTTACTCGCGAAGACGGTTAAGTTTTCAGATCTAGGTCTTGTTATTGTCGATGAAGAACAGCGTTTTGGCGTTCAGCATAAAGAACGACTTAAATCTCTTAGGGCCGATGTGCATGTTTTAACGTTGACAGCCACACCCATTCCGCGAACTTTACAAATGGCGTTGTCGGGCATACGTGAACTTTCCCTCATTGCCACGCCGCCTGTCGACCGTCTTGCCATTCGAACATATGTGACGCCTTGGGATGACGTGGGCATTCGCAAAGCCCTCTTGCGGGAGAAATATAGGGGAGGGCAATCTTACTTCGTGTGTCCGCGTATCGCCGATATTCCGAGAATTGAGGAATTTATGCGCAACGCTGTGCCGGAGGTAAAATTTATTATTGCCCACGGACGAATGGCGGCCAGTGCCTTGGAAGACATCATGACCGCCTTTTATGACGGAGAATATGATGTGTTAATTTCTACATCGATCATTGAAAGCGGAATCGACATTCCCTCAGCCAATACCATGATTATCTATCGCGCGGATAAATTTGGTCTGGCGCAGCTCTATCAAATGCGGGGGCGGGTCGGGCGCTCGAAGGTGCGGGCTTATGCTTACTTAACAATGCCGGAAGCGCAAATCGCGACCGAGAGCGCTCTTAAACGTCTGAAAGTTATGCAATCTCTCGACAATCTGGGCGCAGGTTTTACGTTAGCCAGTCATGATCTGGATATGCGCGGCGGGGGCAATCCTCTGGGCGAAGAGCAATCAGGCCACATTAAAGACCTAGGGGTTGAGCTGTATCAACATATGCTAGAGGAGGCCGTCGCGGACTTAAAAGATGCTGAAGACAGCGTTCGAGATGAAAGCTGGACCCCGCAAGTCAATGTCGGTGTGGCGATTTTAATCCCCGAGAGCTATATTTCTGACCTCAATTTACGTCTCGCAACATATCGCAGGATATCTGAGATCGCAGACGACACTCAAGCCAATGCGCTTGCAGCAGAATTAATTGATCGCTTCGGCCCTATCCCGCAAGAAGTTGAGCATTTGTTAAAAGTCATGAAAATCAAACGACTATGTAGATTAGCGCATGTAGCGAAAATCGATGCAGGGCCGAAAGGTGTCGTCATGCACATGCGACATGAGGATGTGAAGGATCCGTCGGTCATATTAAACGCAATCACAAAAAATAGCGGATGGCGTCTTAGACCTGACCAAACTATATTGGTGATGGGTAATTATGATGAAGCAAAATTCCGTTTGCGGGGAACCGAAAAAGCCGTGGAGGCTTTGATAGCCAATGCCGCCTAAAGCGGGTCCGGATCATGAATCAAATTCGCAATCAATTTATCAAGTCCATTCACGCTTGCTTCGGACGTTGAAGCTATTTCAAAAATCGACGTTTGAGCCGTAAGGCTTATCCCATTTCCTAACTGAGCGCCGCTCTCGTAGATATTGCAATCCAAAAGCCCTTTGATTCGAGCCAGAACACGTTTCACTTCCGCAGTGTTCGTATTGTAAAACGCGAGGACCAAAATATCCTTATTCCATCGGCACAACACGTCTTGCATCCGAATAAGATCTTTCAGCAATTCAATGGTTTGCGTGTAAGCTCCCTCAATTGCCTCAGGCGTGACAACATCAACAGAGCTTGCGAGAAGTTTTAAACCCAAAAGTGTAACGGGATGGCCCGCTGTCTTCGCATCTCGCAAAACACGGGGTAGGTGAGCGCGAATGAAAGCTTCAGAGAAAGCAGATTGGGTCTCATCGCCGGAGACTTCCAAGGCAAGTGACTGGAAATCCGTTTTCATTTGCTCATGGACACGATGGTAATTTGCCAATTCCAAAATTCGGCCACTGATTTCTTCGGCGTCAGCATGCGTGTCAATTATATCCCGCGCACCGTGCTCATAAGCAGCCTTGTGGTCTAAGAATTTAGAGCCATCGACAAGGAACAAGGTCGGAGTGTGATATAATTTTGAATTTCGGCGCATAACGTCAGAAATACTGAAGGCTGGCTCTGATTGTTCCAAGGCATTCATCACGACAGCATCAAAGGGCTCTCCGTGCAGATAATCAAAGGCAGAGAAACTGGTGAAGGCCGCAACAACGTCCACGCCTTTATCCTGAAGGGCGTTCACGATTATCATAAAGCTAGGCGTCGCTTTACCGATGAATAGGACCCGAAATTTTCTGTCGGGCGAAAAGTCGCCTAACGTGGGTGTTTTTCCAAAATCGACTCGTAGGGTTTCAAGACGCCTCTCAATTTCGCCCTCCATAACCCCGAGACGGATCATTGCATTGACGCGATTAGCGATTTGAGACGCATGCATCGGCGCAAAGAGCGTTGTGTCAAACCCTTCAGATTCTTCTTTCAAGGGCCTGGACATCGCACCTATTACAGGAATAATGCGCGCCTTATAGTGCGCTCGAACAACTTTGGCGAGTTTTGGCCCCTGTTCTGCATAATCTATCAAATGACACAAAACTGCATCGGGCGCCTCGGTTGGAATAGCTGTTAACGTGTTGCCATCGAAGAGTGATAATTGAACATCGAGATGTAGAGACCGTAAGTTTTTTGCGACCTCACGGCTTTCACTTGGATGATCAGAGACAATTAAGACCCGCGTCTTGCGTGATATCGGCGGAACAATGAGACGCGAATCATTTTTTAAATCAAGGGCAACAGCTGGCATGTGCTCTAATTACGACCAGAGTCCTTACCAGCCCATTAACCATATGGATCTGCGCATTACCAACCGCAGGTGCGATCCTTATTTTCCTCCTCAAGGAAAGTCATAAGAGGCGCGAAATACTCTAAAATAGCAGAGCCATCCATCTCCCGAGTTCCAGTGAAGGCTTCGAGCGCATCTGGCCAAGGCTTGCTGGCTCCCATTTCTAACATTGCGTTGAAATTCTCGCCGACATCTGTGTTCCCGTAGATAGAGCAGCGGTGGAGAGGGCCCTCAAAGCCAGCCTGATCGCAGGCAGCTTTGTGAAATTGGAACTGCAAGATATGAGATAGGAAATAGCGCATATAGGGCGTATTTCCCGGGATATGATATTTGGCTCCCGGATCAAATGCATCGCCTGGACGCACGCTAGGCGCCTTCAGTCCCTGATATTTTTCGCGGAGTTCCCACCACCCATCATTGTATTCAGATGGTGAATAGGTGCCGTCGAAAACCTTCCAGCGCCATTGATCCACCATGAGGCCAAATGGGAGGAAAGCTACCTTGTCCATAGCCTGGCGCATCAGAAGGGCTAGATCTGCATCCTCGCCTGGAACATCTTCCGCGTCTAAAAGTCCGATTTCGACAAGATACTCCGGCGTGATAGAAAGCGCGATCATATCGCCAATCGCTTCATGGAAGCCATCATTCGCTCCGGTTTTGTAGAACACGGATTGATCCTTGTAGGCGCGTTGATAAAAATTATGTCCCAATTCATGGTGAACGGTCGAGAAATCCTCACCATTGACCTTAGTACACATTTTTATGCGGACATCTTCGTAATCATCCAAATTCCAAGCGGAAGCGTGACACACAACTTCGCGATCCCTTGGTTTGGTAATAAGAGAGCGTTCCCAGAATGTTTCTGGTAATTCTTCGAAGCCCATGGACGTAAAAAACTGCTCCGCAACTTCAACCATCTTTTTGGCGTCATAATTATTTTCGACCAGCAGCTTCGTTACATCAACGCCCTTGGCGCTGCCCTCGGGCGCAACATCATCATAGATGTTCCCCCAACTTTGCCCCCACATATTCCCGAGTAGGTCAGCCCTGATGGGCGCATCTAGAGGGACGATTTCATTTCCATATTTTTCATTCAAACCAGCCCGAACATAACAATGGAGTTCGTCATAGAGAGGTTTAACTTGTCCCCAGAGGCGATCAGCTTCTTTTGAGAACGCTTCCGCGTCCATATCATAACCCGCGCGCCAGAGATCGCCCGCGTCTTTAAACCCGAGCTCGGCGGAGCCTCTGTTGATGATTTTGACCATATTGGCGTAGTCATCTTTCATCGGCGTCGCGATCGTTCGCCAGCCTTCCCAAATCGACTGGAGTAAATCTGGATCATCGGATTTCGCAATGATGTCAGAAGCCTGCCCAAGATGGATCGTTCCCTCGGGGGCTTCCTGTCCTAAAGTGCCGTCCGCATCACTGTCTAAAATTTCAATGATTCGCTCGTCATTAACATCGATCTCGAAACGGCCCTTTCCGTAAGTCCCGTCCAAATCTGTCATAATTCGCGCAAGTTTCTTAGCAGCCGCCTCATCATCTGGAGCCGGGAAGTTCGATCCTCGCAAAAGACCATTGATCTTTCGCTGCATATCCGCGGGTAAAGATAAATCTTTGTATTTTTTGGCCTCGTTAGAGAGGCGCGTGGACATAACCGCACCTTCTTCGCCAACGCGCGCCTCGAGCGCGGCCGTATCCTCGGTGATGAAGTTCGCCTTGATCCAGTAAACCTTAGACGCATACGCGGAGTATTCAGCGATTTCTGTTTCAGCTGCCTCAAGAAATTCTTTGGCGCCTTGAACAGTTGGGGTTGTGTCTCCTGCGCTTTGCTTTGACGCGGCCATTAGCTCAGAGCCAGGACGCGTAGCAGCTTCTGTCACGAGGGTTTCAACGGCGCTTGCGTCAGGAGCTTGTATAACCTCCGCTTCAGGCGCGGCCACGTCTGGCGCAGAGGCGTTGGAGCAAGAAATCATTAAAAGAGAGGCCGCAGTCAGGGCCGTTGCGCTAAGTAAATTCATATTTGCCATGATGCCGTCCTCGCATGTATTTTAAAGCCGTTAGCGGTTAGGTTTAATTCCGCAAAATAACGCAATCTATTTATCTAAGGTCTGTCGTAGACATAGGGTAGGAAAGGTTCAACACTTGACCCGCACTGCAAGGTGTTAGACTCGCCCAATTCAACGCTTTATCTGCAATGTGAGACCCAAAGGACACAATGAATCATGTCTAAACCTGGACTATTGCTCGTCAACCTGGGCTCACCCGATTCGCCGTCGGCCAAAGACACGCGGCGTTATCTCGCTGAATTTCTACATGATTACCGCGTTATCGATACGTCCCGATGGATTTGGTGCCCAATTTTGCACGGGATTATCTTACGGGTGCGTCCGAAGAAGTCCGCGCATGCATATAAATCCATCTGGCATGAGCCGGCTGAATTTCCTGGAGATGAGGCGCCGCTGGTGCGCATCACACGCGCGCAGGCCAAGGGCGTTCAAGAGCGTCTGGGAGAGGGGGTCGAAGTCGAAATTGCAATGCGCTATGGTAACCCCTCGATTGGGACGAGCCTAGATGCCCTTAAGGAAAAAGGCTGCGAGCGGATTGCGGTACTCCCGTTATATCCCCAGTTCGCCGGCGCAACGACGGCATCTGTTTACGACGGTGTGGGGATGGCACTGGAGGCACGCATGGACGTTCCGGAGCTTAGGTTTTTACGCCATTATTACGATGATCCTCGCTTTATTTCAGCATTAGCAGACAGTGTTGATAGCCATCTCGCGACATTGGATTGGACACCGGACACTATTCTCACATCTTATCACGGGCTGCCGCAGAGCTATGTAGATAAAGGCGACCCTTACCAGTCGGAATGTCTACGCACGACCGAACTCCTACGGGAGTTTATGGGGAAATCCGAGGCGGAGCTTTATGCAACATTCCAATCGCGCTTCGGGCCCAAGGCTTGGCTGCAGCCCTATACAGATAAAACGCTTGAGGCCTTACCCAAGACAGGCGTGAAGAAAGTCGCCGTTATGATGCCTGGGTTCTCGGCCGATTGCCTGGAGACCTTGGAAGAAATTGCCGTTGAGGCAAAAGAGAGCTTTATGGAGCACGGCGGGGAGGCGTTTACAGCAATACCCTGTTTGAACGCCGATACAGCGCATTTGGACTTGCTGGCCAATCTAGCGCGAGAGCGTTTGCTAACGGGGTGGCTTTAGCGCCTCGAAGATCGTTTCAATGGTTTGCTCAGGGTCCAAGATCAGATCTGATTCAATCGTCACGTCTGCGAGGTCGGCGTAGGCTTTAGCTCTTGATGCCAGTAAATCTGGATAGCATTCCATGATGGCTTCATCAGACGTCTGCCCGGCTTTGCATGTGAAATGTCCATTCCATATGAGCGGTTTTGGATGTTTGAAATATTGTTCTTTTAACAGCGATACGGCCTCAGGAGAGGCGGCAATATGAACTATATACCAATCGCTTACCAGCTTCTCCTGAACTCCTTTATCCGTGTAGATGACACTTCCGGTCGTGTCTAAGATAGCATTACCCGACGTTGACGTGATCGCTTTGGCGGTGGCCTCACTTTCGAGAGCGATCGACTTGGCCTCGCGCTCGGCATAGCCCTCAGAATAAGGCTGCCCCTGCCACGCGGCAAAATCAGCCATGCTACTTTGGCCAAGCGCTTCCCAAATGAGTTTATCGACCTCAATCAGATCGAATGCAAAACTCGTGGCGATCCGCATGCCCGTGTAACTTTTGCCGATATTTGACATGCCCACGAGCGCAATTCGCAAGGCGTTATCAGCGTATCGCCGTTCAAATTCGTCGCGGGACAGATGCATTAGGCGTTGATGGCGAGATAATCGGTTAAATCTTCAAGGGTCGGCGCCATGACGTGCATGCGTTTTTTCTTTTTCATGACTTTAGCCAAAGCATTTGGAAGAGAGATATCTGTGTGGAGGATTCGTTCTACGCTATCGGCGAATTTTGCTGGATGCGCGGTTCCGACGGTTATCTTTGTGATAGGATGGCCGACGTCTTCGGCAAATTGCTCCATGGCAAGATGGCCGACGGCCGTATGCGGACACATGATATATCCCGTCTCGTTTTGAACGCGGCGTATGTGCCGCTCTGTTTCTTGGTCTGTAAAGGACGCGCCCCAACAAACATCCAAAACATCCGCATAGACGTCATCAAAGAGGGATAGAATACGCGGGAAGTTATTGGGACGACCAATGTCCATCGCGTTGGACAATGTCGGCACGCTCGGCCGCGGCGTGTAAACGCCGGTGGATAGGTAATCAACGAAGGGATCATTCACATTGTTGCCTATCACAAAACGATCAATCGGCGCACCCATTTTCCGTGCGATCAATCCGCCTGTCAGATTGCCCAGGTTGCCAGACGGGATTGAGTAGACAATAGGGCGTTTAGGATAAGCAGCCTTCGCCTGCAAAGACGTCCAAAAATAATAGAAGCTTTGCGGGATAACACGTCCAACGTTGATCGAGTTGGCGCTCATGAGGCTATAGTCCTGCGTCAATTTCCGGTCACCAAACGCTTGCTTCACAAGCTGCTGACAGTCATCAAACGTACCGTCCACACAAATCGCTTTGACGTTTGATCGGGCCGTGCCCATTGTCGTGAGTTGCTGTTCTTGAACTTTGCTCACTCCGCCTTTGGGAAAGAGGATGAAGACGTTGATCCCATCTTGATCTAGGAAGGCATCCCCGATTGCGCCGCCTGTATCTCCTGATGTAGCCACCAAGATTGTGCGTTTTTGTTTCGTCGTGCCCATCAAATGACTCGCGGCGCGGCCCATAAATCTGGCTGCGAAGTCTTTAAAGGCGAGTGTTGGGCCGTGGAAAAGTTCAAGGACAAAGTTTTCAGCATCCGGCGCTAGGGCAGGGTCTAGCCTTTCGCCGCTTAGGGTCACCATAGGGACGTCAAAATTATAGGCATCCCGACAGAGCTCCCTTAGGACCGCTGGCGAGAAGTTACTGTCCGTGAAATGGGAGGCCAGCTCTGCCGCGCAATCTGCAAAAGACATCGCGCCCATGCGGGCAGTTTCAGTAGGTTTAAAAAATGGTATTTCTTCCGGCATCCAAAGCCCGCCATCCGGCGCAAGGCTGGCTAAGAGGGCGTCGCCAAAACTGGCTTTAATGTCAGAGTTCTTGTGCGATTGGTAATTCATGCGCGCTCACATAGCCTAGACAGTGATTTGCGCAAGGTTTTACCGCGAACGAACAGCATGGGCGAGTATATTTACCATTGTTGCGTGGGCGGGTTTCTCGCCGATGTTTCGGATCATATGCGGCAGATCGGCCCTGTACCGTAAGGTTTCACCTCTTTTCGCGCGCCAAGTTTCAGACGCGACGCTCACTTCAAGCTCCCCTTGGAGTACGGTCAAGTTTTCAACTGAGCCTTGCGGATGAGGGGAACTTTTTAGTTCGCCTCCGGGATCCGCTCTAAAATCGTACCATTGCACGAATTGAACAGTGTCTATGGACCCTATAATGCGAAGTTCACAGAGCCCATCATCGGATTTCAACTTCGGGGTGTCCTGTATTTTTGTATGCTGCACGAGCGAACTTTGGTCCGGGGCCTCGGACACCATGGCCTCAACACTGGTTCCCAAAGCCTGAGAGAGACGAGATAAAGTTGCCAAGGTCGGGTTGGTCTCATTTTTTTCAATTTGAGAGATCATAGATTTCGCAACGCCCGACTCCGTTGACAAATCTCCGAGTGACATTTTATCGGCCATACGGAGGCGCTGGATAGTAAGACCCAATTTTTCTGACAGTGCCTCAGTCTCTGGGCAAGGTTCACGTTTTTGTCTGGCCATAAAGTTTTCGTGTAGAAGTGGATTTACGTCGCATCGTTCTATATATAGAACACAGTCGTTCAATCAAGTGAACAGATTATTCGGATTAACAGAGCCATTTATGCAATATTTGCCCATTCATTTCGACACGCGCGGCGCCTCGATTCTGATCGTAGGAGGCGGACCTGCCGCTGAAGCTAAACTGCGAACTCTGTTGAAAACAGAAGCGACTCTCATTGTCGTTTCGGAGGAGATAAGCGCGGAGATTAATCGATGGGCCGGTCAAGGTAAGCTGCAACACGTCAAAAGGGATTTCATCGCGGATGATCTGGATGGGGTATCGCTCGTTTATGCAGCCACAGAAGATGACGCGCGAAATGGGGAAATCGCTGACCTCGCATCGGACAGGCAAATCCCGGCAAATGCCGCTGACTATAAAGTCGCATGCCGATTTATCACGCCAGCTTTGGTGGACCGCGCACCTGTTATTGTTTCTATCGGAACGGGCGGAACTAGCCCCGCGCTCGCGCGGACCTTGAAATCTGATTTAGAGTCACGCTTACCCCCTGAAACCGGTCATTTTGCAAATAAAACCAATACACTCCGCGCAAAAGTGAAGTCAATTTTACCGGATCTTGCAGATCGACAAAGGTTCTGGGCGAGCATTTTTGGCGGAAAGGATCTAAAGGCGCAATTGAGCTTGTCTAGTGCAGATTTAGAGACGCAAGTTCAGGCGGCATTGGATGGCAAAGATTCCATTGCAGGCAAGGTTCTTTTGGTGGGAGCCGGGCCTGGTAATCCAGATATGCTAACAACAGCGGCCCGACGCGCGCTCCATGCTGCAGATGTCATTGTCTATGATCGCCTTGTCAGTGACGGCGTCATGGAACTCGGTCGCCGGGAGGCAGAGTACATTTACGTAGGCAAAACGCCAGGGGAGCCCTCTATCGGGCAGGCTGCCATCAATGATATTCTGATTGAGAAAGCCTCCGAGGGGTTATCTATCGTGCGTCTAAAGTCGGGTGATCCGCTGATTTTCGGGCGTGCCGATGAAGAAATTGAAGCTTTGCAGGCGGCTAATATTCCCGTTCGCGTCATTCCCGGAATCACCGCCGCCGCCGCCGCCGCCGCCGCGATCAATGCGTCGCTCACCACGCGAGGAACCAATAAAGCGATTTCACTGCTCACGGGACATGACGCAAAGGGGTTTGCAGAACAAGATTGGTCATCGCTTGCGCGTCCCGGTGGCAGGGCTGCTGTCTATATGGGGGTTGGTGCGGCTCGGTTTATTCAAGGACGCCTCATGCTGCACGGTGCCGAATCGGATCGGCCGGTCACGGTCGTGGAAAATGCCTCAAGGCCCGAGCAAATTATTACTTATACAACCCTGCAAAACCTGCCAGATGACCTCATTGCGGCAGGAATAAAAGGCCCGGCGATCCTGTTGATTGGATATGCAGAGCGCCGCGTAGAAAACAAAAAACGAGTCGCGATATGAGCAGTTTGAAACATAAGGGCAAAGGCCCGCAAGCTATGACCGCGAATGAATTGCGCGATGGCTATAGTGTTTGGTTGGATGAAAACCTGGATTGGACACGCGATTATAGCAAATCTCTGCGGACAGAGGACCAAGATTTGATAGACCGTATGCAGCTAAAGGCCGAAACGGATGAAGCCAAAAACATCGTTGTCGGCACCTATTTTATCGACATCGAGTCCGACACGGGCAAGCCCGCGCGCTACCGTGAAAAATTCCGGGTCGCAGGACCCTCTTACGACACCGCCGATCTGTTGGAGACGAAATAATGTATCGCTATGACGAATTCGACGCACAGCTCGTGGCAGAGCGAACAAAGCAATTTCGCGGGCAGGTGGAGCGCCGATTGGCGGGACGTTTAAGCGAAAATGAATTCAGACCGCTGCGTCTTATGAACGGGCTCTACCTCCAGCTTCACGCCTATATGCTGCGCGTGGCTATACCATACGGAACCTTAAGCAGTGAGCAGTTCCGGATGCTTGCGCATTTGGCCGAGAAATATGACCGCGGCTATGGCCACGTCACAACCCGCCAAAACATGCAATATAACTGGCCGAAATTACCAGATGTTCCAGATATGCTCGATGATCTCGCGAGTGTTCAAATGCACGCGATACAAACGTCAGGAAACTGTATTCGCAATGTGACCTGCGATCCTTATGCTGGGGCCACAGCAGAGGAAATTGAAGACCCACGCCCTATGGCCGAGCTTATCCGCCAGTGGTCAACACTGCATCCAGAGTTCAGCTTCCTGCCGCGTAAGTTTAAGATAGCCGTGACGGCCGCAGAGAAAGACCGTGCGCTGATCAAGGCGCATGATATCGGCATTCAAATTGTCAAAAATGATGCGGGTGAGGTTGGCTATAAAATCATAGTGGGCGGGGGTTTAGGACGAACACCCATTATTGGTCAGACTCTACGCGAGTATTTGCCTAAATCAGAACTGCTCGCCTATCTGACTGCGGCGCTGCGGGTCTATAACCGCTACGGCCGCCGCGATAATAAGTACAAAGCTCGCATTAAGATACTTGTGCAAGAGACTGGAATTGAAGCGTTTAGAGAGCAGGTCGAAGCAGAATACGCAACCATCGACATTAGCGATATTGCGGTGTCGGACGCCGAGCGTGAACGTATAACGTCCTATTTCGCCTCACCTGATTTTGAAAAACTGGACAATGATCCTGCGGAATTAACGGAAGCGTTAGGCAACAATAATGCTTTCAGCCTGTGGGCCAAGAATAACGTAGCGGATCATAAGGCTGACGGTTATGCAATCGTGAACATTTCTCTGAAGCCAAAAGAATTGGCTCCTGGCGATATAACTGCCGAGCAAATGCGTGCTACGGCGGATTTGGCTGATAAATATTCATTTGGCGAATTACGGACCACGCATCAGCAAAACCTTGTCCTGCCCCATGTCAAACAGGCCGACCTCCCGGCCCTTTTTGCAGCGCTGGAGAAAGTCGGCTTGGCTACAGACAACATCAATCTTATCACAGACATCATCTGTTGCCCGGGTATGGATTTCTGCGCGCTCGCCACTGCGCGATCCATCCCGATCAGCCAGGCGATTGCTGAGCGGTTTGCCGACCCCGAGCGTCAGCGTCTAATCGGCGAGATGCAGATAAAAATTTCCGGCTGCATTAATGCCTGCGGACATCACCATGTCGGCCACATCGGTATTCTTGGCCTCGAAAAAGCGGGCGTTGAATTTTACCAAGTCAAATTGGGCGGTGATGCCTCCGAAGACGCCGCAATCGGCAAAGTCACGGGTCCTGGTTTTTCCGAAGAGGAGTTGCTCGACGGAATAGAAAACATCGTCGAACTATATCTTGTGCGACGTGAAGAGGGCGAGCGGTTCCTCGACACGTATAAACGCATTGGCATGGCGCCATTTAAAGAGGTGCTTTATGCCTAGCCACACACTCATACAGGACGGCCGCGCGCGAGACGCTGCGCGCTTTGCCGACCCGTCGGACCTCTCTGCGCTCGAAAGCAATGAAACGATTGATGTGCTTCATATTGCCAATGATACGGACCTTGAAGCCCTCGCACCAGCTTTGGGACGGATTGAGACAATCTTAATCGACTTTCCTGCCTACACGGACGGACGCGGCTTCTCTCTCGCGAAACAACTCCGCAACCGATACGGCTACGAAGGGTTGCTTATCGCGGACGGTCCACTCATTCCCGACCAATATGCCTTTGCCTTACAATGCGGCTTCAGCGCCGTGCATATTGACGACGCCACGTTGGAACGCCACACGATTGAGGATTGGCATGCCGCCCTTGATGATTTTGATCTAACCTATCAGAGGGGATATGCCATAAAGGCTGGTCCTGCAACATCGGTTTTTGACTCACGACTAACCGCGCCCTCAAAAAAAAAAGATGGGGAGCGAAAGGCGGCCGACCCTTTTTTCGGCCACTCGGCGGAGTTGACGCTTAGAAAAGCCATCAAAAAATACCAGGGCGATATCGTCTTGGCGACCTCAATGGGTGTCGACTCAGCGGTTCTGCTCCATATGGTCTCGCGGATTGATCCGTCTTTGCCGGTCATTTTTCTGGACACCGGGAAGCATTTTCGCGAAACGCTTGGCTATCGCGATGATCTCGTTGAACGCTTTGGCCTGACTGATTTTCGTAACATCACGCCCGACCAAGCCGCGGTGCAAGCCGAAGACCCGGACGGAACGCTCAATCAATCAGAGCCGGATAATTGTTGTGATCTTCGCAAGGTTCGCCCCTTGGACGGAGTCATCCATGGATTTGGCGCGCGTATTACTGGACGCAAACGTTATCAGACTCCTCAGCGCGCGAACATGGCGATTTTGGAAGAAGACGGCGCGCAAGCCAAAGTCAATCCACTCGCTTATTGGAGCGCCAAAGACGTGACGCAGTATATGCGGCAACACGACCTCCCGCCGCATCCACTTCTCGCGCTCGGTTACCTGTCTATTGGCTGCCAACCTTGCACCACCCGCGTTACCGCAGGCGAGGACCCGCGTGCGGGCCGTTGGCGTCACAGCGAGAAGACAGAATGCGGCATTCACATGGTGGATGGGAAATGGGTGAGTTCAGAAACGAAGGCGACGTTTGAGGCTTTTTAGATGGAAGATGAAAAACATCCCTATTATTTAAAAAAAGAAAACGACAGCCACTTAGATCGTGCCTCAAACCGGATTGCGGGATTTATAGGCGGCGGGATCGCCGGGATAATATTCGGCATAATCGGATTAGTTATTTTGACTAGCTTCGGCTTCGTTCCCTTAAATTATGGACTATATGGGCTTTTAGGATCTGTGACTTTATTCGCAACTTTAGGGGCCGTTTGGCCAAAATGGTTTGCTTGGATTTTTGATTTGCTTTCATTTTGGTAGACAAAAGCCGTGAGCTTGCGAACGGGGTGTTCTGAGTTTTTACATGGTGTCACACCGCCGCGACCCAATGGGTTGCCCGGTGCCTATTCCGTGAAGGCAACGGAAACCTCGATATCTAATTATCACGCAAATTTCAGGGTATAGGCACCGGGCCGCTTCGCGGCGACAGTGTGACGGCTATTTATTGATGCCGCCCCTTAAGTTCCGCAATCACAGCGTCCAATTTCACATCTTTCGCCGCCAGCAGCACCAGCGTGTGGTAGAATAAATCCGCGGCTTCACTCACCAATTTATCGTCCGTTTCCGCAACAGCGGCGAGGGCCGTTTCTACGCCTTCTTCGCCAACCTTTTGCGCCGCGCGGCGTAGGGGCCCCTGTAGGAGCTCTGCGGTGTAAGAGCTTTCCGGGTCAGCTGTTTTGCGCCCCTCAATAAGGGTTTCGAGATAAGACAGAAACCCAACACCATCCGCACCTTCGTCGCCGAAACAGGAGACTGTTCCCGTATGACATGTCGGCCCAGCCGGGCGGGCTTTAACTAAGATCGTATCTTGGTCGCAATCCACCATCATATCGACCAGCGCGAGGTTATTGCCGCTTGTCTCACCTTTGGTCCAGAGTGTCTCGCGTGAGCGGCTATAGAAGGTCACGAGACCTGTCTCATTCGTCTTCGCAACGGACTCTGCGCTCATATAACCAAGCATCAAAACCTGCAGCGTGTCCGCGTCTTGCACGATGGCAGGGACGAGGCCGCCGCCTTTTTCGAAATCGATTTTCCCAATAGTCATGATTAAGGTCTTATCTCTATACCCGCTTTTTGCAGGTCAGCTTTCAAATCCGGAATGGCAATGACGGATTTGTGGAATACTGACGCCGCAAGCGCGCCGTCGACATGGGCTTGTTTAAACACATCTTCGAAATGTTCTGTTGCGCCCGCACCACCAGAGGCAATGAGCGGCACATCGCAGACCGCCCGGACGGCTTTGAGCTGATCAATGTCATAGCCTTTGCGAACGCCGTCGCGGTTCATGCAGTTCAAGACAATCTCACCGGCCCCGCGTGTCACGACTTCCTTGACCCAATCCAAGGTCAAGCGGCCTGTCTCGCGAGTCTTATCAGGATCGCCCGTATGGG
>CALDTL010000028.1 GCA_937923965.1 uncultured Caulobacterales bacterium
CTTATAATACATGTCAAATTCGACGGGATGCGGGTGCATCGCGAGGCGGTGGACCTCTTCCATCTTCAGCTCGATGTAAGCGTCAATTTGGTCATCATCAAAGACGTTGCCGGCTTTCAGGAAGTCACGGTCGCCGTCGAGGCTCTCGAGCGCTTCGCGAAGGGAGCCGCAAACTTGCGGGATCTTGGACGCTTCAGCTGGTGACAACTCATAAAGGTCCATATCCATTGGATCGCCAGGATGGATCTTGTTTTTGATACCGTCAAGGCCTGCCATAAGCAGGGCCGTATATGTGAGGTATGGGTTACCCGCTGGATCAGGGTAACGCACTTCGAGGCGCTTACCATTGCGCGACGCTGTCCATGGAATACGGATCGACGCAGAACGGTTACGAGAGGAGTAAGCCAGCATAACAGGCGCTTCGAAACCTGGGACCAAACGCTTGTAAGAGTTTGTGGAGGCGTTTGAGAACGCGTTGATGGCTTTGGAATGTTTGATGATGCCGCCAATATAGTGAAGGCATGTCTCTGACAGACCTGCATATTCGTCGCCCGCAAAGAGAGGCTTCTTGTCTTTCCAGATCGACATATGCACGTGCATGCCTGTGCCGTTGTCGTTCCACATTGGCTTTGGCATGAAGGTCGCTGTTTTGCCGTAAGCATGTGCGACGTTGTGCACGATATATTTATAAAGCTGCATGTTGTCGCCCATCTGCAGAAGGGTGTCGAACTGCATACCAAGCTCGTGCTGCGCAGGGGCAACTTCGTGATGGTGCTTTTCGGGGCGGAGCTGAAGCTCTTCCATGATGGAGAGCATTTCGGCGCGCATATCCTGAGCGGAGTCAACGGGCGGGACAGGGAAGTACCCACCCTTTGGTCCCGGACGGTGACCCATATTGCCGCCGGCGTAATCTGTGCCGGTGTTCTGCGGGAGCTCGCTAGAGTCGATAGAATAGCCCGTGACGTTTTGCTCGGTTTGGAACTTCACATCGTCAAAGACGAAGAACTCAGCTTCTGGGCCGAAGTAAACCTCGTCGCCGACTTTGGCAGAGCGCATGAAAGCTTCGGCTGCTTTGGCTGTGCCGCGCGGGTCGCGGTTATAGCCTTCGCCTGTGTCAGGCTCGAGGACGTCACAGAAGACAGCGAGTGTGTCTTGCTGGAAAAACGGATCCATCTTGGCCGTTGCTGGATCAGGGAGAAGAACCATGTCTGACTCATTAATGTCTTTCCACCCGCTGATGGAGGACCCATCAAACATGGTGCCATCATTGAACAGGTCTTCATCGACCAAATCCGAGTGGAAGGTCACATGCTGCATCTTACCTTTTGGATCGGTAAAGCGCAGATCGAGGAATTTAATATCCTCGTCTTTCATTTTTTTTACAAGCTTAGACGCGTCTGACATTTCGAGTTTCCCTATGCGTTTATGATTGGTGGATGTTTATATGATGTCTGTATTTACAGGGCTGTGTCGCCTGTCTCGCCTGTCCGGATACGGATGGCTTGCGAGACGTCTGATACAAAGATTTTGCCGTCGCCGATTTTTCCGGTCTTGGCAGCCGTTTGAATGGCTTCGAGTGCGCCTTCGACTTGGTCGTCAGCCACGACGAGCTCAAGCTTTAACTTTGGAAGGAAATCGACAACATATTCTGCGCCGCGGTATAATTCTGTGTGGCCCTTTTGGCGGCCAAAGCCTTTGGCCTCAACAACAGTCATGCCCTGCAGGCCAACGCCTTGCAAAGCTTCTTTCACTTCGTCGAGCTTGAATGGTTTGATAATGGCTTCAATTTTTTTCATGTGAAAACTCCGCTATGACACATCTGCGATACAAATATTTTGATGACTCCCGCGCCCGCCAGAGTCGAGGGGATGGCGGCGGGTCTCGGTCTTGTTTCGCTATATTAGAAGATATTGCACAAGTTTTAATCGGCGCACAGAGGGGGCGATGCAAGGATGGGCAATTATTCACATGAATCTCAGTTTTTCCTGCGCTCATTTAGCGTTGAAGAAATGAAGGATTCCATTAAAGCCCTATGTGCCGCTTTGAGTCTTCATAAAACAGGTGTTCGCGACGGCAGTTCATCTGCGAAGACATAACGCGCTTTAACTTAGACATCACGTCGCCCCGCAGGCTGCGAAGCCTGCGTCACGCATCATAAACCGTTTGTTCGCGACTGCAGTTCATTCGGCGGAGATTATCATGAAAAAACTCACCCCGCGCCCTCCCAAGAAGGCGTATATCACCGATGAACAAGCTCTCCGGTTTCACGCGGAGCCAACCCCCGGAAAACTCGCCCTACAACCGACAAAGCCGATGGCAACACAGCGCGATTTGTCGCTCGCTTACAGCCCCGGTGTGGCCGTGCCCGTCGAAGCGATCGCAGCCGATCCTGATACGGTTTATGACTATACGTCCAAAGGCAATATGGTCGCCGTTATCTCCAACGGAACCGCCATTTTAGGTCTTGGAAATCTCGGCGCAATGGCCTCGAAACCTGTCATGGAGGGGAAGTCGGTACTGTTTAAACGCTTCGCGGATATCGATAGTTTCGACATTGAGGTGGAAGAAGAAGACGCGCAAGCGTTTATCGAATGCGTCAAGCGGTTCGGCAATACATTTGGCGGCATTAATCTCGAAGATATCGGGTCGCCTGAATGTTTCATTATCGAGTCCGAATTACGCGATAAATTAGACATTCCCGTTTTTCATGATGACCAGCACGGGACAGCGATTATCGCGACGGCGGGCCTCATCAATGCGTGTCATCTGACAGGCCGTAAGTTTGAAGATATCAAGCTGGTTTTATGCGGTGCCGGTGCGGC
>CALDTL010000029.1 GCA_937923965.1 uncultured Caulobacterales bacterium
CTAAGCCCACACTCGAAACAGATGAAGACTACATGCGGCGCGCCCTCAAATTGGGCGCGGCGCAATCTGGCCGCACGGCGGAAAACCCTGCGGTGGGCTGCGTCCTCGTCAGGGACGGGGAGATTGTTGGGGAGGGCGCGACCCAAGACGGCGGTCGTCCTCATGCCGAAACTGTGGCGCTCCAAGTTGCGGGCAGCCAAGCCCGCGGCGCAACAGCTTATGTCACGCTCGAGCCCTGTAGCCATTACGGCCAAACAGCCCCTTGCGCCAATGCACTCATCGAGGCGGGGATTACCCGCTGCTTCATCGCAGTCGTCGACCCCGACCCGCGCGTAAATTGGCGCGGGGCCGCCTTGCTGCAAGAGGCGGGGATAGATGTGCGGGTGGGCTTATGTGAGAGGGAAGC
Source organism: uncultured Caulobacterales bacterium (assembly GCA_937923965.1). Taxonomy (GTDB): domain Bacteria; phylum Pseudomonadota; class Alphaproteobacteria; order Caulobacterales; family Maricaulaceae; genus Litorimonas. Next base: position 407 of record CALDTL010000029.1, read on the forward strand.
GCTCGAGGCGCACGCTGCATTTTTTGCACGGGTTGGATCAGGACTGTGACCCAATCAGATACAGAGATTAAATTCAGGTTCTGGGATAAAGAGAACAAAGCTGGTCTCGTTGAAGAGCTCAAAAAACCCTTTGAACGCATTTCTGTGTGTTATCCCAACAGAGATTTCCTCGTTGAAACAGATAGGTGGATTTCTTCTCTTACGCTTTGGCGCGCAGATGGTTCTGGTTTAAGAATTTCCTCATTTGTTAGTGATGTTGCCAAGAGGCTTGAGGTAGGTAGTCTTGCCTTTGTGCATGTAGAGGCCCCCACAGACGGCGAAGAGGTTTTTAAGGTTCAGAACTCTTTTAACGAAATTATTGAGTTAAAGAAATTTGTGTTGGACGAAAAACATAGACGCATTGAATCAGGCTTTTATATCGTCGGCGCTAATGGGGCTAAGTTGTTAGTGGTACCTAATGCCATGCCAAATAATTTGGCTATACAAGGTGATGGCATGAATCTTTCATTTTTTGAACCAGAATATGATTTAGCGGAATATCGAGTGGTCGATTGGACCTACTCCCCAATTCCATAACTCAAATTCACGCTAACACTTAGCGTTTGATCGCCTGCGCTGATGGGGGTGGCCGCGTCGCCCATTTCCATGCGAGAGGCCGCCATCATCCTCGGCTGCGGGGGCATGCCGCCGCCTCGGCTTTCATTAATCGACAAAAGCGGGCCGAGTTTTACGCCCGCAGCGGCGGCCATGCCCTCGGCTTTTTCTTTGGCTTCGCGGATTGCATTTTCTCGGGCCTCATCCAGAGCGTTTTTTGGATCTTTCACGGAGAAACTTACCCGGTTGATATTATTGACGCCCGCCCGCACGAGCGCGTCGAGCATGTGGCCGACTTGTTCAATATCATCTGATTTCACTGTCACCGTGTTGCGCGCTTCATAGCCTTTAATTGTCGGTTTCCTACGGTCTGTGTAATCATATTGCGGCTGAAGCGAGAGCTGGCTGGTTGTGATGTTTTTCTTCGGAATACCCGCCGCTTCTAATTCATCAAACACCGCCGTCATCAGGGTCGCGTTGCCTTGCATGGCCGTGCGGGCTGTTTGGCCTTGCTTGACCACGCCTGCGCTAACGTTGGCGCGGTCCGGCGCGGCATCGGCATATCCTGTCGCCGAAACATTCAAGCTGGGCTGGGAGGCATTGCCCGTCGAGATATATGTCGGGCCGCCCGGATTACAGGCGGTTAGCAAAAGGGCGGCAGTAAAGAGAGCGGGCTTGAACATGGGGTGTCCTTTCAAAATTGCAGGGCAAAGCTAATCGGATGAGCCTTGCGATACAAGTCAGGACAGGCAAGAAAGAAATATGGATATTTCAGGAAAGACAGTTTTTATCACAGGTTCGGCCCGCGGCATTGGCCAGGGCTTTGCTGTGGCTTTCGCCAAAGCAGGGGCAAAAGTGATTGGGTGCGATTTGGGCCCGCAGACCGAAACAGCGAAAATGATCGGTGACGGATATGTGGAATTGCAAGGCGATGTGTCTACGCCCGCTGGCGCGAAGGCCTTAGTCGATCAAGCTAGCGAAATTGGGTTTGAAATCCTCATTAATAATGCAGGGGTTGCGCCGTCTGGAACCTTCGCAGAGGTGAATTTCGAAACCTGGAAAAAGACGATTGATGTGAACGTCATTGGCCTCATGGCGGTCACACATGCGGCGCTGCCGCATCTACTGCGGCGGCCCGAAGCCCATATCGTCAATATGTCGTCCATCGCAGGCGCTTGGGGGTCGGCGGGCGTGGCGGCCTATTCCGCCTCGAAACATGCGGTGACCGGGTTCACGCGGAGCTTAGAATATGAGCTTGCCGATACCGCCATTTGCGTGACATCCATTCATCCGAGTATGGTGAAAACACGCATGATTGAAGGCGTGCCTGCGATGAAAACTGTCCCCGTCATCGAACCGGATGATGTCGTTCAAGCTGTCTTAAAGGCCGTCAAAAAAGGACAAAATCAGGTCTTTGTTCCGGGGCATTTGAGGTGGATGTTAAATGTCCTTCCGCGCATCCTCCCGGGCCTGACAAAACGTATGATTTTGGCAGATAAAGATAGTCGCGGCTGGCAGACGGCGGAAAAAGAAATTCCCCCTGCATGAGCTGGCAAAAAGAATTAGATGAACTCGCCATCCGGCGCGAGATGGCCTTGCAAATGGGCGGGGCGGAAAAACTCGCGCGGCAAAAAGCGCGGGGCAAGTTAAATGCGCGGGAGCGGCTAGAAGGCCTGCTTGATTTCGACGGATTTGACGAAATAGGCGGGTTGGCCGGCAAAGGACGTTACACCGAAGACGGCGAATTTATCGAGAGCGCGCCGTCTAATTTTATCTATGGACGCGGACGGATTAATGGGCGCACTGTTGTTGCGACTGCGGATGATTTTACCGTGCGCGGCGGGGCGTCGGACGCTGCGATCTACCGGAAATTTATCACCGCCGAGCAAATGGCGCATGAGTTGCGGCTCCCGATTATTCGGATGATTGACGGCACGGGCGGGGGCGGGTCCGTAAAGTCATTAGAAGATATGGGTCACACATATGTGCCGATGGTGCCGGGCTGGGATCATGTGGTGAAAAATCTGGAGAGCGTCCCCGTGGTGGCTTTGGCACTTGGTCCAACGGCAGGGCTCGGCGCAGCGCGGGCGGTGGCCTCGCATTATTCCGTCATGGTCAAAGGCCTGTCGCAAATCTTCACGGCCGGTCCTGCCGTGGTGGCGGCGCTCGGCGAAACCCAAGATAAGGAGAGCCTCGGCGGCTCTGGAATACATACGCGCAACGGCGTCATTGATGATGAAGCGGCGGATGAAGCGGAGGCCTTTGCGCGCGCGCGGGCGTTTCTATCTTATCTACCCGATTATGCAGGCGCACCGTTGGAGCGTGTGAAACCCAAAGACAGCCCCACGCGCCGTGAGGAAAAGCTACTCGAAATCGTGCCGCGCGATAAATCCAAAGCCTATAATATGCGCAAAATTTTAGACGCGGTTTTTGATACAGGCAGCGTCTTTGAAATGGGCCGTCATTGGGGCAGGGCAACCATTACCGGTTTTGCACGATTGGACGGTTGGCCCGTCGCGGTCCTCGCTAATGATCCGATGTTTCTCGGGGGGAGTTGGACAGCGGATACGGCGGAGAAGGCAAAACGCTTTGTTGAGCTCGCAGAGTTATTTGGAATGCCCGTTGTGAACCTCGTCGATAATCCCGGCTTTATGATCGGGCTGGAGGCCGAACGCACGGCCACAATTCGGCGCGGCGTGGAGGCGATGAACGGCATTTACCGCGCGACCATGCCGTGGGCCTCGGTGATTATTCGCAAAGCTTACGGCGTTGCGGGCGCCGCCATGTCCAATGCGGAACGCTTCCCCTACCGCGTCGCGTGGCCCAGCGGCGATTGGGGCAGCTTGCCCATCGACGGCGGCGTGGAGGTCGCCTACCGCGCGGAACTCGAAGCCGCAGAAGACCCCGTGGCCGAGCTCGCAAAAATCAAAGCTCGCCTCGCCAATGTCAGCTCTCCCTTCCGCACGGCAGAGGCCTTTCACGTCGAGGATATTATAGACCCCAGAGACACGCGGGCCTGGCTCTGTGAGTTTATTGGATTGGTGATGCGGTAGGTTTTAGAGAGAAGCCCAATGACAATTTATTGCGGAATAGATGGCTGCTCGGCAGGATGGTTAGTTATCTCGACCCTTGGGAATAATTATAAATATGGAGTGTTTTCGTCTGTTAGTGAGTTAAATGTAAAACATCCTGAAATTCAGGCCTGTCTGATTGATGTTCCGATAGGCTTCAGCTCAAAAGAAAAGCCACGAACGATTGACGCAAGAATGCGAAGAGAACTTACGGGTAGAGCGTCAACAGTCTTTACGACACCCTCTCGAAAAGCGGTTTACGCTAAATCTTACGCCAAGGCGAAAGACATAAACATGATGATTGAAGGCAAGAGCCTCTCTAAGCAGGCTTTTTGTATTTCTCCAAAAATAAAGGAGGTGGACCAATTCTTACGACAAAGTCCCTCTTTAAAGCTTGTCGAGGCGCATCCGGAAATAAGTTTCAAGTATCTCAATGGCGGATGCGTTTTAAAAACTCAAAAATCGAAACCTGATGGAATTGAAGAACGACTTTCTATTCTTGAAATTTATAATCGAAAAACGCCTGATCTATATAAAAAAATATTACAAAACACGCTCAGGAAACACATTAAGAGAGATGATATTGTCGATGCTATTTGTTTGTCTATCTCAATGGAGTTAGGAGCTCAGAAACTACAATTTCTTCGAGATGATAACACTTTTGATGAACGGGGGATAGAAATGAAAATTGGATATTTCGACCCCTCACTCCCCAACATCTAACGGCAGGGATAGCTGACTGCTAGGGTTCGCCTTTACCGTCTGCTTCTTTGGCTTACGGCGAGTGCGCCGCGTTTGGCTGCGGCTGCCGTGTTTATCTAGGACTTGATTGGCGGTTTCGCGGAAGTCTGGCGTTTTTCTGACGGCCCAGATTTTCTGGCGCGCGGTCTTGGCGGCGGCCAGATGATCGATGATGGGCCACGGGTAATCCGAACCTAAGACACGGCCCGCATCCTCCCATGTCCAAGGTTCATTCAAATGCGTGTCCGGCACATCGCCTAATTCAGGGAGCCATTGGCGAATGAATGCGCCGCTCGGGTCTTGATCATAGCCTTGTTTGACAGGGATATAAATTCGGATGGTATTTATGCCCGTCGTCCCGGATTGCATCTGCATTTGAGACCAGTGAATGCCCGGTTCGTAATCGGTGAATTGCCGCGCGAGATGTTCGCCGGGTCTGCGCCAATCCTGCCAGAGGTGATAGCTCGACACGGCGGCGAGCATGGCGCGCATTCTAAAATTCAACCAGCCCGTCGCGTTCAAGGACCGCATGCAAGCATCGACGAAAGGCAAACCTGTCTCGCCTGTCGCCCAAGCCCGCAAGGTCTCTTGATGGGGTACGGCTGGGCGGAGGCCGTTATAGGCCGTATGGAAATTTTCAAACTCTATGCGCGGGTCATCTTCGAGTTTTTGCGTGAAATGATTTCGCCAATGTAGCCGCCCGTTAAAGGAGGACATGGAGCCGCGCCAACCATCTCTGCGCCCCATCGCTTTTAACTCGCGTTGCCGCGCCCATGTCGCTTGGGTGACCTCGCGCAAGGACAATGCGCCCCAAGCCAGAAAAGGCGAGAGCCGCGAGCAATGCACCGCGCCCAGAGCAGGGCTGGACATGGCGCGGCGATAGGGCTGGCCGCGCTCATGCAGGAAAGAATAGAGCGTCTCGAGCCCTGCCTCTCGCCCGCCGCTCTGGCGACGCGGACAATTATCTGCGCGCAGGTTTAAATCTGCGGCGGTGGGGATGTCGCCAATGTCTTGGCTAACGATGTTGGGCAGGGCCCGCGGCGGCAGGGTGATAGGATTGGACATAAAGCTGTCCCATTTTCGCGCCCAGCCCTCGCGAGAGGATAGCCGGCGAATGACGCCCTCATCTTGTAGGTCGGTCCACTCCAGCCCCGCTTGTTTCATCCAAGCGGCTACGGCGAGGTCGCGCTGATAGGTCCAATTATTTCCTGTTTCTTCGTGCGACCACAGACGGAAATCCCCATGCTCGGCGTGGAGCTGCTGCAAGACCGATCGCATCTCGCCGACACGCAGAATGAGCGGCTGCCCGAGCGCTGCCAGCTCCGTGCGCAGCTCGGTCAGGCAGTCCGAGATAAACGCCCATTGCCGCGCCGACGCATCTGGTTGTGCCCATAGTTCCGGCTCGGCGACATAAAGCGGCAGGACCGGCCCATGCCCACTAGCGGCCGTTAAGGCGGCATGGTCATAGGCGCGTAAGTCACGCTTGAACCAAACAATGTTGAGTAGATGGGTGATACACTCATCCTATATTTAATCTAAGTCACAAAGGGTTTGTTACGGACGACCCCGCGCTAAAGCTTGAAAAAAGGCCTGAGGTGGCCGCTGGAAGGCCAGCCTTGCGCAGATGTGGCTCTTGAATTTATTGGATTGATGATGCGGTAGGGCGCGGACAAACGCTACTGAGTCTTCTCTAAGATATTAATCTGCGTATCTCTTATTTGAGATTTTCGTTTTTTGACCCAACTGTCGCGGCCAGGTTGTGGCCAGAATACGAGTTCGATTTGATTTTCAGAAGTCCATTTGGCTTGGCTACCGCCGCGGACATGTTGAAAAAATTCATTTCGTTTTTTGAGTTCTTTCATCTCTGTTAAATTTGTCTGTCCTTTAGTGTCCAAAAAATAGTGATACTTATTTGGGGTGGTAGCTCCACATCCGCTCTCAAATTTATAAATCGCTTTAGAAGCGTCCGGAGATATGACAGTTTGAAGCAATGTTTCACCACACATACCTCCTAAGAAGTTCCATAGCCATACGAGTCCAATGCCTAAGAGCAATACAATGCCTAGGAATATTCCT
>CALDTL010000030.1 GCA_937923965.1 uncultured Caulobacterales bacterium
ACTCTAATCGTTAGGTTTCAATTTAAGTGCCGGGCGCGTGATCGGGCACATGTCATCATTAGGGAGTTTCCAGATGAATAAGAAAGAACTCGTAGGCGCTTTAGCCTCTCAAGCTGGCTGCACACAAGCCGAAGCGGGCGATATGCTCACTGCATTTTGTGAAGTCGTGACAAATGAAATGAAGCAAGGCGACGGATCCAAAATCGTCATTCCTGGCTTTGGTCAATTTGTAGCGAAACATCGCCCATCCCGCGAGATGCGCAACCCATCAACGGGTCAAAAGATGATGTCAAAAGCGAAGACATCCGCAAGCTTCAAACCTGCGGCGGCTCTAAAAGACCTTTAGGTTTTCTTTAAAACTAACTAACAATAAAGCCGCTCCCTAGAGCGGCTTTTTTATTGGGAAATAGACACCTATACCGCCAACCGCGCGCCCTCTTCGCGGCGGTAGCTTCCTAACTCCTCCGAAATCAGAAATGCCAACTCCAAAGCTTGGTTGGCGTTGAGGCGCGGGTCGCAATGGGTGTGATAGCGTGAGGATAGGTCTTCTTCTCTCACTGCGCGGGCAGAGCCGCCGAGACATTCCGTGACGTTCTGCCCTGTCATTTCGAAATGCACCCCGCCCGGCCAGCAGCCCTCAGAATGGAGGACCTGCATGAATTGTTTCACTTCGGTAAGAATATTATCGAATGGCCGCGTTTTATAACCGCTATCCGTTTTGATTGTATTGCCGTGCATGGGGTCACATGACCACACAACATGCCGTCCGGCGCGCTGCACCGCGCGCGCCAAAATTGGCAGACCTTTGGCGACCTTGTCATGGCCGTAGCGCGCAATCAGGGTCATCCGTCCGGGTTCATTTTCCGGGTTTAAGACATCAAGCAGGCGCAGGAGCTCATCCGGCTCCAGTCCCTCTCCGATTTTCATAGCGATCGGGTTTTCGATCCCGCGCATAAATTCAACATGAGCATGATCGAGCTGGCGTGTGCGATTACCAATCCAGAGCATATGCGCAGATGTGTCATACCACCGGCCCGTCGTGCTATCGATGCGCGTCATGGCCTCTTCATAGCCCAGCAAGAGACCTTCATGAGAGGTATAATATTCGGTGGCCGCCATTTGCGGCGTCGACTCCGGCGTTACGCCGCAGGCTTCCATGAAATCCAAAGCATCTTCGATTTTGCCGCAAAGCTCTTTGTATTTTTTTGTCTGCTCAGAGCCGTCAACAAACCCCAGAGTCCATTTATGGATATTACGCAGGTTCGCATAGCCGCCCGTCGCGAACGCGCGCAACAGGTTCATAGTGGAAGCAGACTGACCATAGGCTTTCAACAGGCGCTGCGGGTCTGGGATGCGAGACGCTGGATCAAAGGCCATGCCGTTGATATTGTCGCCTCGGTAAGACGGAAGCTCAACGCCGTCCCGAACCTCGACGGGCGAGCTGCGGGGTTTACCGAACTGACCTGCGATACGGCCAACTTTGACGACAGGTTGCCCTGCCCCATAGGTCAGGACCACAGCCATTTGCATCATCACACGGAACATATCGCGCAGATTGTCAGGATGAAATTCCTTAAAGCTCTCCGCGCAATCACCGCCCTGCATGAGGAATGATTTACCCATCGCGACCTCGCCAAGGCGCTTTTTCAAACGGCGGGCCTCTCCCGCAAAAACAAGCGGCGGATAGCCCTTAAGCGTCGTCTCAACGGCCTTAAGCGCGTCCAAATCGGGATAATCCGCTGGAATATGCTTAGCAGGCTTATTTCTCCAGCTAGACGGCGTCCATTTGGTCATAATCAAGTCCTCTTGCGCAATAGATTTGCGCGATTTGAGCGGCGCGATAGCAGATGTGGATAAATTTGCCTAGCTTTGGATGGCCGCTGCGACAAAAAATTTCAGCGCCGCGCTTTGCGCATTCATGTCTTACGACACGACGGTTACCTTGCCCGGCTCTCTTGGTTTCAGCGTCACAATCTCTTCAGCGATTGTGGGGTGAACGGCGCAGGTTGAATCAAAATCGGCCTTTGAAAGACCGGCTTTCACACAAATGCCAAGCGCTTGGATCATTTCGCCGCTCTCATCACCCACGATGTGAATCCCGATGACTTTCTCTTTACGCCCTTCCGTGATGAGCTTCATGAACACTTTTTGCGGATTCCCTGAGAGGGTATTTTTCATCGGGCGAAATTTTGTCGAATAGACCGTAACCTTGTCGCCGAACTCCTTACGGGCGTCGCTTTCCGACAATCCGACGGTTCCCACGGGTGGGCGGGTGAATACGGCGCTTGCGATATTGGAATGATCATAGGCCGTTTTCTTGCCGTTCAACGCGGTCTCGACAAAAGCCGCCGCCTCTCGAATTGCGACTGGTGTTAGGTTGACGCGGTTGGTCACATCCCCAACAGCATAGATATTCTTGACGGAGCTTTTGGAGTATTCATCAACAATAATCGCACCCAAATCGTCCACCTCGACGCCTGCGTTTTGCAAGCCTAAAGACGCCGTATTTGGCCTGCGTCCCGTCGCCATAAAGACCAAGTCAGTGCCAATTTTCGAGCCATCATCAAAGGTCACAATGTAACCGCCAGCGGTCTTCTTTATCTCGGTCGGGCTACTATTGAACTTCAACTCAATTTCATTGTGTTTCTGGACTTCACCAACTTCGTCGCGCACTTCTGCGTCAAATCCATTCAACAAACGGCTGCCGCGATAAGATTGGGTCGTCTTTACGCCCAATCCCGCATAAATCCCTGCAAACTCACAAGCAATATAGCCGCCGCCGATGATTAGCGCGCGTTCGGGTAACGTCTCTAATGTAAAAGCATCATCTGAAACAATCGCGTGCTCTGACCCTTTGATTTCGGGCACCCAAGGGTGTCCGCCAACGGCCACAAGGATGGTTTTCGCTGTGACGGTCTTCCCGCTTTTGCAAAGCCGCACTGTATTCGCATCTACAAATTCAGCCCTCTCTCGAAAGAGCGTCGCGCCATTTTTTTCTAGGATTGTGGAATAGATACCGGACAGGCGAGAGACTTCCTTTTGGATGGCGTCCCGCAATGTCGGCCAATCAAAGGACACTTCCCCAATAGACCAGCCATATTGCGCGGCTTCGCGGATAGATGCGCCGTAATCCGCGCCATAAACGAGGAATTTCTTGGGCACGCATCCGCGCACAACGCAGGTTCCGCCCGGCAGGCTTTCTTCTGCCACGCCAACTCGCTTCCCGAGCTGCGCCGCCAAGCGCCCGGCGCGAACGCCACCAGAGCCCGCACCAATGACGAAAAGGTCGAAATCATATTTGGACATGCAGGGCTCTCTCGTAGTTAGGAGTTTTAAACAAACATCAAAATAAGCAAAATACTATTCAACTCATTGTCATTGTTATGTATTTCGACAATCAGTTTGCGTCTTCTTCACTCTTCAACAAGTCTTGATAGCGCTGCCCCACCCGAAGTCCAAAGCTCTCACCGATAGGCAGCATACCCTGCGACATTTCAGGTTGATTTCGAATGAGTTTTTGCATGATTGGGTCAGAATGCAGCACAATTAACCGTTCAATTTCTTCTGGCTCTAGGAATTTCTCATATAGCAATCCAGCCTCCACGATCATGGAGTCGAGCTCTGTATCAACCGCCTGCATCATAAGAGGACGGCTTTTATCTAACTCATCTGCAACTTCAGTATTGCCAGCTAAACGTAGAGTTTTGGCCTGCGTATCAAACATCACCAACATAGCCGTCTGCATTTGCGACACCACGCCGGCTTGGTATAGAAATTTCTCGGCTTGTGTCTCTCCCGGAAGGTCCTCCAGAGCCGGAATATTGACCTCAATCTGGCTAAGATCATTTTTCAGCGACTCATAAGAAAGATCTTGAGCTTTTGGCGCTTCGGCTGCGGGGCTGCAGGCCCCTACCAACACAAAACATAATGCGGCGCTAATCGCGCGACAATTCAATAACACGGGCATGGTCAGCTTCGCCGACGACAATGACATCGGCAAGGTCGATAAATAATCCGTGCTCCATCACGCCAGGAATTTGGCTAAGCGCCAGGGCCGTTTCGGCAGGACTTGGAATTATCTTACATTTGCTGTCGAGAATATAATTTCCGCCATCCGTCACGAGCGGGCCTTCGCCGTCTTTCATCTGGCGCAGCACCGTCTGCGCCTCTTCACACCCCGTAGCTTTCAACGCATCAAACACCTGCTCTGCGGTCAGCGCCATACCAAACGGGTCGACTTCTATGGGCAATGGAAAGCGCCCCAAAATTTCGACCATTTTTGACGCATCAACGATAACGATCATGCGCTCGCTCGCATGCGCGATAATCTTCTCCCGCAACAAACATGCGCCGCCGCCTTTGATGAGATTAAATCCGGGATCCACTTCATCCGCGCCGTCAATGGTCAAGTTAATGCGGTTTACCTTGTCAGGTTCTATGAGGGGCACACCC
>CALDTL010000031.1 GCA_937923965.1 uncultured Caulobacterales bacterium
CCAAATTCACTGACCTTGAGACCGTAAACCTGATCAAGGTAAATTGTGAGATAGGCCAAAATAATAGACCCGAGCCCCATAAGGCCCGGGATAAAGTAATAGCTGCTCTGGAGGTCCTGCCAGGCTTTTATAAATCGCGCGTTCACGCCTCTTCTTTCGACGTCGCCGCGTCCTCTGTATTCGACGAAGACGGATTTCCGTCGAGGACTTTGTAGCGCGGCTGAGGTTTCTGGCCTTGATGGGGGGCTGGCCAGCCCTCCCGCTGCGCCTCTCGGTCACCGTCTGTGTCCTCTGTTTGATCATGGAAGAGATGAATTTGTGTGTCGTATGGCATATCAACCCCAGCTTCATCTAACGCATATTTTACGGCGCGTATCGCATTGGCGCGATTTGCGACGATGTCTCCGCTTCGGCTATCGGTCCACCACCGCGCACGAACCGTAACCCAGCTTGCGGCCAAGTCCCAGATAAAAACCTCTGGTGCAGGGTCTTTTTCTATTCCGCCAATATCAGACAGCGCATTTTTGATGACCTCGCAAGCGTCGTCAATATCATCGGCATAGCCAATTCCGATATCATATTGCGAACGTCTCAGCTCCCAGCCCGTTTTCACGAGCACTGCATTTGTATAGATCTCACTATTTGGAATGACGGCTTTCTGACCATCATAGGTTTTTAGGATAGTCGCCCGCGTCTCGATTTGCTCAACAGTCCCCACAAAACCCGCTGCCTCTATCTGGTCCCCAACTTCGAATGGCTGGCGCAATAAGATTAGGAGGCCTGCGAGCCAGTTCTGGAGGATGTCCTTAAAGGCAAAACCAATTGCTACCGAACTTACCCCAAGACCCGCAACGAGGTCGCCCGGATTCAAACTTGGCACGACGATTGTGGCGGCAATCAGGGCACCAAAAAGAAAAATGACCCACATGAGGAAACCACCCAATACATCGCCCAAATTAGGACGGCCGCGCGCCGCAAAGGTCCTAGAGATTAATTTACGAACGATTTTCGCAGTAACGACGAAAAGAACGAAGACCAGGAGCGAGACAATAATATTGGGTATGAGCGCCACGAGCCCGTCAATCCAGCCATCCATGGTCTCCAAGGCGAGTGATGGATTGAGGTCAATTTGAGGTGGCGTCTTATTGTCTTCTGGTGTTTGGGCCGCCATAATTATGCGCTCTCTATTTCACTATGTGATTTGAGAACTGCGTCGCCATCATCCTGTTTGATGTAGTAAGCGGGCTCTTTCTCACTTGCCTTTCGCGTGACCTCGGTGCCCTTAATGGTGCGCGTAACATCGTCCGTATAGACGGCTTCGATTTGGCCTTCAGCGGTCCCCTGCCCCCAATTCCACTTCACTCTGGTTCCTGTCGAAAATTTAGGCATAAAATCTCCCGATTTGCGTATTGAGAGATTTACGCGTTTGACCTAGTTTCGTTCCACATTCTTATGGCGGACTCACCTTTCATGGACTCACTTATTAAGCGCATTGGCTATTATGTTCGCTCAAACCCTGAGGCTTTAGAGGACTTTGCGCGCCTGCCCTACAAAACAGAAACACGTCAGGCGGGCGAGACAATCGTATCCGAGGGCGAAAAAGTTAATTTTGTCTTTGTGATTGAGTCCGGCTGGGCCATTCGGTTTCGACTACTTGAGAATGGGCGTCGCCAAATCCTCAATTTCATGCTGCCAGGTGACTGTTTTGACTTAATGGCGATCACCCGCGCAAAATCTGATCACAATGTTTCGGCGGCATCAGAGGTTGTCTTGCGAAGAATCAAGGCGGACGCTTTCATGAAAACGGTTGCCAGTAATCCGCAGCTGGCGACTTCATTTTGGTGGGCCGCAATTCAGGAAGAGGCGCTCCTACGGGAACAAATCATCCGAGTAGGACGCCGATCAGCGAAAGAGCGAACGGCACACTTAATCCTAGAGCTCAACCGGCGTGTCGCGACTGTTACAGGGCAGTTAGACGACTATCTTGCCTTTCCAGTTGCGCAATCGCTTATGGCCGATGCCCTCGGCCTATCGGTCGTTCACATATCTCGCACGCTCACGCAGCTCAAAGCGGATGGTTACATAAAAATGGACAGCCAAGGTATCGAGATTTTACGCCGGAAGAAAATGGCGGACATGTGCGATTTCGACTCACGCTACCTCCACCTAGATAAACTTGACCTTTAGCCCGCGTGGAAAAATAGTGCCTGGCTAATGGCAGCTTTCACATTTTCGGGCCTGAAAGGCTTGCTTATCAAATATGCTGGTTCAGGTTTATCACCCGTCAGCAAGCGCTCTGGAAATGCTGTGATAAAAATGACCGGAACATCGTAATTTTCAAGGATATCGGACACCGCATCGATCCCAGAGCTCCCATCCGCCAGCTGAACATCAGCGAGAATGATTCCCGGTTTTTTTTGTGCCGCAGCCTTCACGGCCTCACTTTGCGTTGCGGCGATATTGTCAACCTTATGCCCCAAGTCCTCGACAAGGCCTTCGATATCCGCAGCAATGATAGGCTCATCCTCGATAATGAGGACATTTGTGCGCAGTTCTTTCTCGATATCGCTTTCGGCCTCATCGAGAAGGGCTTTTGCGCTCGCCTCATCGGTGCGCATCACTGACGCGATTTCGCCAGGAGACATACCTTCAATAGCGTTAAGCAGAAACGCTTGGCGAGACTTTGGCGCGAGCTTTCTCACGCGTTGCGCGGCCGGTGTATGGCCACTACCCAAATTTCCTTCTAAAACGCCGCCTGAGCTGTTCCAAATACCTAGAAACATTTGAAAGAGCCCCACTTTTGGCGGCAAAGCCTCATTAAGCTCAGCGCTACCGGCGACCAGAGCCTCGAGGGAAGTCTTTACATAAGTGTCACCAACTGTTTGGCTTCCTGTAAGCGCTCTGGCGAAGCGCCGCAGGTAAGGAAGATGCGGGGCATAAGTTTGGACAATGCTCATAGTGGTATCCTTTTCACAGTTTTTTCGGAACCCGAAGTAAACTGGTGCGTATTTTGTGTATCGTAACTCTTTGTACACGCGAATCAAACGCATATCGATCCGGAAGAGTTCCAAGTAATACTAAAAATTTTCAGCCGGTCACAAGGGCCAAAGCATATGACAGATAAAGCAAGTCAAAAAGACAAGCCGCTCGCAAAGACCGGCGACCATTTCGCAAAGAGATCACTTAAAGACAAAATCGGTAGCGACCTGAAGCGTCTTTACGATGACGTTGTGAGTGAAGACATACCAGATGACTTCCTCGCCCTTCTCGAAAAAGCAGACCAACAAGATAACTGAGGCCCCCTATGCTTCAAGAAAGACTTTCTATGACCGCGTCAGGTTCAACACCTTACGATCCCAATGACACGACTCCTTGGGAGCCACTGGATGAAAATTTGTTCCGCCAAGAACTTACGGCGTTAATCCCCCATCTGAGAGCTTTTTCCCGTTCGCTGTGTGGCGATGCCACGCTCGCTGATGATGTCGCTCAAGATGCCATGCTCAAAGCATGGAAGGCGCGAGAGAAATTTAAGCCCGGTTCGAACCTAAAGGCGTGGACCTTCACCATTCTGCGAAACCAATTTTATTCGATTAAACGTCGGTCATGGCGGGCGACTTCGCTCGATCAAGAAGTGGCCGAACAAACAATTGTTGCTAACTCGGATCAAGAAAAAGTTGTCGAACTTAATGAATTGCGCCGCGGTTTGGATAGTCTCAAAGACGACCAACGAGAAGCCCTAATCCTCGTCGGTGCCTCAGGCTTATCATACGATGAAGCGGCCGAGATTTGCGGATGCGCAGTCGGTACGATCAAGAGCCGCGTATCCCGCGCGCGAAAAGAGCTTGAGATCATTATGGAAAATGCTGCTTTCGACACCAAAGCTGATAACGTGGAAGCGCTAAACGCCATGGATGAAATTTTGGACGAGGCCGAAAAAATCGCGACTAGCTAACAAGCAATCTCAGAGGAGTTGTTCTTATGACCGATCTTCGTGTTCGCTTTGGCTTGATCTTAGCGTTTGCCCTGTTCCCTATTCTCTTATTTTCTATTTTTATGGCCTTTAGAGATGGGCGGCTTTTGCTCGTCGTCATCTCAATACTTGCATGGGTCTTTGCGTATTTCTCGCTTTGGGTCACCACAGACAAGCTCGTCTTCGCGCATCTCCGCCAAATCAAATCAGCATCTGATAAATTTGCGATGGGAGATCTAGAGGCCCGAGTCGGCTCTTTAAATGACGCGCCGGACCGCATCATTGAGTTAGCCTCAGCCTTCGATCACATGGCCAGTAGCATCAGCGAAAGAGAAACTCGTCTCACTGACAATCTGGACGAAAAAGAAACACTCCTGAGAGAAATTCATCACCGCGTCAAAAACAACCTACAAATTATAATTTCTCTTCTGAATATGCAGGAAAGAAAGCTGCAAGACGCATCAGGTCTTGCAGCACTTAAAGAAACGCGCGGACGCATCAACGCGATCGCGCTCGTTCATCGCGGTCTTTACGAAGGCGATGATCTCCGTGTTATAAATATGCCGACTTTCCTAACTCGCCTCATTAACGAGTTAAAAAATGGCTTGGGAATAGAGAACCGGGATGTAGAGGTCGATATCCAAGTCGCGGACGTAAAATTCGAACCCGATACGGCAATCCCCTCAGCCCTATTCATTGTTGAGGCCCTCACAAACGCCATAAAACACGGCGTGCCTCACGGCGGTGTCATCACGATTTCACTCGAGACGGCAGGCCCGACGATCAACGTTAGTGTCTCTGATACAGGCCAAGGATGTGATGAAACATCCCCCGCCGGCACGGGATCGAAACTGATGCGAGGATTTGCGAGGCAACTCGCCGGAGAGTTCCGTGAGGAAAATTTGAGCCCTGGCCACAAAGTCACGCTGATTTTTCCGGCACCAACTGCGCAATAAAAAAAGCCGCCTCGGTCGAGGCGGCTTTGTATAGATTTATTTTTCAGGTCTTATTCCGCGAGCGATGCTCTCAACATCCAAATGGCTTCCTCATGCCAGGCTAGACGGGCTGTCAACATGTCGGCGGTTACAAAATCATCCTTACTATCGCAGAATTCCACTGCGACCCGCAGCGAACGACAGACCGTTTCGTGGTCCTTCGCCAACATTTCGACCATTTCTGCCGCAGTCGCCGGCTCGTCGTGGTCCTCAATCGCTGACAGCTCACCATATTTGGTATAGCTCGCCGGAGCTTTCGACCCGAGCGAACGGATGCGTTCAGCTAATTCGTCAACTGCCTTGAAGAGGTTTTCATAATGGGCCTCTGTCAGATTATGGATTGAGTAGAACATTGGACCTGCCACGTTCCAATGCACACCCTGGGTCTTTATGAATAGTTGGTAGCTGTCTGCGAGCACGACGCCCAATCGTTCCGCGACTTTAAGACGGTCGTCGCCTGAAATCCCAGTATGTACGGTTAATTGTGGGGCTTGGGGTTTAAGGGCAGCATTTGCCATAAAAATATTCTCCTATGTCAAACAGCGATCCATGATTTCGCTGCGAAAAATTTAACTGGCGATCATGACGCCATCACATCTTATCTATTCTTTTACGAAGGATTTGTTCCAAGAACGCCCTCAACTTGGCGCTCAAGTGTCGGCATGTCTGCCACGTCTAATACCGTCGAAAGCGATAGGTCGCCATTTCTGTCGGAGAGAATAGCCAATGCGTTTTCAATTGTTTTTAACTTTGGAGCATGCCCCCCGCTCATGCCGTCAGAGGATGCACGCTGCAAGGCTATCTCGTCCTGACGCCACTTTTCTAAAATCGAAATTTTCTTTTCTCTACTCAGGTCAGGATTGGCGGCGAGCTGACTTGGGTTTTCATATTTTCTATATGTCATTCATATCTCCTGTGCTTGGGTTCCTTTAAGATAATGATCGAAACCGATCAGCGTTCCTGAAAAATATAATTTTGTTTGGAACGTTTGGCGTGGAGCCTCGTTGATTGGATGTGAACGCGCCAAACAATGGCAGCGAATTAAATAAGGAGAATTAACTATGGCTAATGCTAAAAAAAATGTCGTCGCAATGAACCAGGATATCCCAGCGCAGTTGGACACATTACGTCAGGACGTCGCCACATTAGCGGAAACCATCAAACTGCAGACCAAAGCAACCGTCGCAGACAAGAAAGCCACGGCAAAAGAATTGACCGCCGAAAAGACAGAGCAGGTCAAGGATCGCTACACTGAGCTTACAAATAAGGCAGAAAGCTCTATTAAGGACAACCCGCTGACATCGATTGCGATCGCAATAGGCGCGGGTCTGGTCTTGGGCGCTTTGACACGCCGCTAAGATCCACATGATTAAATACGCTAAATATGTTGTGCCCTATTTTATGAAGGCACCGCGGCGCAATCCGGTCAGAAATCTGGCCGGGTTCGCATTAGCATACCTGTTCCTTGCGATCGCTTTTCTTTTCTTTTTCGTCGCGGCCTTCATTTGGCTAACGAAAGAATTTGGAAGCGAAATAGCTTTCGCAGCAACAGGCGGCGCGTTAGTGATAGCGGGCTCTGCCTTGCTGCTGAGCCTGCGTAGAACCACGACCGTCAGCACCCCGATGCCCACGTCGCTTTCGCACGACCCGCTCGCTCAGTATGTTCCTGAAAGTGTTCGCGAAAACCCGACAATGCAGAAGCTTCTACACCAAGTCGGTGAAAGTCCTGTTACGGCCACTGCTACGGCGGTTACGCTCGGCATGCTACTTTCCCGCGAATTATTTGAGGATCAACGATGAAAAAGAGTAAACGAACTCACATTAGCGAAGTCGACGCCAAGGGCGGGCGCCGCGTAAAGGGAATGCCCTACGTGTTGGGTCTATCAACTCTCGCGATCATCTTGCTATCCGCCGTCGTATACGCTTCGTTCGCGGCCTGACGGGCATGACCGCAGTCGTTTAAAAGCTAAGTCCCATGAAGCTGACCTTCGGGATAAAACAACTCAACGCTATCTGCATCAATTCCAAAACAGCTGGTGTGAAATGGTAATCTATCATGTCAAACACCCATCACAAACCTCTCGGCGAAATTCTCGACAAAGTCGATGAGGCGATAGACGGCGATCAAGCCCCTCTGGGAGAGGTTCTGAGTTCGTTTGGTGATCGCGCTTTTGGGCCTGTTCTCACGATGTCGGGCCTTTTCTTAATCACGCCTTTGGGCGCAATCCCTGGCGCGCCCGTTGCATTCTTCATCATTATTGCGTCTTTTGCGATTCAGCTGATCCTAGGGCGTTCTCGCCCCTGGCTGCCGAAGACCCTTAATGAACTCGCTGTCACCCAAGACGATATCGACAAAACAAGAAAATACATCGAGCCAGCACTAGAGAAAATAGATCTTCTCGCCAAGCCGCGCTTAGCCTGGGCCGCAACGAAAACAGCGCGGTACTCGACAGCGCTCCTGAGCCTGATTTTGGCATTTTTTCTCTTACCCTTGAGCGCAATTCCCTTCGGAGCGATGATTCCGGCAATACTCATTGCACTCCTTGGAATGGGTATGATGGCGCGGGACGGCTTGCTCCTGCTAACAGGATTTTCCCTTTCAGGTCTCATCGCGATCTGTCTAAGCCTCTTATTAGTTTAAACAAACTGCCTAAGACATTTGGAACCAAGGTTAGTTTTCTGCGTTGACTATATAGAATTTCAGGAGACTCAAATGTTCAAAGCATTCCTTACAGCCGCTGTATTAGCCCCAGTCACTTTTTTACCTTTCTACGCTAATGGGACCAGTGAAACCGTTCCTGAATTTCAATCAGGAAGCTCTTTCGACCCCAAGCTGGAATCGCTCCAAAATTGCGACCCAACCGATATTTCTATCCATTTCAGCGAAGAAATCTATCTGGAGACGCATTCGGCAAATTATCTCTCTGCAGCGATCAAGAAAGCCAGAGGATGCGATGAACCTAGAGCCATTATCACAGGCTTTGAATATGACTCCAGCACGCCCCAAGATAATGCTCTGACATCAGCCAGGATTGAAGAAGTTTCCGCTTATATGGAGGCTTATAATCTTCCCTATGAGACCACACCAGAGATCGTCTCAATCCCCGTGAATTCCGCTCTGCTCAACGGACTCACGGTGAAAGTAGAGTTTGCTTACGGAGACGATGGCGTGTTGGGCATTTAGAGCGTCCTGCCTAGAGCCAACGCTCTGCCGTTTCCTTTGGCGGGCACATATTTCGCGGTCGGATCTAATCGGAGATTGATGCCCTCAGGCCTCTTAAATCTCTAGGAACTTTTCTACGACTATAACGTTCTGAAACAGAGCCTTGGTTTTTCAAGGGGCTAAAAAGAATCGCTTAAAGTTTAGGCTGGCTTATCACTTTCAATGGATATACTTTCGGTTTCTGTGTGAAATCCTCGAAGAAATGGCTAGGGCTCGGCAGCCTATTTTCATTTTTATTGATCCCATGCCCAGCGCTTGCCGCAGACCCAATTGTAAAAATTGAAGGCGAGTTACTAAGCGATTTATCGGAACTCACTTACAGCCTCATTGGGGAGGTGGATGCGCCGCCGCGGTCTATGGCCCAAGCGCGTCGACGTTTGGAGTCAGCTAACGAAAAAGCGGAGGCCGTTATGCGGTCTCTTGGATATTACGGAGCGGCGATTACATCCCAAATTGATGCAAATGACGATCCATCGCAAAATAAATCATCCGAAATTACCCATATACTGAAAATTGACCCAGGGTCGCAATTCCAATTCGGCTCTGTGGACATATCCTATACGTCGCAGGACCCTGACATAGCAGAAGAGGCGTTTAAAATTATTGGCATAGCGCCTGGGTCCCCAGCGCTCGCGGCTGACGTTGTCGCTGCAGAGGCCCGTATCGTTAGTTTCCTTAGGGCAAAGGGATATCCATTTGCCAAAGCCGCAACGCGCAAAGCCGTTGCCGATCACGCCACCGAAACATTAAATGTGACCTTTAAAATTGAGAGCGGAGATAAGACACGTTTCGGAAAAATCACGCAGACCGGAACAGCCTATTTAGTTGAAACTTGGCCCGAAATGATAGCGCCGTTCAAAGAAGGAGATCTATTCGACGACCGAAAATTGAATCAACTCGCCGCGCGGGTCATCGGAACAGGTGTCTTCGACGGCGCCAGCGCAAGCCTTTCACAGGATTTCATCAAAAACACCGATTGCACACTCACGCGCGATGTCACCTTAAATATCGAACAGGGCCCTATAAACACGGTACAAGCTGAAGTTGGCTATTCAACAAGCGAAGGAAGCGGCATTGATCTTATCTATGAACGTCGAAATTTTATTGGCTATGCCCAAACTCTAACAATCGGCAGTACAGTAAAAACAAATGAAATAAGCCTGGGCATAGATTACAATATTCCATTTGCATGGCGTGTAGACCGCGAATTAGATATTGGCGCAAGCCTTGCCCGGGAAGACACCGACGCCTTCACGGGTGAGCGAGCGACTTTAAATACACTCATGACGCAGAAATTTTCTCGGAAGTTTAAAGCGTCTCTGGGTGCAGGTCTCGAAGCCTCACAGTTTGACGAAGCGGATGTTAACGTCCGATCTTATTTATTCGATGGCCTTCTAAACGCCGAATATGACAGCCGTTCATCCCTCCTGAATCCGCAGAAAGGCTACCATATCGAGGCTGGTCTAACGCCTAGTTATAACTTCGGCGATCAGGACGGAGCCTTTGCAAATGCGGAGCTCGGGGTTTCAAATTACCGAAAGATATCCAATAAACTAACCGCTGCAGGTCGCGTGAAACTGGGGACAATTTTTGGGGCAGGCCAGGAGAGCGTTCCTCTTAATAGAAGATATTACGGCGGAGGCGGCGGATCGGTGCGCGGTTTCGAATATCAATCAATCTCACCGGTGGATAATGACGGCGTTAGCATTGGTGGCCGATCTCTCGTCGAAGCGAGCGCCGAATTGCGCTACCGCGGTAAAGGAAAAATAGGATATGCCGGATTTCTTGATGCAGGTAGCGTGGCCAAAAGCGATTATCCCGACTTTAAGGATATAAAATTTGGGATAGGAGCCGGACTACGCTATTACACGAGCTTCGCCCCGCTTCGGGCAGATATTGCTTTCCCGCTAAACAAGGATGACGGGGACGCCGACTTTCAACTATATCTTTCTATCGGACAGGCGTTTTGATGGCTAGCTCGCGCCCCAAAAAATCAGAAGAAAAATCGCCTAAGTCCAAACGAGTTTGGCTCTTTACGTTGTTGGGTGTCATTGCCCTCACCTGCCTCCTGCTCTTTGCGGCGCGCGTTTTTATCAAAAGTTCCGCAGGGCACAGCTTTATTGAAGGTCAAGTAAACTCGCGTAGCTTCGGTCCGATCGAGTCGGTTACGATTTCTGGGTTAGAGGGCGACATTCTGAGTGATTTCTCAGTTTCCGACATCAAATTATTTGATAAAGAAGGTCTCTGGCTGAACGCAAACGACCTGAACATGTCTTGGTCACCCGGCGCTTTGTTCAAACGGCACCTCGATATATCAAGCCTGCTTGTCGAAGACATAAGTGTCCTAAGACAACCTACGTTAAACCCCTCCCCGCCGAGCGATCCTCCCACACTCTCCTTGCAGGAGATGACCTTGGAGCGCGTCTCTCTTTCAGAGGCGGTGATAGGCATGGCGGCGGAGTTCAATGTCCAAGGCGGCGCGGTCATGACGCCGGAAGAAAACCAAACCAACTTAAAGGTGCGGCGGACAGATATCGAAGGCGATGTTTTAGTTTTAGATTTAAATCAAAAATCGGACGGGATAATTAGTGGAAAATTTGAGATTACGGGCGCAGCGAATGGGGCTCTAGCCACTATTATCAGAGCGCCCGTTAACAGCCCAATCGCGGGTCAGGGTCTGATTGATGGAACATTGGACAACGGAACAGGAACTCTCAAACTTGACGTGGGGTCTAACCTGAGCACTCAGAACACCTTAACGTGGGACCAAGAGATAATTTCATTGGAGTCCAGCGCCCGTTTGACCCAATGGCCGGCCTTGGACAATATCATTCGCGCTATCGGAAATGATTTGTCTCTCTCCGCCCAAGTCACGCGAGAAAATAGGCGGTTAGACGCGGCCTTAAATTCGAGTGACCTATCGGTACAAGTCACGGGAACCATACCTGAAGATAACTACTTTCCCGAGCAAGCCAATATAACGCTCACATCAGAAAACCTGGAGACCTTAGGATTTCTCCCAGAAAGATGCTCTACAGGGCGCACACAAATTTTAGGTATTGCAACCCTAAAGCCATCACCGTCTTTTGATGGAACCATTACATCTCAAGCTATCACCTCCCCTTGGGGAACGGCTGCAAAACTGTCTGGACCGATAAGAGTTCAAAATCTGAATTCTAATAGCATTTCAGTAGCGCTCGATTTTGAATCAAAATCTGTGAAATTTAAGCGGGACCTCCCCATCGGTCTTGGCCAAGACATTCGGCTTAAATTAGAGAGCCTGATAAATCCGTCTAACAAAACCCTTATATTGGAAAGCGCTGAGCTTCTGAGCGGGGCGACAGTGATACGCACCGCCGGTCGTGCCGGCTTATCGCCGCAAACAGTTAATTTAATCGGCAGCGTGGATACCCCATTACGGACTGCCGAACCTCTGCCGCCTTCATTCCCGCGCGGCGATCTGGCGGCTGAATATAGCCTGCAGAAGACAGCATCTTCAGGGTTCGCCCTCACCACAAAAGGGGCATTCTCGCCGGAGCGTGATATGGCGGACCCTTTTGGCCAATTATTGGGATCACGTATTAATTTTGAAACCCAAATGTCCCCCCTTGAGGACGGCATTGCGATTGAAACCGCACTTATATCAGCACAAAATATCTCGCTCGCCGCACGCGGCTCAATTACCGACCAAGTTGATATAAATTTGGAGGGTGAAACGCGCGCCCCATATTCGTTTAGAGACATACAAATTGGCAAAACCGCGAGCCTCTCAGCGCAGCTGACCGGAGCCCGCAGCGACCCGAATCTTAGACTTCAAGCGGAAGCTTCCGAGATTACGGCATCAAATCAAATTCTATCACAAGTCAAAGTAAAGGCCGATCTGACTCAAATCCTCGAGGCGCCGCAAGGCCCAGTCGAAATATCGGCTCAGACCCAGTTTGGCCCCTTGCTGTCGTCTGCCGACCTCGCCTCAAATGAACAAGGAATAGCTGCACGAGACATTTTAATGGCTCTGGGCGATTTGAGAACATCCGGTGAAATCATCTATCTGGAGTCTGGCTTACTGGACGGAGACTTAAAACTCGATTTACCTGATGAGGGAGATCGCTATGCGAGAGCCATCCTAACCCTAGAGCCGCAAGACAACCAAACTCAGGGCTTAAATTTCTCTGCAAAGGGGCGCGGCTTAACTTATGAGGCTTATGCCATTGATAGTTTAGACGCCGAAATTTCAGGAACATTTTCCGAGCTTTCTGGACAGCTTTCGATAAAAGGGCAGAAACAGAATGGATCGCTTTCTGACCCAATTTCTCTCGAAACTCCTATTCGCCTTTCAAGAGATGGCACGGCCTCATATTTAGCGGCAATTGAGCCAAAAGGCCGATTTGGACATTTTACATTCGACAATGCAGACCCCGTTACGGCCAGTTTTAATGGAGGTGAAATCTCTTTAGAGGCTCCGCTAATCTTACGTGAGCACCCTTTAAACATCGCATATCAAAGATCGGCAAATGGTTTTGAGACCCTAAAGCTACGCGCGCAAAACATGCCCATATCATTGTTCCCGCTCCCAGAATTACTCGAAGACACCCGCGGCCGCTGGTCTACGGCTTTGGATATGTCGACACAATATGGTGCGCCTTCGGGAACACTTAGCTTTGCGCTTTCAGATTTGCGGGGTTTGGGGAGAGACACGGATACGGGCCTTAACCTTGAGCTTAAAGGAGACCTTCTAGGCTCGTCCGCACGTTTTGAATTACAGGGGCAGTCAGCGATTGGGTTCGATTTAACAGGAAACCTAGACCTCCCAATCACTGTCCAAAACACACTCGCGAGTCTTCGCCCTGAAATGGAGGCGCCCTTGTCTGGCGAGCTTTCGGCAAATGGCCCCGCTCAAGCCATCTTGAGTTTGATTGCCGACGCAGACACGAATATAGACGGCACGCTTCTCAGTAATCTCACTATCTCTGGGACGGCGAACGCACCCCGGGTTCAGGGTAAAGCGGCTGGAGACGGGCTCGACTTTGAGCTCACACAAACGGGGACGCAATTTCGCAACGGCAAATTTGAAGCCGAATTTTCAAATGATAATGTGTCTGTCCCGCGTATTTATTTTGAAGACCGCCAAGGCGGAACCCTCAAAGGCAAAGGCGAGTTTAAACTCGGCGAATTTGGTCGCCCCGTTGGAGACATCGGTCTCACGGCTCAAAAATTCAAGGTGATGGACCGCAGTGACTATGAAGGTATAGCGAGTGGAAACATTCTGTTTAAGAGCGAAGCGAAAACGGCCTCCGTCACAGGCGACCTTATTCTTGACGAGGTGGAAGTCAAAGCCTTTGGAGAGGCCCAGGCGAGCGTCATCGTCATTGACGTTGAGGAAATTAACGCGCCGCCGCGCCCTGTAACACCTCTCCAACCGCAGCCGAATATCATGCCGACGACACTCGATCTATCCATAAAGGCCCCGCGGAAAATCTACATTCGTAGCCGAGGGTTGGATGCTGAATTATCCTTAGACACACGCCTGACGGGGACCGCAAATGACTTTGCGCTTGAAGGACAAGCCGATGTCATCAGGGGGAGCTATAGATTGGCAGGCAAGACAATCGAAATAGACACAGGACGCATATTGTTCGACGGACCTATTTCGCAGGCTCGCCTAGACTTTAAGGCCGGCGTGGAGACCACAAACATAACGGCTGAAATTACTGTGTCGGGTACAGCCGAAACCCCGGACATAAAACTCTCCAGCACCCCTGCGAGGCCCGAAGATGAAATTCTATCGGCCATCCTCTTTTCTCGGTCTGCAACAGAGCTTTCGGGTCTAGAAGCGGCGCAACTCGCGGCAACGCTGGCCCAGCTGTCTGGCACAGGCGGCGGGCTAGACCTGGTCGGGGGACTGCGCGACACGCTCGGCATTGCCCAGCTGGGCGTGAGTTTTGATGAAAATGGCGGTGCGATTGTGACGGGCGGGCGCTATTTGGCGGACAACGTTTATTTACAGATATTCTCAGGCGCGAGCTCAAACCAAACCGGAGCTGTCATAGATTGGGAACTCCGAAAAGATCTATCCCTTCGCTCCCAAATTCAATCTGACAATGATCAAAATATCTCACTGAGTTATAAAAAAGATTTCTGATTTTGATATAAAATTGTGCTGGTTCCTCAAGGATCAATAGATATTGCAACCGCGTGTCCATTTCATTGACGGTTATCCAATAGTGTAAAGCTTTGTCACATTAATGACCACTTGCACTCAATTCGCTAAGCCTTCGTGATGAAAATCTCAATCTACTCTCCGTAGGTTGATAAATTTGGATCAAAATATGCCAAGCGTAATAGAAACTAGGACATCACCTGGATACACCGCGACACCGCCGCATCCAATGGGCATATTTAAGTCTTCAGGATGCATCTTAGAATATCACGGCCTGTTAAGTAAGTCCCGATAAGAGGTGTCGCGGGCATCGTTACGGATGGCGGTTATCGCGATATGGCTGATATCGCAAAAATTGGGTTTCCGGCTTATCAATGCAAGGCTGCGCCGCCCGCATCCCCATTCGGTTTTTGGGGTCACTCTTGTGCCTGAAACGGCCTTAGATGGAGAAGTTATCGCTAGGAATGAAGCTTTAGGTGAGTTCTTGTTTTGGTCGCATGAATACGTAGCTTACATCGTTCTAATTGCGCTGGCCCTTCATATTGCCGGCATATTGCCGGCGCTCTGAAGCATCATTTCATCGACAAAGACAACACTCCCCGCCGAATGATTAAAGGCAATTAATTCACAAATGACATTATTACGCCGCGCGCCTCGCAAAGGCCAAGAAATGCCCGCAGACGCCTAGAAACCCCGCAAAGCGTGGTGTGGGACGAAGCATTGAACCGCCTGCACGCGCAGAAGGCGGTAGTGAAGTGGTGTATGGGGGCCTGAACGGCCGGGACGGTATATCCTTTAGCGGACGTTAGCCGCTCGACTGAAACCGGGAATAATAGAACCTTCAAACTATCAACGGCGCTGTGTCATCCGTCATTAAAATCAAACAGGCTTACGCCGCGCCTGCGGACATCAAAACTTAGAGTTTTGTTCAACGGCGCGTGGGCGCGTTGACGACAATGCGGGCGTTCGCAGAGGTAGCAGTTAATCCCGATGGGCGTAGGCTGCGGGGTCTCTAGATTATAGCTCTGCGAATAGATGAGGCGCGGCGCATAAGCGATATCGCACCCAAGGCCGATAGCTAGCTTTTGGGGCGGGGCGTTATAGGTCCCGTCACTCCGGCTCACCATTTTCGCTATTGAGAAATAAGTCGTCTCATCCGGGAGACGTATCATCTGAGTTACGGTCTTACCCGGCGTTTGAAAACACTCATGAATATTCCACAGCGGGCAAGCCCCGCCAAATTGACTAAAATGAAAGCGGCCGGCGCTAAATCGTTTTGACACATTCCCCGCGACATCGATGCGGATAAAGAAGAAGGGAATACCTCTGGCGTCCGGTTTTTGCAGGGTTGTCAGGCGATGGGCGGTTTGCTCGAAACTCGTGCCGAAGCGATGACACAGCAGATCGATATCATATTTGCTGCTTTCCGCGTCTTGGAGAAACCGAGAATAAGGCATCAGCGCGGCTGCGGCGAAATAATTGGCAAGATTTGTGCGGCACAGGCCTTCGGCCTCCAGGCCGGGCAGTTTCGCGGACGCCACAATCTCATCAATCAAATCGCGGTGCTCCAACATGCCTATTTGAAAAGCGAGTTGAAAACGGCGTCCTGATTGCGGGAGTAATTCCGATAGATTGATCCGTTTAAGATGGCGGTCAAAATAACGCAGCATCTGGGGCATAACGTCTACGGGGACAACGCGTACCGCAATGTCGTGTGCTTCCTTGAGACGGTCCGTTAACGCTGCCGCGATGAGAGGCTTATTATAACCAATTTCCTCGGCCAGACTTTCCGCTGCAGCATCTAGTTTTGGAAAAAAATTCTTATTGGCGTGAATGAAACGCCGCACGGACTCGACAGCCTGAGAGGATTGCTCAAGGAGCTCGACTCGGTCGCGGTCTGGCGTGTTTTTAGCCGCCCGGAGGGCCATGTCGCGATGTTTGCCATAGAGTTTCAGAAGCGCGCGCGCCGCATTTGGGCTAACGTTGACGAGATCTTCGGCTTCGTTTTTGGACAAGGCCTCTTCTTTGAAGAGCGGGTCGCGCATTGCGTCATAAACTTCGGCGACAAGATGCGCGTCTCCTGCGCCAGTGAAACCTGCAATGTCAAAGTCGTAAACTTCGGCCATCTTCAGCAAAACTTTAGCCGAGAGTGCCCGTTGGTTACGTTCCATCAAATTCAGATAAGACGTTGAAATGCCTAGGTCTTCAGCCATGCGGGCTTGAGTCACGCCCAGTGTTTTACGGAAGCGAGTAATCCGAGGGCCAATCAATAATTTTTCGCCTTTTATCGCCATGTTGCTTACCTAATATATGACAAAACTTACAAAAATTACAATAATATTTTTACAAAGAATACAAAAATACCTATAATTTACAATTACTTATAGACAGTCATCCTGATTTGTAAATATCGTATGACAACGAATTCAAAAACAGGAGGTCGCTATGAACGCGCCGATTACAAATACAGACCAACCCATCCCGCGGCACCGCATACTTGCCAAAGTCACAGGAAAGACAGGCGAGCGTTTTGATGAAATTCTCACACCCGATGCGCTCTTATTCCTCGCAGACTTAGAGCGCCGTTTTGGCCCGCAGCGGCGTATCTTGCTTGAAAATCGGAAACTGCAACAAGGCCGATATGATGATGGTGAATTGCCGACGCCTCCTCCGGAGACAGAGCATATCCGAAACCTTGTCTGGCGCGTGGCCCCCTGTCCTCCCGCTTTGCGGGACCGGAGGGTTGAGATCACTGGCCCTGTTGACCGCAAAATGATGATCAACGCGCTAAACTCAGGCGCAAAAATGTTCATGGCGGATTTCGAAGACGCCAGCAGTCCCACTTTCGCAAATATGATCAACGGGCAGATTAATATGCGTGACTATGCCCGGGGGGACTTAACCCTACAGACCGAAAAGAAGTCTTACGCGCTTGGCGAACAGACGGCGACAATGCTCGTGCGTCCGCGGGGATTGCATCTCGAAGAAAACAACATCACCGTTGATGGCAAGCCTATGAGCGCAAGCCTTGTCGATTTCGGGCTGCACATTTTCCATAACGGTAAATTACTCGCCGCCGATGAACGCGGGCCATTCTACTACCTACCAAAAATCGAAACCTATCAAGAGGCGCGCCTGTGGAATGACGTCTTTAATTTCGCCCAAGCCGTACTCGATATTCCCAATGGTACGATTAAATCTACCGTCCTGATAGAGACATTACCGGCGGCCTTTCAAATGGATGAAATCCTTTATGTGCTCCGAAAACACATCACGGGTCTGAACTGTGGCCGTTGGGACTATATTTTTAGCTACATTAAAACCCTGCGCAATCATAAGCAGTTTCTTCTGCCGGACCGCGCGCAAGTGGGTATGGATCGAGGGTTTCTATCGGCCTATGCGAGCCGCCTGGTTGAGATATGCCATAAGCGCAGTGCCCATGCGATGGGCGGTATGGCTGCCCAAATTCCTATCAAAAATGATGAAGCCGCCAACGCGGCAGCTTTTGATAAAGTGCGCACTGATAAGAAACGCGAAGCAAAGTTGGGACATGACGGAACCTGGGTTGCTCACCCAGACCTCGTGCCTGTCGCAATGGAGGTCTTTAACGCCGAAATGCCGTTGAAGCACCAGATCCTCGTGAAGCGACAGCATCCACGCGTCACTAATGAAGGTATGCTCTCCCCCCATAGCGGCACTGTGACCGAGGCAGGCGTGCGCACAAATATCGAGGTTGGCATTCGCTATATCGCGGCCTGGCTTTGCGGCCGCGGCGCTGTGCCGATCCATAATTTGATGGAAGACGCCGCCACAGCAGAAATATCTCGATCACAAATTTGGCAATGGCTAACGCATGAAGCTGAGGTGCAAATGGAGAGTGGCAAAGCCGAAACGCTGACGCGGGCCCTTTATGACCGATTTTATAATGACGAAGTGAAAAAGCTGGCGTCCGAGCTTGGCCCTAATGCTTTTGCAAACGGCCGTTTCCCAGAGGCCGCACAAATTTTTTCTGAAACCGCCACGGCCCTAGTGCTTCCCGATTTTCTTACCATCCCCGCTTACGCTTTATTGGAGGCATGAACATGACTTACTCAAAAACACTCAACAATCTAAAACAGCGCTACCCAAACGGCGCGCCCGCGGGGATAAATCTCGAAGATCTCGCGCAATTAAAAACGCAAAACACATTCGAGACTCATCTCGATATTGCGAAAGCAATGGCGACAGAAATGCG
>CALDTL010000032.1 GCA_937923965.1 uncultured Caulobacterales bacterium
GGGCACGCTCTATAAGGTCAATGGCGCTGTCTTTACGGCCTCGGTGGTAGAAGGCATCGACCTCTCGACGCCGGACCTCGTCAATGCGCGGATTGATGCGCAGAGCCCGGAGGTGAATGCGCCAGAGCCCAAACCTGAGCCAAAGCCAAGGCCTAAGCCCGCAAAAAAACAGGCTAAGGCCTAGCGAAAACGTGGGTCGCGGTTTCGGTCGCCGCGCGGGCCGCGAGCTGGTTCAGGGCGCTCGGATTTGACAAAGATATCCAGCATATCCTCGTGGAAACTATTTTCCTGAAGCTTCCCATTGCGATCAATCCATTGCACCGCCCAAGCTGTCTCGCCGCCCGCCGGATCAGGGCCCTTAATGGTCATCTTAGGACTGCCAGATTTCAGGCGGACAACTTGGCCAATTTCAAAAATTTCCATGACAGGCTTTCGGGTGGTGGGGGTGTGTGAGGGTCCTATGCTATAGTGCGGCCGTTTGGACAAGCCGCGAATAAATACCCAGCTATAAATAACCGTCATCCTTGGGCTTGTCCCGAGGACCTTTAATAGATCGCCAATTTTGTATTAGGGGTCCTAGGCACAAGGCCTAGGATGACAAATATGATAGCGTGCAGCTACCTCGGCGTGCTTTCAATCGCGCAGGGCATTTTCGCAATACCTAACATCCGAGCCGGGTTCAGTGTGAACCACAGATTTGCGTAAATCGTCTCGCCCGGGTTTACGAAAGACAGATCCATAGGCTCGGATTTCGCCCATGACGCAGTTCAATCGGTCCGGGGGACCGATTGGCTAGGAACTGAAACGGCTCAGACGTTTCAGCGCTATACTGCAATCGATTGCTGACGTTCGCGTCCCCCATCCCCCTCCGCATTTTTTCAAAACGCTACGGGTATTTCCCCCCGCATGCGGGGAGAAGAGGGCACCTGCGATTGCGGGTTATTTTGAGGGGGGGGGTAGGTTTGGGTCATGGTGATTAAGGCAACGATGCATCTAAATCCGCTAAGCTCTTCCCGTTAGCTAACGTCTCATTTTTGAAAAGCGGCTCGAATTTATCTAACTCAGTGGCTTTAATACAAATTCCAAGATTTATTGGAATTTTTGCCGTGACTTTTGTCCCGAGAGAGGTTGGAACTGGATTAATCTCAATCTCACCTTGGGCATTATACATAGGTCCTGCGCGAAGAATTCCTAACAAGCTAAACTGGTATCCAAACGAAGCAGCACCTGTTTTCTTTGAGATTAAAGTTCCGTAGTTTGCTAAATACACAGGAGACCCGCTTGATCCTGGAAAGCAAGCACAATCGATTAGAAATTCTGGCTTCCCAAGATAATCGAGTTCAAAAGGGGTCGCGGTTATTCCGCTGCGAATAATAGGTTGGTTGTTAGCAGTATCGTAAATCCCGATTGGATAACCAACAAGGTGAATATTTTCTATGCTCCCAAGCTCGTCTTGCATTTCATTTAGGGCGTTGGTTGGCGACGTCCCATAAATATAGTAGGGGTCCAAATTCTGAGCTTTCATCGCTTCAATAATTGGAATTATCGGAATGACGGCCAGATCAAGACCATCTTCGTGATAAAAAGCAAAAACGCTTGAACTAGAGAATTCTGCTACAACCGTTTTCTTGCCATCTCTTTCACCAGTACTAGTTTTTCCACAAAAGAAAAACCTCAGTTTGTCAGCTCCAGATATCACGTGTTTATTTGTAATTAAGCAAAGGGCGCCCTTTAGCTTATCTTCACTTAAATTAAATACATGAAAAAATGAGGTGCCAGTACCTACTGAGCCATCAGGATAGATTGCCTCAATTCGACAAACAGATGGTGCCATCAATTCTCTTTGATCCATCATATTTTCTTCTCGGTCAAAGCACGACTATTAGCAGATTAGTTAGGACGGTTTGGCTAGACATTGCTAGCCGTCGTCCATTTTCAAAGCCGCAATAAACGCTTCTTGCGGTATCTCTACTCGCCCGAATTGGCGCATCTTTTTCTTACCCTTTTTCTGCTTATCGAGCAGCTTGCGTTTGCGGCTGGCGTCGCCGCCGTAGCATTTGGCCGTCACGTCTTTGCGCATCGCGGCGATGGTTTCTCTCGCGATGACTTTGCCGCCGATGGCCGCTTGGATTGGGATTTTAAATAGGTGACGTGGGATGAGGTCTTTCAGGCGCTCGCACATTTGGCGGCCGCGGCCTTCGGCGTTTTTCCTATGGACGAGCATGGAGAGCGCATCGACGGGATCGCCGTTCACCAAAATGCTCATCTTGACCAGATCGCCTTCGCGCAGGCCAATGGCTTGATAGTCAAATGACGCATAGCCTTTGGAGACGGATTTCAACCGGTCATAAAAATCAAACACGACTTCATTGAGCGGTAGCTCATATTCCACCATCGCGCGGCCATTGATATAATTCAGCGTGGTTTGAATACCGCGCCGGTCCTGACAGAGCTTCAATATCCCGCCCAGATGTTCATCGGGCGTCATGATGGTGGCTTTAATCCACGGCTCTTGGATATGATCAATTTTCATGACGTCGGGCATATCGGCGGGGTTATGCAGCTGCATCTCCGAGCCGTCGCGCATCATCAGCGTATAGACAACCGACGGGGCGGTCGTAATCAGGTCGAGGTCAAATTCCCGCTCCAGCCGCTCTTGGATAATCTCCAAATGCAGTAGCCCCAAGAAGCCGCAGCGAAAGCCAAAGCCGAGCGCGGCGCTGGTTTCCATCTCGAAACTAAAGCTCGCATCATTCAGGCGCAGGCGGCCCATCGCGGCGCGCAGGTCTTCGAAATCCGCTGCGTCCACCGGGAAGATACCGCAGAACACAACGGGCTGCGCGGGCTTAAAGCCGTCCAATGGAATCTCAGTCGGGCGTTTATCTTCGGTGATCGTATCGCCCACGGCGGCGTCGGCGACTTCTTTGATGGAGGCGGTCAGGAACCCGACTTCGCCCGGGCCGAGGGATTTCACATCGGTCGGCGTCGGCAGGAAGGTCCCGACCTTATCGACGGTATAGCTCGCGCCGGTGTTCATCGTGCGGATGCGCATGCCCTTGGTGACTGTGCCTTCGATGACGCGGTATAAAACCACCACGCCCATATAAGTGTCATACCACGCATCAACGAGCATCGCTTTCAGCGGCGCATCTGGGTCGCCATATTCGGGCGCAGGCAGGGTCGCGCAAATCGCCTCTAGCACATCCGGGATGCCGATACCGGATTTGGCGGAACATTCCACGGCCTCTGTCGTGTCTAACCCGATGACGTCTTCGATTTGTTGTTTCACGCGGTCTGGCTCTGCGGCGGGCAGATCGATCTTATTGAGGACCGTCACGATCTCGTGGTCATGCTCAATCGCTTGATAGACATTGGCGAGGGTTTGGGCCTCCACGCCTTGCGAGGCATCAACCACGAGGATGGAGCCTTCGCAGGCCGAAAGGGAGCGCGAAACCTCATAGGCGAAGTCCACATGGCCCGGCGTATCCATCAGGTTCAATATATAGGTCTTGCCGTCTTTGGCCGGATATTCGAGGCGTACGGTTTGCGCCTTAATCGTGATGCCGCGCTCTTTCTCAATGTCCATATTATCCAGCACTTGTTCGGACATCTCGCGGTCGGTCAGCCCGCCCGTGTAAGAGATCAAGCGATCTGCCAAAGTGGACTTCCCATGGTCAATATGGGCCACGATGGAAAAATTACGGATGAGGGACTGGTCTGTCATGAAAGCTATGTAGCGCGGGCGGCGCGGGAAGCAAGCGTGGTGCGCTGCCGCAGTTAGGGCAAGTGGAGGCAATGCCCCTAAAGATCGGCCAGTTGAAGATTTGCCAGTTAAAGATCCGTAAAGAGCGTTAATATTCTACAACGGCCGATTTTACAGCTTTTCAATCCTTTTCGACTAGGCTGACGCCTTAACGTGGGTGAAGGATAGGTCATTGAGCGCCATTTTTGAAATTTTGGTCCAATATGTGAGTGCCGCCATAGGGTCAGCCTTTGGACTCTCGTCGCGCTTAAATCCGCTTTATTTGCTCGCGATGATCCCGCTGGGCTGGTTGATTTACAAATATCAAAAGGCGGACACCGGATTTTGGTCTTGGCTCCTGCCGCGCGAGATCTATGCACATCCCTCGACGCAAACTGACCTGAAGTTATTCTTGATTGGGATCCTCATCAAACTCACGGGCCTCATAAAGTTTACGGCCATTCAAATTTTGATCATTTATGCGATCACCCAAACTCTGGGGGAGTCTGGCGCGGAACCCGGTTTCATGGGTATTCTGGCGATGACAGGCCTTATCTTGGTGGTGTCTGATTTCTGCGTCTATTGGATTCACCGCGGCCATCACGAGATTAAACTCATTTGGCCGTTTCATGCCGTGCATCACAGTGCCGAAGTTATGAGCCCCATCACGGTTTACCGCAAACATCCAGTTTATGACATGCTCAGCCAAATCTTTCGGACGACGGTTTTAGCTGTCCTGCAAGGTCTCATTATCGCGCTGCTTTTTGGACAGGTGTCCTTATGGCTGATTGGCGGGGTGTCGGTGTTCGCGCTCCTCTTTAACGTCCTCGGGTCCAATTTTCGGCATTCTCATATATGGATTTCTTACGGAAACTTTTGGTCGCATATCTTCGTTTCTCCCGCCCAGCATCAAATCCATCACAGCCTCGCGCATAGGCATTGGCATAAAAATTACGGCGAGGTATTCGCCCTGTGGGACTGGGCGTTTGGAACGCTTTATGTGCCCGAAACAATGGAAGTCATGGAATTTGGCTTGTCGACACCGGACGGGCGCCGCATCGAGCAGCCCCATCCAACGCTGGCAGACGCGCTTTTCGGGCCCTTTCGAGAGGCGGCTGCGCATTTAAACGGCCCGCAAGAGACAACCGTTATTGAAGAGACATCTTGATGACGCCGCGGTCGGTCTTATCTTCCGGTGTTTCTGGCTATCTGGACCTGATGCGCTTTGGCGCGGCCTTTGTCGTGTTATTGTCGCACTTCGCTTATGCGCGTTTTACGGATGGCCGATATAGTTTCATCCGAGATCTGAATCTGGGGAGTGACGCGGTCGTTCTATTTTTTGTGCTCTCTGGGTTTGTCATCACATTTGCCGCGACGCAAAAGGATAAAACGGGGGGGCGGTTTACATTCTCCCGCATGTCGAGATTATGGTCCGTTGCCGTGCCGGCTCTGGCCTTGGCGCTCATTTTGGATGGATGGGGCATAAGGGCTAACCCTGAGTTTTATCTGGAGACACCCTTTTACAACGCCGTTGCAACTGGGGACTATTGGTGGCGGGGTTTGACATTTTCTAGCCATTGGAACGGCGATATAATTCGGCTGGGCAGTAACGGCCCTTATTGGTCGCTTAGCTATGAGGCTGCCTATTATATTGTCTTTGGCATATTCCTCTATTTACGCGGCGCAGTTCGTTGGCTGTCATTAGGTATATGCGGTCTTATTTTTGGATTGAAAATATGGCTGCTGGCCCCGGCGTGGTTCATGGGTGTTGGTCTTTATCTGTGGCTCCAAAAAACTGAGGTGAGCCGTTACACCGCCTCCCAAATCAGCCTGATGATTTTTCTACCGATTATATTTTACGGCCTGTTCCAAGTCGTGGAACTGCCGCAGATCCTTCGCTTTTTGACCTATAGTGTCATGGGTCCGGAAGGTTTTGCGTCTCTAGGGTTCTCTGATGAATTTATCTGGAATGCGCTGATTGGCGCGCTTTTTACCGTGCATTTATTTGGGGTGAGCCTCAAACTATCTGGCCGCACAGAGCCGTTCCGTTGGCAGAGCGCAATGAAGTGGCTCGCGGGCGGAAGCTTCTCGCTTTATTTGGTTCATTATCCCGTTCTGCAATGGGGCGGTGCAGTTCTACCGCAAAGCGGAAATTGGGGTGTGGATGATAGTGTGCTTTTGGCGGTGACGTGCCTGGCGTGTTATGCTTTTGCGGCTGTATTTGAACGTCCGCTTGCGCGCTACCGGAAGGCCGTTTTGAAACTGGTGCCCCGAAGAAAAGCAATCACTGCCTAAGATCAGCGCGCATAAAAAAAAGCGCGGCGTCTCTTCTACTGGGGGAGGAGGGAGACGCCGCGCGAGATATGAATTTCCATTTTCCAAAGAAAAAGGAACGTGTGAGCCCGAAAAGGGGAACGAGCTTACAAAGTGTCTACGCTTTATTTACGCATTTGGTTTGCGGCTAATGTCAAACCGATCATTATTCATGACTTTCGTCCAAGCCGCCACGAAGTCTTGCGCAAACTTCTGCTTATTGTCGTCTTGCGCATAAACTTCCGCGAAAGACCGCAGAACTGAGTTTGAGCCGAAGATTAGGTCTGCTTTTGTCGCCGTGAATTTAACCTCACCTGTCAAGCGGTCGCGCAGCTCATACAAAGCATCGCCAACTGGATGCCAGGTGTTGCCCATATCCGTCAGATTGACGAAGTAGTCGTTAGATAGTGAGCCGACATTATCCGTGAAGACGCCGTGCGATGTGCCGCCGAAATTAGTGCCCATCACGCGCATCCCGCCGAGCAGGACAGTCATCTCCGCTCCGGTCAGGCCTAGCAGTTGTGCCCGGTCGAGGAACATCTCATCTGACAAGCTTGCAAATTCGTCTTTCGCAAAATTACGGAAGCCGTCAGCCAAAGGCTCGAGAACATCAAAGCTATCGGCATCTGTCATGTCGTCTGTGGCATCGCCGCGGCCCGGCGCAAATGGCACATCAATATTGTGACCACCGGCTTTCAAGCTGGCTTCGAGACCGACATTACCCGCGAGGACAATAACGTCTGCGATAGATGCGCCTGTCTCGGCTGCGATAGGTTCGAGAGCTGAGAGAACGCGGCTGAGGCGCTCTGGCTCATTCGCGGCCCATTCGTTTTGCGGGGCGAGGCGAATACGCGCGCCATTGGCGCCGCCGCGATTATCTGTGCCGCGGAAAGTCCGCGCGCTGTCCCACGCTGTGTTGAGCATCTCAACAGGCGTCAGGTCAGTCGCCGCAATTTTGGCTTTCACGGCATCTACGTCATAGGAGGTGGAGCCTTCTGGGATTGGGTCCTGCCAGATGAGGTCTTCTTGCGGCACCCACGGCCCGAGGTAGTTCACCTTTGGTCCCATGTCGCGGTGGGTCAGTTTGAACCAAGCGCGGGCAAAGCAATCCCGGAAATAAGCTTCGTCAGCGATGAATTTCTGGCAGATTTCATTATAGATTGGGTCGACTTTCATCGCCATATCCGCATCTGTCATGACCGGCATGGTGCGTGTGTCGCCGCCATCCGTATCGATTGGCATATTCACGTCATCAATATTGACGGGCTTCCACTGTTTCGCGCCAGCAGGGGATGTTGTCAGCTCCCATTCGTGACCGAAGAGCATGTCAAAATAGCCCATATCGAATTTCGTTGGGTTGCTTGTCCATGCGCCTTCAACGCCAGATGTGACGTGGCTGCTTGGCTTGCCAGTCGCGTTCGGGTTCATCCAGCCAAAGCCTTGGGCTTCCAAATCTGCACCTTCTGGCTCGCGGCCTAGTGCGTCTGCATCGCCGTTACCGTGAGCTTTACCGATAGTGTGGCCACCGGCTGTCAACGCAGCGGTTTCTTCATCGTTCATCGCCATGCGGGCGAATGTCACGCGGATATGCTGGGCCGTGCGGGCCGGATCAGGATTGCCGTTCACGCCTTCTGGATTCACATAGATCAAGCCCATGTGAACGGCGGCAAGGTTAGGGTTCATGGTCGTCGCATCATCAAGATCAACATAGCGGTTCTCGGAAGGTGCAAGCCATTCTTTCTCTTCACCCCAGTTTACGTCCATTTCTGGTGCCCAGATGTCTTCACGGCCAAAGCCAAACCCGAAGGTTTCCAGCCCGGTGCTTTCATAGGCGACGTTCCCGGCCAGAAGCATCAGGTCAGCCCAAGAAATGGCATTGCCGTATTTCTTTTTGATCGGCCAAAGCAGGCGGCGCGCTTTGTCGAGATTGCCGTTATCCGGCCAGCTGTTCAGCGGCGCGAAGCGAAGGTTTCCCGTGCCGCCGCCCCCGCGGCCATCAGATGTGCGATATGTACCCGCAGCGTGCCAAGCCATGCGAACCATTAAGCCGGCATAAGTGCCCCAGTCTGCGGGCCACCAATCTTGGCTATCCGTCATCAATGCGTGAAGGTCAGCTTTCAGCGCATCAAAATCCAAGGCTTTGACAGCTTCTTGATAGTCGAAGTCGGGATCCATTGGGTTGGAGCGCGCGCCGTGCTGGTGGAGAATTTCAACATTCAGAGCTTCGGGCCACCAATCCTTAACTGAAGTTGGCTTGCTGCTCGTTGCACTGCCGTGCATGACAGGGCATTTTCCGCCTGTCTTGACTGTCAAATCATTCATGTGTCTCTCCTGAAGGTAATTGATCTCGAATCTCTATTTGAGACTCTGGCACTCTGGAGCCTAAATGTAGAAATTTGAACGATATGTCTAATTGATTGTTTTTATGATTATGATAGGCTGTATCTATGAACATTCGAGACCTTACTTACCTAAGGGCAATCGCCCGGCATAAGCATTTTGGCAAGGCGGCGGAGAGCTGCAATGTCAGTCAGCCAACGCTTTCGGTGCAGTTAAAAAAGCTCGAAACAGATTTGGGCGTTACTTTGATTGAACGGACGAAACGGGCGGCCATGCTCACCCCAATCGGAGACCGTGTCCTGGAACTGGCAGGGGACGCTTTGGGCGCGGTGGATGCTATTCGGTCGATTACGGCAGAGGCAGCGGATCCTTTTTCGGGGCGGTTTCGCTTTGGGTCTATTCCCACAGTATCGCCCTTCCTGATCCCAAATGTTTTACGAGACCTCGGCGAGGCATTCCCGCGCCTGCAATTAGTGTTCAAAGAGAACATCACGGAACGTTTGACGGAGGATTTGTTAAATGGAGATTTGGATGCCGCCATTCTCGCAACAAAGCCCGAGACTCCGCGATTGGCCGCTCTACCTCTGTGTAATGAACCTCTCATGGTCATCCATCCAGAGGGTCATACGCTCAATGAATTGGATGAATTGAATATTTCCGACCTCCCTTTAGATCAGATGATATTGCTCTCGGAAGGTCATTGTTTCCGGGATCAAACCGTTGATCTGTGTAATGTGAAGAGCCAAACGACATTAGCGGAAACAAGTGTCACCAGTTTAGAAACGATCATCAGCCTGGTGGCTTCAGGCCAAGGCATATCTATTGTGCCGGCGCTCGCGCAATCGACGGGATGGTTAAACCGAAGGGAGATCGGCGTGAAACCCATCCAAAGTAAAGGCGCAACACGAGAATTAAATCTAACATTTCGAAAAAGCTCGCCGCGTGGACATCTGATTGAGGCGGTGACCTCTTCGATTGTCACGACAGTTAACGCTGTGCTGCCTTCTGGCGAATTTTGAGATGTTGATAAAGTCAAAGGGATATAATTATAATCGTTTCGAGGGCTGGCGCCTGATTGCGCTTATTCTCATCTTCGCGGTCTATACGCTTTGGTTCATTGGACCAGGGCCGTTCGGGCAATTATCCCGATTGCCGGAGTATGATTACCTACAGGGGCGGCTCTTTTATTCAGGCGCAGACGCCGTGACGGCTATTAAATCTTTGGGCGAGGAGGCGCTAGCGATCAAGTCGAAAGCCTTAGGATTTGATCTCATCTATATGGTTTTACAAACATGGGTGTTCGAGGCGGTGATTGCCTTTGGAATGACGGCCCTCGGCCTCATGTCCTCGCGCTGGAGGTGGCTGTTAATGCTGCCGATGGGATTTCTTCTCTTTGATTTTTTGGAAGATAGTTTTCTTGCGCTTTTGATGATCACCTCATCGGAATTGATAGGCAGCTTTGCGGGGGTGTTCACGCTTTTGAAATTTGTATTTTTCATCCCATTGCTTTGCCTGTCTCTAGGATTTGGCGTGGCCGGAACTGTGGCCATAGTCTTGCGAAAAGGTAAGGGTTCAGACGGGGACGGTTAACGCAACTTTAACTACGTTAGGCGACACCGATACTATGTTAAATTTTAAGAAATACACTAAAAAATCCAACCTGTCTGTCTTTGTGACAGCTTTCGCCTGTGCCTCTTTCTTGGCATTGGCGGGATGCTCATCGACGCCCGAGGCAAGCAACCCTAACGGATATCCGCAAGGCCAAGCGACGGCAACCAAAGGCCAAACAGCCTCTTACAATGACTCTGAACTCGTGAGCGCCATTTCGGATCACCTCGGCGTCACGGCAGAAAGTGCTGCGTCGACTTTGGCACGCCTGTTCAAAAAACAAGGCCGTCCGGTTGGCTATATTACGGGAGAAGAGGGCGGCGGCGCGCTTATCTTCGGCGCTAAATATGGCGAGGGCACGCTTTGGATGAAGGATGGCCGCTCTCAAAAAGTCTATTGGAAAGGCCCAACAGTGGGTTTCGATGCAGGCGCTGAAGTCAGCCGCGTTTTCACATTAGTCTATGATCTGGACAATCCAGATGACATCTTCCGCCGTTTTCCGGGTATTGATGGATCGGCTTTCCTCGTTGCGGGCATGGCTGTGCATTACGAGCGGGCAAATGGCATTACATTGGCGCCCGTCCGCGCAGGCGCAGGCGTTCGCCTCGGCGCAAATATTGGCTATAATAGCTATGTTCGGAAGAAGCCAAAAGGCTTTGGTCTTATCCCGATTTAACATGCTCAAAATTCATCAAGAGTGCGATGAAGACAAAGCAGGAATTTTTAAATTAATCCAATCCGCCTTCGCCGATAAAGACTATAGCTCTGGCACAGAAGGGCCCATTGTAAATGCTTTGAGACGGGACGGAGATCTCGCGCTCTCATTAGTCGCGAAACGAGAAAACGAACTTGTTGGGCATATCGCATTCTCCCCTGTGACAATTGGTGACATTTCTGAAAATATATATGCGCTCGGCCCAGTTGCCGCTGATCCTGAACTTCGATTCCAAGGTATTGGGTCTGCATTGATCAAGGCGGGACTCTCCCAAATAAGAGCGAAAGGCGCTCAAGCTTGTGTGTTGATCGGAGACCCAAATTATTATCATCGGTTCGGATTTGTCGGAAATTGCGGCCTAACCTATGGGGGGTTATCGACATCTCTTGTTCAGGGAATTTCGTGGGGTGGTGGGCTACCCTCCGGCGAAATTACTTATGCTTCGGGATTTTCCGCAGGCGCTAACCATCCGTGATATTTACAAAGCCGTCCAAATAGAGGGGCGGTGAGGTCGACATGAAAGACAAAGCGGCCTTCTCCGTCTTGGGTTTCATACACATCGCCGCGCGGCCGCAGAAATTTGGGCAAAGGCACCCCGAAAAATGACCAGCCCTGGGTGTCTATCCGCATTTTACCGGCCTCTTCCAAGACAGCCATATGGATTGAAATGGGTCCAAATTTTTCCGTCATAAGGCGGGACCGTTTTCCCTGTCCCAAACTATGATGGCTTTGGAATGTGCTTATCCCAAACTCCCGCACCCATGTTTCGCCCGTCGCGTCCGGCTGTATTTTCACCGTGACCGGGACATCATTCCCGCTTTTGGGGAAGCCCATAATTTCCGCCACAAGATTAGCGAGTGGATT
>CALDTL010000033.1 GCA_937923965.1 uncultured Caulobacterales bacterium
CCGCATATTGGCATTGTTTCAGACCGCAGTAGCAAAGACGGTACGCCGCTGATTATTCATAACATTGGCGGCGGGCCGGAGGAGAGCGATATGTTGTTCTCCCATTCGATTACCGGGCATTATCGCTACCGTCCTGACAACTAAGACGCTTCAGGCATAAAAAACCACTTTACACCCTTGCGAGTCTGTTTCGCCGCCCCATATCGGGCGGGAAAGGGTTTTTGAGCGGCTTTGGCGGCGTGAAACCTTCTACGACATTAATATAGACGCAGGTGCCGCGATCGGGCCTGCCTAAGAATTTGGAGCATGATACATGTCTAAAGTGATTGGTATCGACCTTGGCACGACAAACTCTTGTGTTGCGGTTATGGATGGCGACAAGCCGAAAGTGATTGAAAATGCGGAAGGCCAGCGCACAACGCCATCGGTCGTTGCTTTCACCGAAGACGGCGAGCGCCTGATCGGAACGCCGGCGAAACGCCAAGCGGTCACAAACCCTGAGCATACATATTTCGCGGTTAAGCGCTTGATCGGCCGTCCGTTCACAGACCCGGCCATTAAGAAAGACGCGAAGCTCGTCCCTTATAAGATTGTTAAAGGCCGCGGCGGCGACGCGTATGTGCAAGGCCGCGACAAGGAACTGTCGCCCGCTGAAATTTCCGCCATGACATTGACCAAGATGAAGGAAACCGCTGAGGACTATCTCGGCGCGACTGTTACGCAGGCTGTCATCACAGTTCCGGCTTACTTTAATGACGCCCAGCGTCAGGCGACAAAGGATGCCGGTAAAATTGCCGGCCTCGAAGTCCTGCGTATCATCAACGAGCCAACGGCTGCGGCGCTGGCTTATGGTATGAATAAAGAAGACGGCAAAACCATTGCCGTTTACGATCTCGGCGGCGGCACATTTGATGTCTCCGTTCTCGAAATCGGCGATGGCGTTTTCGAAGTGAAGTCCACAAACGGCGATACATTCCTCGGCGGTGAAGACTTCGATATGCGGATTGTCGAATATTTCGCGGAAGAGTTCAAAAAAGACACCGCGATTGACCTCAAGAAAGATAAGCTCGCGCTGCAGCGTCTTCGCGAAGAAGCCGAGAAGGCCAAGAAAGAATTGTCCACGGCGTCGTCCTATGAAGTGAACCTACCCTTCATCACGGCGGACGCATCTGGGCCGAAACATTTGAACATGAAGCTCTCTCGCGCCAAGCTCGAAAAGCTTGTTGATGACCTTATCAAACGCACTATCGCGCCGATCAAAAAGGCTATCGCCGATGCTGGCCTATCAGCGTCCGATATCGACGATGTTGTTCTTGTGGGCGGCATGACACGTA
The DNA here is from genome assembly GCA_937923965.1 of uncultured Caulobacterales bacterium. Taxonomy (GTDB): domain Bacteria; phylum Pseudomonadota; class Alphaproteobacteria; order Caulobacterales; family Maricaulaceae; genus Litorimonas. The sequence continues at coordinate 1,335 of CALDTL010000033.1, forward strand.
TGCCAGCCGTTCAAGCCGCTGTGTCCAAATATTTCGGCAAGGAGCCGCATAAGGGCGTGAACCCGGATGAAGTTGTCGCGATGGGCGCGGCCATTCAAGCGGGCGTGCTGCAAGGCGACGTGAAAGACGTACTCCTGCTTGACGTGACGCCGCTCTCCCTCGGTATCGAAACCGAAGGCGGATTGTTCACACGGATGATTGATCGCAACACGACAATCCCGACCAAGAAGTCCCAAGTTTACTCAACGGCGGCGGATAACCAATCTGCTGTGACGATTAAGGTCAGCCAAGGCGAGCGCGAAATGGCGGCGGATAATAAACTACTGGGTCAATTTGACCTCGTCGGCATCCCGCCTGCGCCGCGCGGCATGCCGCAAATCGAAGTCACCTTTGACATCGACGCCAATGGTATCGTGAACGTCTCAGCGAAAGACAATGCCACAGGCAAGGAACAGCAAATCCGTATCCAAGCCAGCGGCGGTCTGTCTGATGATGATATCGAAGCAATGGTGAAAGACGCCGAAGCCAATGCGGAAGGCGATAAAGCCCGCCGCGAATTGGTCGAAGCGAAGAACCAAGCTGAAGCGATGATTCACAAAGCTGAGTCTGACCTAAAAGAGCATGCAGATGCAATCGAAGAAGAAGACAGAGCCGCTGTCGAAGAAGCCTTGGCAGAAGCCAAAGAGGTTGCCGAGGGCGAAGATACGGCTCTGATCGTCGATAAGGTTCAGGTGCTCTCCGCCGCGCTCATGAAAGTTGGCCAGGCCATGTATGAGAAAGCCTCTGCTGACGAAGACAAAGGCCCAGCCTCACAAGCTGACCAAGCGGATGATGACGATGATGTCGTTGACGCCGAATTTGAAGATGTTGACGACGAAAACGTCGCATAAGCGCGCCGAAATCGAGTGAATATGGGCTCTGCGCGACTCGCGCGGGGCCTTTTTCAAATGGGGACTTCAACACATATAAATCCGCCGTTCGGCCATTACGCCCTCCCGCCCGCGCGGGAGGCAAGACGGTTTTCTGCGCATCGCATGGGTGATACTCGGTTTGGGCGCTGGACAATTAGCCTATGCCGAAAACAAGCCATACGCGGCTTGCCTGAGCCTTTCGATGTGACGGTTGCGCCGGGCGTTTTGGCGAGGCTTTATCCCTCGACAAATCGCTGCGAGAAACGCGCGCTTTGCGGCGTGCAAATTTGGGACGCAGCTGAACGCGAAGCATTGCGGCAAGCCATCGCTTCTTCACCTGAAGAGATATTTGTCTTTTTGGATGTTGGCGCGAATGTGGGTCTCTACGCGCTTTTCGCGCATAGTTATGCGCGCCAAGCCAGCCAGCCTATTCGAATCATAGCCGTTGAACCTAGCGCGGAGATAGGTGCGCGGCTGGCGGTTAACGCCCAAGCCTCAGACGCCCCCATCGAGTTAATCCGCACCGCCATCGCAACGCGCGAAAGCGACGTCTTTCTGTCTGATGGCGGCGGTAATCGCGGCGAAGGCCGTCTTGCGGAGAGCGGAGAGGCGGTATCCGCCCTGCCCCTGCTGCAGCTTTGCCGTGAACACAATATACCGCGAATTGACGCTCTTAAAATAGATATAGAAGGCGCCGATTTAGCGGTGCTGACGCAATTTTTCGACCAAGCCCCCGCCTCGCTTCATCCGGACATGATGATCCTAGAGCTGGATACAGACTCTGCTGCGCCGCTCATTGAACTGACCGAGGCGAATGACTATTTAATTATAACGCGCACACGCATGAATGTCGTCGTGCGGAAACGGGACCGGACTTAAATGTCAAAACGTGATTATTACGAAACGCTCGGCGTGGCAAAAAACGCTGATGCTAAAACATTGAAATCGGCCTTTCGCAAGAAAGCCATGGAGTGTCATCCTGACCGTCATCCAGATGACCCCGAAGCCGAAGCGCGGTTCAAGGAATTGAATGAGGCCTACGGCATATTATCGGATGAGCAGAAACGCGCCGCTTATGACCGCATGGGCCATGCCGCGTTTGAACAAGGCGGCGGCGCGGGCGGCGGCGCAGGTTTCCAAGATTTCAATGATATTTTCAGCCAGATATTCGGCGGCGGCGCAGCGGGCGGCGGCTTTGCAGATATGTTTGGCGGCGGCGGGCGGCGGCAACGCCAAACGGCGCAGCGCGGATCAGACCTTAGATATGAACTTGAAATCAGCCTCGAAGAAGCCTTTGCGGGCAAGGACATTGATATCACCGTGCCCATCGCCGAAGACTGCGAGCGCTGCGACGGTATTGGCGCGGAGCCCGGCGCGAGCGTCGAAACGTGTTCTACCTGCGCGGGCCAAGGCCGCGTGCGAACGCAGCAAGGTTTTTTCACTATGGAGCGCGCCTGCCCAACCTGCGGCGGGCAAGGTGAATATGTGTCGAACCCCTGCACGGCCTGCGACGGCGTCGGGCAAACGCGCCAAGAAACAGAACTCGATGTGTCTATTCCGGCTGGCGTCGAAGACGGCACGCGCATTCGCCTGACAGGGCAAGGCGACGCCGCGCCCCGGCGCGGGGCCTCTTCGGGCTCTCAGCGCGGCGATCTTTATATTTTCGTTGCGGTCAAACCGCACGACTTATTTGAACGCGAGGCGGCAAATTTATTCTGCCGCGCCCCCGTGCCCATGACAACGGCGGCGCTGGGCGGAGATGTTGAAATTCCGACCATTGATGGCGGACGGTCAAAAATTAAAATCACGGCAGGCAGCCAGACGGGTAAACGCTTGCGGCTGCGCGGCAAAGGCATGAGCGTGCTGCGGTCCGATAAACGCGGCGATATGTATATTGAGCTCGCTGTCGAGACACCGTCCGGCCTCACCAAACGCCAGAAAGAACTGCTCGAAGAATTTGCCATTGAAGGCGGCACCCATTCGGAATCGCCTGAAAGCCGGAACTTTTTTGATAAGGCAAAATCCTTCTGGGACGGATTGGTTGACTAGGCGCTATTCGCGATGAATTTTGTCTCCCAACGCCGCGCATTTACAGGAACCATGTCGATCCTCGCAACGGCATTTGGTGTCGTCATCAGCAGAGACGTATTAGGCGAACAAGCCGATCTTTTTGCGGATGTTTTCAAAATCAGCGCGCTTATTTTTGTCGGTACAGCGGCAGCGAGTTTTGTCTTCTGGACGCTCACTCATTTAAGACGCGCCAGTGTCTTTCGCGGTGGCATCGCCGGATTTTTAACGGCCCTGTGCTTAATCCCACTTCCGAACTTTGGATGGGCATTGAAAACAGAATTTTTATCTAAGTTTCAGGGCGGAACTGAAGGGTTTCTCTCCGCAATTTTTTCGTCCATTCCTGCGGCCATCAATGCGGGACTTTATACCTTTATTGATATCACCAAAGCTTCGCTAATTGCGATTGCCGCAAGCGTAATCATCGGGGGGGCCTGCGCGCACTTCATTCCTCCGAAGATACCGCGGCACGACGAAAATTCGCAGAGCCCGCGACAATAGACGACCACATATCCTCCGCCTCTTCCGCGTCTGGCACGTCGCGGGTGAGATGCCAGAGCGTGCGGATATAAGGCCCGTCGGCGTCCTCACTCAGCTGGCCCGTCCAACTGGTGAGGCTGCCATACCCTTTGAAATTCACGGTAAAGGTTAGCTGGTCGCCTTCGATGAACCCTGTAAGCGGAAATTTCGATTTAGGGTCAGGATTGCCGAGCTGCGTCTTATAATAACCCTTCAGCACCCCATCCGCCGACGTAAATGTCACCGCAGACCCGCGTTCATTGACCCAAACGCCGGTCACTTCCGGCGCGGCGTCTTGTGCATCTGCCGTGCAGGCCAGTAATGGCAACATAAAGGCAACACTTATTTTACGTCCCCAAACTTTAAACATTGAGAACTCCTAGAATTAAATAAAGCACCGTCGTGATCGCGCCGCCTATCAGTGCGTAGGGCAGCTGCGTGCGGACGTGATCGATATGGTCGTTCGCCGTCGCCATAGAGGTAATGATTGAGGTGTCGGAAGTCGGGCTGCAATGATCCCCAAAAATACCGCCGCCCAAAGCGGCCGCCACGGCCAATGTCACAGTCGTATCGAGGCCCTGCGCGAGCGGCACGGCAATCGCGATCATAATAGCAAAGGTCCCCCAGCTGGTCCCCGTGGAAAAAGCGATAAACGCGCTGATGAGGAAAATGAGCGCAGGCACGAGCGCGGGCGATAAGAACGGCTTGGCTTGCTCGGCGACATATAACCCCGTGCCCAAATCCTTGCACAAACTCCCGAGGGCAAAGGCGAAGACCATGAGCAGGGCCAGCGGCAACATGCCCGACATGCCTTTCAGGATGACATCGACCATTTCCCGAACGCCCATAATGCCTTGAGTTTTATTTAAAATGACAGAGACGAGAATCGCGCCGCAGACGGCATAGAGCACGGATTTTGATCCAGAGGCCCGGTCCGCAAGGTCCATAATTCCGTTTGGCCCCTCGGAACTCCAGCCCGTATAAAGCATGAAGACCATCATCAAAACCACGAGGGCCGCCAATGGAAGGATCATATTTCGGGCTTTGGGACGCACGCCCGCTTTGGCGCTCATCATTGTAATCTCGCCGGCGATCATCGGGACGGCCCCGTCACGAATGAGTTTTCCTTCCTCCGCGGCGCGCGCTTCTGCGCGTTTCATCTCGCCAATATCTTTGCCTGTCACGATAACCAAAATGACAAGCGCCACAGCCAGCATGGGATAAAAATTGAGCGCCACCGCCCCGACCAAAGTCGATACGGGGCTCTCCAGATTTTGCTCACCGAGCAAACCCATAATATATGCGCCCCACGCATTAAGCGGAATGAGGATACAAATTGGCGCGCAGGTACTATCGGCGATATAGGCGAGTTTCTCGCGCGGTATTTTGAGCTCGTCTGTCACGGGGCGGTAAAGCGTGCCCACCGTTAGCGTTGAAATATTGCTCTCCACAAATATCAAAACGCCCGTCAACACCGCGAGGAGTTCAACCCGCTTACGCTGTCCTTTTCCGTCGGCGTTGGCCGCTTTGCGTTGCAACCATGCGAGCACGCGGTTGACAAATCCTTCCACCCCGCCTGCGCGCTGTATGAGTGCAATCAGCGCGCCGATGAGCAGCGTAAAAATGATAATTTCCGTATTATAATTACTCTCAAAGACAGACACGAACCCGCCCATCGTCTGGATGGCGCCTTGCAATGGATTCCCGCCCGCGAGGATCAAAAACCCAGAGGCAATGCCGAGGAACAGCGCCAGAAACACTTGCCGCGTCCAGAGCGCCAACCCAATCGCGATCAACGGCGGAAGCAAAGAGAGAAAGCCAACAGAATTTTCCATGGCTCCGCGTTAGCGCGATGCACCAGCGGGGCAAAGCCCTTTATGCGAAAGGGCGAGACGCAACATGCGACCAAGCTGCGGAGAGCCCTGTCTCAACACCCAGACATGGTCTATGAGACGCCCATGATGAGACGTATTGTAACACGATTGATAATTGCAAACCTGATTCCAGTGGCGATAAAAGCTGGAAAAAAGGCCTTTAGTCAGCGGAAAAAACCGGCCCGCGTCGAGCCAAGTAACCCCGCCAAGACTCTGGATCACGCGCCAAATCTCGACTCCGTTGAGACAGCGGCGATCGATGTCACGGATAAAACGATCCGCTAACACGCTTAAAAATCTTACTGACGGCATCAGATGATTTAAGACTCCGCCTTTTTTTGTGTATGAGACATCCAAAGATTATTTGGAGATCCGCATGAAAACCCGCGCCGCTGTTGCTTTCGAAGCCAAAAAACCACTTGAAATCGTAGAGCTCGATTTGGACGGCCCCAAAGACGGCGAAGTGTTGGTTGAAATTATGGCGACGGGTATCTGCCACACAGATGCCTATACGCTGGACGGTCTGGATAGCGAGGGGCTGTTCCCCAGTATCCTCGGCCATGAAGGGGCGGGGATTGTTCGCGAGATCGGCAAAGGCGTCACCTCCGTCGCCGCCGGTGATCATGTCATCCCGCTCTACACGCCAGAATGCCGTCAGTGTAAATCTTGCCTGTCGGGCAAAACAAACCTCTGCACCGCGATCCGCGCGACGCAGGGCAAAGGCCTCATGCCGGACGGGACGAGCCGTTTTTCCTATAAGGGCGAGACGATCTATCATTATATGGGCTGCTCGACATTCTCCAATTTTACGGTCCTGCCGGAAATCGCAGTCGCGAAAATCCGCGACGATGCGCCCTTTGATAAGTCCTGCTATATTGGCTGCGGCGTGACGACGGGTATCGGCGCGGTGACGAATACGGCGAAAGTCCAAGCGGGCGATAATGTCATTGTCTTTGGTCTCGGCGGGATCGGGCTGAACGTGCTGCAAGCCGCACGCATGGTCGGCGCGAATAAGATTATCGGCGTCGATATTAATTCCGACAAAAAAGAGTGGGGCGAGCGTTTCGGCATGACCCATTTCGTCAATCCCAACGACATTGACGGCGATATCGTCGAACATCTTGTCGGCCTCACCGATGGCGGCGCGGATTACACATTTGACTGCACGGGCAATACGATTGTCATGCGCCAAGCCCTCGAGGCCTGCCATCGCGGCTGGGGCGTTTCTGTTGTCATCGGCGTGGCCGAAGCGGGTAAAGAAATCGCCACGCGTCCGTTCCAACTCGTGACGGGCCGGGTCTGGAAAGGCACAGCCTTCGGCGGCGCAAAGGGCCGAACCGACGTCCCCAAGATCGTCGACTGGTATATGAATGGCAAAATCGAAATCGACCCGATGATTACTCATGTGTTGAAGTTGGACGATATTAATGAGGCGTTTGATCTAATGCACGCTGGTAAGAGTATTCGAAGCGTGGTGGTTTATTGACCCAATGATAGCATTACGCTATCATTGGCGGATGGGACAGATAATTATTAGAAAACTTGATGATGAGATTATTGCAACCGCTAAAAGGCGGGCAAAATCCGACGGCAAATCTTTGGAGCAATATCTGCGTGACCTCATTACGGACAATGTTCGTCCCTCAAAAGCCGACATTTACAAACGTATTGAGGCTCTTTTCGAGGGTCGGGATTTTTCCTTCTCGCAACCGCCCGAAGATTTAATTCGAGAAGACCGAGATAGCCGATAGCTTTGGGTATTATAGTTGTTGATACGAGCGCCTTGATGCGCAGCGTTCAAACCCGGCCTGACGCGAAAATTTACCAAGAGATCATTAGAACTTCAGATTGTCATTCGCCAAGCCTTCTTCTGTCTGAACTTGCGAATGCACTCTGGAAAACCGTCCGTTTCGCAGACCTCACGCGGGATGACGCGAACCGACTTCTTTCTGATATGACGTCCATACCCTATTTCACCAGCGACGACACGCTGATAGCGGCAGCGCTTGATATTGCGATTTCACAAGAACATTCAGTTTATGATTGCCTATTCATTGCGCTTAGCCGCACATTGGAGGCTCCAATTCTGACGGCTGACAAAAAATTGCGCCGGAAATTTCCTGACGATCAATTCGTCGATATAAAACCGGGCTAGGAGAAACCCATGTTCACACACGTAATGGTCGGAGCGAATGATATTGCGGCACCCGAGAAGTTTTACACGAAGGACCTCGATTTTGGTATTCGAATATAGACATGAGTATAATGAAAACTCTCTCCACAAATAAATCCCATAAAGGAACGCAGGGCGTTTATTCTCACGCGTCCACATCTACGGGAACCGAGATGACGTTCTCCGTTTTTGTACCTGACCACGAAGCGGGCGAGACGCTGCCCGTCATTTGGTTCCTATCTGGCTTGACTTGCACACATGCCAATGTCACCGAAAAGGGTGAGTTTCGCGAGATTTGCGCCGAACTGGGCATTATCTTCATCGCGCCAGACACGAGCCCGCGCGGAGACGGCGTGCCGGACGATAGCGAAGGCGCTTATGATTTTGGCTTGGGCGCAGGATTTTACGTCGATTCCACCGAGCCGCCCTTTAGCACACATTATCAAATGCGGTCCTATATCGAAACCGAGCTTCCCGCTTTAATCGCAGCAGAGTTTCCAGCGGATATGTCTCGCCAATCCATCATGGGGCATTCTATGGGCGGGCATGGGGCGCTGACGATTGGCCTGCGCAACCCAAATGTTTTTAAGTCGATTTCCGCCTTCTCCCCGATTGTATCGCCGCTGAATTGTCCGTGGGGCGAGAAAGCCCTGTCGGGATATATCGGCAAGGATAAAGCGGACTGGAGAGAGTATGACGCCTGCGCCCTCATCGAGGACGGCGCGCGGGCCAAACACATCCTGATTGATCAAGGTCTGGCCGATAATTTCCTGGCAGAGCAACTCAAACCGGAGCTATTCAAAAATATCTGTGAAGCCCATAATCAGCCCCTCACCCTGCGCGAACACGAAGGATATGATCATAGCTATTATTTCATCTCCAGCTTCATGAAGAGTCAAATTATGTGGCACAGCCAATTTTTGAACGCTTGATATGAAATCCACGCTCGACATTACGGTCCAAGCAGACGGCTGGGCGGATTGCGCGGCTCTGGCCGAAACCGCACTTCAGGCCGCTGCGGCGCAATTGGACTCACCGCGCGAAGGCGAGCTCTCGCTTGTCTTATCCGATGATGCGCAGCTGCGCGTTTTAAACCGCACCTATCGCCAGAAAGATAAGCCGACAAATGTGCTCTCATTTCCGCAAACCGGACCGCTGTTGGGGGATATCGTCTTAGCGCGCGAAACTTTGGCGCGAGAAGCAGAAGAAAAAAGCGTCTCCTTCGAGGCCCACCTCACCCATCTCATCATTCACGGCTGGCTGCATTTACAAGGCTTTGATCATCAAACAGAGGCCGAAGCCAGGGAGATGGAAGCGGTTGAAATAGCAGCCCTGCGAAGGCTGGGCATTGACAACCCGTATCAGGTAAGTGACGACTAATCTCATCATGACAGACGACAGTACCACCGCAAGCCAGCAAAAACGCCGCTTGCGAGACCTTCTTAAACGCCCCGCGCCCGAGGCGGCGGTGACGCCCAAAGCGTCAGATTTATCACAGCGCCGCATGGTCAATGCGGCCGAGCGCTTCCACCGCTTGCGCGTCGACGACGTGATGGTGCCGCGTGCCAATATAGTGGCCGTGGACAGAACCTCCACCCTGACAGAGCTCTCCAATGCGTTTAAAGAGGCCGGACATTCGCGCCTGCCCGTTTACAATGAATCGCTGGATGATCCGACGGGCATGGTCCACATTAAAGACTTGCTGCCTTACCTAATGCTGGATGCGAAGGGCCGGACAAATAAGACCTACCCCAATAAAAAGATCCTGCAATATATTAAACGCGAAGTTCTCTTCGTGCCGCCCTCGATGCTCGCGCAAGATCTACTGCGGCGCATGCAGGGACGCCGGATTCACATGGCTATCGTCGTGGATGAATATGGCGGAACAGACGGTATTGTGACGATTGAGGATCTGATTGAAACCATTGTCGGCGATATTGACGATGAACATGACGAGCAAGAGCCGGAAGTCCAGATTGTTACCGGCAAGGGCGGGGCCTCTGTGTGGGAAGCCGATGCGCGTATTCATATTGATGATTTCGAAAAAGCCCTAGGCCGAGATTTCGCAACGCCGGATGAGGAAGATGATGTCGATACGCTTGGCGGTTTGATTTTCACGCTTGCGGGCCGCGTCCCTGAGCGGGGCGAGATTATCCGCCATGCGTCCGGCCTTGAGTTCGAAGTCATGGATGCCGACTCGCGGCGGGTGAAACGATTGCGAATCGCAGACTCAAAACGCAAATCAACTGAGTCCAAAACGGCAGACCCAAAACCCGCGCGACCGGCAGACGCAAAAGCTGAGGCGAAAATAACTGATAAAGCTGAAAAGCCTTAGTCTATGATCCCGCCGGTCTTGCTCAAGACGGAAGGTTGGGGCGCACGGGCCGTCGGCTTAATTTTGGGCGCCGCGGCGGCCCTTGGGCAAGCACCCTTTCACCTGTGGCCCATTTTTATCCTCTCGCTCGCGCTTTTATTTGCGCGCCTGCAAGAAGCCGCGACTGCCGAACGTCCCGGACGGCGCGGGTTTTCCGCCGCGCTTTGGTGGGGACTTGGATATTTTGCCGCTGGCACATTTTGGGTGGGGTCGGCCTTTATTGAGCGCGGGCCCGAGTTCATTCCCATCATGCCCTTTATGGTTGGCGGACTCGCGTTAATCCTGTCTGTGTTTTGGGGGCTCGCCGGAGCGTTTATCGCCAGAAATAGACTTTCGGGTCTGTGGGCCGTCACCGCGTTTACGGCCGCCTTGACTTTGGCAGAGCTCGCGCGTGGACACATCTTTGGCGGATTTCCTTGGAACCTCCCCGCCTATATTTTTGAGGCCGGGTCCCGCCCCTCACAAGCCGCGCGGTGGATTGGCGCATATGGCCTTTCGGCTATGGTTATTATGATCAGCGCCGCACTTGGCTTGGTCCTATTTTCAAAACAGCGGGCTGCCGGAGCAGCAATCGCCGTCTTGCCGATCATCGCGCTGTATGGAGTCGGTCATGTCCGGCTTAGCGGCGCTGTGATCGACTATCATCCCGACATTAACATGCGAATTGTCTCCGTGCCTTTCAAGCAATCAGAGATGATGGAGCCCAACACGGCAGTGGGGGTAACCAATAAATTTATTCACGCGAGCCTGTCGACCGGGATTGAAGATGTGACTCACTTGGTTTGGCCGGAGGGCGCGGTCCGCGGGTTCTACGGAACGGCTATGGATGATCCGAATTTACTCGGCGCAATCGGAAATATTCTATCCGCCCAAGATCCTACCCCGCCCGTCTGGTTAATGAACTCCCTCCAAACTGAAATGGAACGGGGCCGGACGCGCTATTACAATGTAGCCGTCGCGATCTCTTTTGACGCAAATGGCATTGCGACTGTCGCAGGGACCAATCGCAAACGTAAACTAGTGGCATTCGGCGAGCACATCCCTCTGATGGATTGGTTTGAGGATGTTCAATTTCCGCTCATCTCAACAAATTTAGCCTCTATCTCGCCCGCCAAGGAAAAACGTCTTGCTGATTTTCCAGGACTGCCGCGCTTATCCCCTCAGCTTTGTTATGAGGTTGCTTTCCCAGGCCTGACCCCCAAACCTAAAGACGGTATTCCGCCCGAATTTATTCTCAATCAATCTAATGATGCCTGGTTCGGCCGCAGCGCTGGCCCGGCACAACATGCCAATATCGCAAGATATCGCGCGATCGAAACAGGACTGCCTATCATCCGCGCGGCCTCCAATGGCGTGAGCGCGCAAATTGACCCTTACGGCCGTATTCACGGTGACGATGTCGCGGATAATATTTTTTATATAGATACGAAACTCTTGAAACCTTTGAAATTCAATGACCGGATCAAGGTCATTGATTTATTACTCCTCTTGATAAGTTTGTCATTATGCGTCATATTGTCATTAATTAGGCCACGCGGTGTGGGACTGCGTTCTTAAGTATTAATGAATAAATAAATGGTCGTCGTTTGGTGGAGGCATCAGGCGCGACTGAATAATGGCGCAAGTAGATGGGAATAAAATGGTAGAGAAACTCGGCCCGCGGTCATCCAATCCGGTGGACGTTCATGTAGGCGCGCGCGTGCGGTTACGACGTAAAATTCTAAAATTAAGCCAAGAAAAACTGGGCGACCAACTCGGCGTAACCTTTCAACAAGTTCAAAAATATGAGCGCGGTGCCAACCGTATCGGCGCAAGCCGCCTTTGGAAATTATCCGAAGTTCTCGATGTTCCCGTGAACTTCTTTTATGACGGTCTTTCAACAGAATATGGCGGTCAGTCCGAAAGCTCCGCCCTACTATCCGAAGGCCCAGATCAAGCCCCTATCGTTTATGACTTTATCAATTCAACCGATGGTGTGAGCCTCGCAAAAGCGGTTTTGAAAATAAAAAATAAGGCGGTCCGTCGCCAGATATTGGAACTCGCTAGATCTTTAGGTGATAACCAAGACGAATAGCACTTTATAGTTTGGCCTGCGCCCCCTATAGGCGCGGTCATGAGCTTCGACCGCGAAACTGATACATTCCGAACCTTTGGTCGGGCCAAGGGACGCCCTTTGACCTCTCACATGCAGGCGATCTGGGATGACGTCTTCCCCGCTCTAAAATGGGATATGGATGCGCCATTGCCGCAGGATGAGCTATGGCTTGAAATCGGATTTGGCGGTGCGGAACATTTGCTGTGGCAAGCAGAAAACCACCCAGACATTCATCTTATCGGCGCCGAGCCATTTCTGAACGGTGTCGCGAAAGCGGTTCGCGGGGCGCATGAGTCAGGTTTAAAAAATCTCTCGCTCCATCACGGCGATGTCCGAGATGTGTTAGCTGCATTGCCTGATAATCATTTATCGAAAATTTTTATCCTATTCCCCGACCCGTGGCCGAAGTCGCGCCATCATAAACGCCGCCTCCTGCGGTCAAAATTTATCGCCGAGCTTTACCGCGTTTTAAAACCTGGCGGAGAGCTTCGCTTCGCCAGCGATATCATCCATTACGTTGACTGGACGCTATCCCGCCTGAAGAGGCATGGTGGCTGGCGTTTCGGGTATACTCAAAATGTGGATTGGCGAAACCGCGGTGAGGATTGGCCTGGAACACGTTATGAAGCCAAAGCCGGACGCGAAGTTCGGCCCTGTCATTATTTTAAATTCAACAAAAAATAGAACTGGAAACGCTATGCGTCCAAATAATCGCTCCATGGATCAACTCCGGGATGTCTCTTTCGAAACAGGCGCCAATGCCTATGCGGAAGGCTCTTGCCTCGTAAAATTTGGCGGCACCCATGTGCTTTGCACTGCCAGTATCGACGAAGGCATCCCGCGCTGGCTCAAGGGTAAAGGCCGGGGTTGGGTGACGGCCGAATATGGTATGCTCCCGCGATCGACACATACCCGCAACAGCCGGGAAGCCGCGCGCGGAAAACAAAGCGGACGGACGATTGAAATTTCGCGCTTGATTGGACGGTCCTTGCGGGCCGTCATCGATTTAGAAAAATTGGGCGAACGCCAAATCATTATTGACTGTGATGTCATGCAAGCCGACGGCGGCACGCGCACAGCGTCTATTTCCGGCGGTTGGGTTGCGCTTTGGCTCGCCTGCGAAAAACTCGTGAAAGACGGCGAGCTGACTCAAAACCCCGTCTTCGCTAACATGGCCGCTGTCTCTTGCGGTATTGTCGACGGAAGCTGCCGTCTCGATCTAGAATATACAGAAGACAGCGCGGCGCAGGCCGATGCGAATTTTGTCCTCACCGACAAAGGCGGCATTATTGAGGTTCAAGCCAGTGCAGAAGATACGCCATTCACCGCTGGCGAAATGAATGAGCTCACCCGGCTCGCAATTAAAGGCATCGAGGAATTATGCGCCCTTCAGCAAGCTGCAATCAAAGCCTAAACAGCCTTCCTTTCCACTCCTTCTCTTGAGGCCCGCATGACATCTCGACCCTCTCTTCTCGCCGCCCTTTCGAAACAAGCCGACCGCGATATCAATATCGCCTCGCTTTTTGAGACCGAAGCTGATCGGCTGGACCGCTTCGTTATGCGGGAAGGACCGATCCGCGCTGATTTCTCCAAACAGGCTTTGGACAAAAATGCGCTGGAGGCTCTGCTGAAGCTCGCGGCAAAATGCGATCTGGAAGAATGGCGTGCCAAGCTTTTTTCCGGAGAACGGGTCAACACCTCGGAAGATCGCGCCGTCCTGCACATGGCGCTGCGCGGCGTTGGCGGCACACAGGAAAACCAAGCTGACGTTGCGCAGATGCGGGCGCATATGGCGGACTATGCGAACGCTATTCGCGCTGACGGTAAATTCAAAAATATTGTCCACATCGGCATTGGCGGCTCCGATCTTGGACCGCGATTAGTTGCCGATGCCTTTGAAGCCGCCGCCGATCAAAGCCTGACATTGCGCTTCGCCGAAAATGTAGACGGCGCGTCGGTTAATGATGCGATTAAAGGCCTCAACCCTGCAGACACCTTGGCCGTCGTTGTCAGTAAATCTTTCGGCACGCAAGAAACCAAAATGAACGGCGAAAGTGTTCGGGACTGGCTCGGGGAACATGGCGGCACAAATATGATTGCTGTGACGGCCAACCGCGAGCGCGCCATTAATTTCGGTATTGCCGCTGAGAATATTTTTGATTTTTGGGATTGGGTCGGCGGACGTTATTCCGTCTGGTCTGCCGTTGGACTGTCTTTGCAAATTGCTTACGGACCTGATGTCTTCGCAGAGTTTCTCGATGGCGCAAAGGCAATGGATATGCATTTCCGCGATCAGCCTTTGCAGGAGAATCTTCCTGTTATGTTGGCGCTGACGGGAATTTGGAACCGAAATGGACTTGGGTATGGCAGCCAAGCCGTTATCCCCTATAGCCGCCGCCTTCGAAAATTCTCGGCCTTTCTCCAGCAGCTCGAGATGGAAAGTAATGGGAAATCCGCGACGCGGCAGGGCGAGGCAACAACGCTGACCTGCCCCGTAATCTGGGGCGACGAGGGCACAAATGGGCAGCACGCATTTTTCCAATGGCTGCATCAAGGCCCGAGCGCCGGACGTTATGGCGGCGCGCCCGTTGATTTCGTTGCCGTCCTCAAAGATCACGAAAATCGCCCGGCTCATCACGCGGCTTTACTGGCAAATTGTTTTGCGCAATCTGAAGCGCTGATGCTCGGCAAGGATGAGGCGACTGTTCGAGAAGAAAATGCGGACCGAGATGACATAGACGCCCTCGCCCCGCAAAAAACATTCCCAGGAAACCGGCCTTCGACGACAATTACACTGGACGAGCTGTCAGCAAATGCACTCGGACATCTGATTGCGCTTTATGAGCACAAGACATTTGTTCAAGGTGTCATCTGGGACGTCAATAGTTTTGACCAATGGGGCGTCGAGCTCGGCAAGGTTTTGGCAACTAAAATATTGGAAGAGATGTCCAAAGACATCGCCGGAAATCATGACCCGTCGACAACAGCCTTAATGAAACTCGTCCAAAATTAAATAGGATTTGGGCGGGCAGGGAACGGCTCAGGGGGCAACCAATGCCACTCAACCTGCCCAGGCCGCCCGCGTACATCCCCCCAGATGTGGACGCTAACGACCTCCTCTATTCGATAGGATTTGAAGGCTGAATGTTAACTGAACATTTTGACATAGGGCCTGCGGACCGCCATGATGAGCCATGCGGTTCATATTCGGTTTAGGTTTAGGTTTAACTCTCGCAGCTTGCTCTTCGGAGCCGCAACTTTCTAATCTTGCCCCGGTTGTGATTCTTGAAACCACGGCGGGACCAATTGAAATCACGGTTTACCCCGAGGCTGCGCCGATGAGTGCTGCCGACTTTCTGCGTTATGTGGACGGCGGCCTTTATAACGAGCAAGGCTTTTACCGCACCGTTCGCGCAGATAATGATCCGCGCGGCATGGGCATGAGCCTCATTCAAGGCGGACGGCTTGACCAAGAGATGATCGGCGGCCCGATTGCACATGAGCTAACCACCCAAACAGGAATAAGCAATCGAGACGGCGCGGTGGCGATTGCCAGATTGGAGCCCGGTACGGGCAGCGCGGCCTATTTCTTTATCAATATTGGAAATAATGATTTCCTGGATACGGGCGGCACGCGAAATCCCGACGGCCAAGGCTATGCGACTTTCGCCCGCGTGACCGATGGTCTGGATGTCGTTCGCGCTATTCAATCCGGAGAGGTCATTGCGACCTCAAGCGAGGCCGCGACGCAAGGCCAAATTTTGGCTAAGCCCGTTATTATCACTCGAGCTTACCGAAAATAGTCAGCAAAGCTGCACCCGCGGTCCACGTTTATCACAATGGGCCTTATCCTAATGAGTCATGTTCTAATGAGTCATGTCCTAATGAGTCTTGCCGCACTCCCCAGTTTGTGAGACAGCGCCGATATGTCTAAAAAGAAGAACAAACCCTTTCGTCCCAAGGCCCGCCGCCCGCGCGGTTTTGAAGATCGTGCCTCTGATGTTTTGCGCGCCGAAGCCCGCTTAATTAAAGCGGCTTTCTCCGTCTATGATCTGCACGGCTTTGAGCCGCTGCAAACACCCGCTTTTGAATTTGCAGACGCGCTGGGCAAATTTTTGCCGGATGAGGATCGTCCGAATGTTGGCGTCTTCGCCCTGCAAGATGATGATGAGCAATGGATGAGCCTGCGCTATGATCTGACCGCGCCCCTCGCCCGCTATGTGGCTGAGAATTATGACGCGCTGGCAAAACCTTATCGCCGCTATCAAGCGGGCAGCGTCTTCCGCAATGAAAAGCCGGGACCGGGACGGTTTCGCGAGTTCACACAATGCGACGCTGATAGTGTCGGCGCAGCAGGCGCGGCGGCCGATGCCGAGATGATTATGCTGGCCGCAGAGGTCATGCGCTCCGCCGGCCTCAAAGACGGGCAATATGCGATCCGAGTGAATAACCGGAAATTACTCGACGGTATTTTGGAGAGCTCAGGCGTGCCTAATACAGAGGCTGGGGCCACACAGCGCCTGCAAGTTCTGCGCGCGATTGATAAGCTTGACCGATTGGGCGCGAGCGGCGTGGAAGCCTTACTCGGCGAAGGCCGCGAAGATGAGTCCGGCGATTACACCGACGGGGCCAAATTGGGCGCGGATGGCATCAAAGCGGTCCTAGGCTTTACGACAGCCTCCGCAGAGAATCGCAGCGAGACCATTCAGGCCTTGGAAAAATTAGTGGGGCAATCCGAACGCGGACGAGCGGGCGTGGATGAACTCATTCAGATTGACACGATCCTCAACGCTGTTGGCTTTGGCAATGACCGCGTGACTTATGACACCTCTATCGTGCGCGGGCTCGGCTATTATACCGGCCCCGTTTTTGAAGCGGAGCTACTGACGGAAATTAAAGACCGCAAAGGCCGAGCCGTGCGGATTGGGTCTGTTGGCGGCGGCGGGCGCTATGACGATCTGGTCTCCCGCTTTCGCGGCCAAACCGTTCCTGCTACAGGTTTTAGCTTTGGCGTCTCCCGCTTTTTGACGGCACTCGAGCGAATGAGTGCTCTGGAGGCCGAGGTAAAGCCGCCCGTCGTGATTTGCGCCTTTGACCGCGCTTTGATGGGTGAATATTTCAAACTGGCGGGTGAGCTTCACGCACAAGGCATCCGCGCCGAAGTCTTCGTCGGCTCGGGCAATGTCACGAAACAAATGAAATATGCAGATCGCCGCAATGCCCAAGTCGCCGTCCTGATGGGCAGCGACGAAATGGAGGCTGGCCAAATCACGCTGAAGGATCTTTATGAGGGTGCAAAAGCCGCCGCCGCGATTGAGTCCAATGAAGAATGGAAATCCTCTCGCCCCGCACAACAAACCATCGCGCGCGCGCAATGGGTCACGGCCGTTAAAGAGATGCTAGCGAACGATCATCCTGCTTAGGTCAACCAAAAGAAGACCGACTGGCTGATTACAACACAAGAAAAAACCCGCGCCGGGAAACCGAGCGCGGGTTTATCATGAGAACCACTTTATAAGCTATCGGCGCTGGGTTGGGGGAGGTTCCACCGACAGCAAGGGTTCGTCTGAATAAGATATATAGGAACGGGAACCTGTCATTACCTTTACTATTTTATGACAAAACGCCCATGTTTGTAGCCTCGAGTAACATTATAAAAATTAGGCCGCATAAGCAGGACTAACGAAGGGAAAGCGGTGTCTCTGCTATGCGGCCTGCTTATTAAGCGGGAGTCCAAACGGCCTCCGCTTAAGTGGGAACTAGTTTCTATCTCTGCCTTTACAATTAACGTATGACAGCATTGTGACGCTGGTATGAAACCTATGTCACACTTCCTCGTAAATTCCTTGGCGCGCGAGAATAAATTGCCTGCCCCGCATGTCTTGACCTTAACGTCCATCAAGCACAGATGTTCCTCATGGCCCGTCTTGACCTTAAACTGCTGCCCGTCACGCCTTTTGCGCAAAATTGCTCTTTGCTTTATGATATCGACACGCTCGAAGGTGTGCTGATTGATCCTGGCGGAGAAGCGGGCCGCCTCAAGGAAACTCTGGACAAGCTCGGGATTACGCTCAAAGAAATGTGGCTCACCCATGGGCATTTGGATCATGCCGGCGGGGCAGATGAACTGCGCGACGCCCTTGGCGTCTCTGTCATCGGTCCGCACAAGGACGATCAATTTTGGATGGACGGCATCACCGAACAATGGACTCAATATGGGCACCCGGGCATGGGCCGCGCCGTCGTCCCTGATCGCTACTTGGAAGACGGCGACACGCTTGAGTTATCGGGTGTGGAATTTCATGTGCTACACACGCCGGGCCATACGCCGGGCCATGTCGTCATATATAATGCCGAGATGAAAATTGCCTTTGTCGGAGATGTCTTGTTTCGCGGCTCTATCGGGCGCACGGATTTCCCCAAGGGCAATCACCAGCAACTCCTAGATTCCATAACAGATAAGCTTTGGCCGCTGGGAAATGATATGCGTTTCGTTCCCGGTCATGGACAAATGAGTACATTTGGACAGGAACGTAAAGACAATGCCTTTGTCGCGGATGACGTGATTGGGCGAACCGCGCCCAATAGCGCGGGTCCTGGCTAGGGCGCTTCCGTCAAGGCAAAGTAAAGCGTGATTACTCTCCAATAACTGTACCTTCAGGTAAGCTCCCATTTTGCCTCAGAATTTCAGATTTAACCTGCGCATTCGAGTTAAAGCTCCTTGCAATATTAAACAGCTCACCCTTCACAGAAATATCAAATCTGAAAGGTTGCTGATTCAGCACTTTCTTATTGGAGCCATCAAATATCAGCCCAATTTCAACATCGCCGTCCAATGGACCGTTCAGCGATGCGCTTAGCTCTCTATATCGAAATTCTCGCAAAGCATCTTGGGCTAGAAACGCATATTCACCTGCGCGGCGTTCCCGGAGAACATCAATCGCCTCTTCTTGGCTATATCTTGGGACATTCGGGCCGGGATCATATTTTATAAGGCCGCCCTCAGGCACTGAGACTTCGCCCTTTTCAATCAAGACGTCGACTCCGCGAACGACAATTGGGAAGACACCAACGACATTTCCCGTTGCCTGAATTTTTTTATTCCCGACATTATTCAAAAAATCGCCCAATGAGACATTTTTCACGCGCATTACGACGCGGTTTTCAGGCGCATAATATTGCCAAATAAACGGGTCCAATGAGAAAGAGCCATTGCCAATTGGCCAATCCGCTGAGTCAACTTTCACACCATCCGGCACAAGATGAAAACTCACCGTGCCATCTTTCAAATCCATACCCGGATTGAAACTCTCCATGGTCAGTGTTTGAGGCCCATTGGTTTCTAACGGGAAAAGCGATGAAAACGCCATTGTGGTATTTAACCCCATGATCGGCCCCGGCGCCGTACCGACCGCCATATCCACAAGCTGCACCGTGCCGCTTGAGGACGTAAGCGCGCCATCGGCAAACCCAATATTGAGGGCCGCGCGGGCTTCACCTTCCACGCGCGCAATTTTACCCCGAAGGGCGGGCACTAATGTCTGTGGCTGCAGACCTTTAGGTTCAAACAGGATCGATGGAATTTCTATCAACGCAGTCCCTGCCCCATCGGCGTATTCATAGCTCACATCGACATCTGCATTATTCGCTTTTGCGACGACCAATTTGGACCTGCCAATATATTTTCCGTCTTTAAACTCGACTCGGCCATTGGCAGGGAACCGTCCAAGCCCAGCCTTCTTAGCGGTGTCAGCAAATTCGGACCCGATGACGTCCACCGTCCCGCCTTGATGATCGACCACATAGGCGTCCGGCGTGCCGCTCAGCGCTATCTCGAAATCAGATATACGCACGAGAGGCGTTTCAGCCGTTATCGAAGAACTATTTAGTGTCAGCTGCGGAGATTGGCCGGGAGATAACCGCGTTGTTACCTTTGCACGCGGAGCAAATCCGATGGTTCCCGCGCCAGGAAGCGTCTCACTTGCATATTGGACCTGCGTAAAATCAATATTCCAATCCTGAGTCTTATCTGGCCACAGCGTGCCGTCTAAGGTCAGGCCTTCTGATTGGAAATCCAAACGCTGCGCCTTATTCCCCGCAATGGCTGGCTGGGTCAGGGTGAAGTCAGCCATTTCCAAAGTTGCCGTAAAATTTGACTGACCTTTCTCCCGCGTAAACAGGCTGGTCGTCGGCGGAAGTGAAAAACTGATATCCTCGCCAAACCAAGCCGTTGGGGTCTCTAAACTTACCAACGTCACGCGGCTGCTCGGCGTCGGCGTGAAGTCAAGAACTTGTCGGCCAACATAAAGGTGAACATCCAAGCGTCCCTCTAGGTTCAATCCTGTCACGCGGCCGCCAGGTAGATCTCCGTCGTAATCTACAGACGTGTTGATCGTTAATTGGCGGGGTCTTCGGGAACCGCCTTTATAATTTAAGCTTGCAGTGACGGGCCGCAGGCGCACTGGCCGCCCGTCTTCCGCCTTGGCCAGCCAATCCTCAAAGGTTTCAAATTTGGCAGAGAATGACTGAATGCCGCCTAGTTTCACACCATTTTCGGATTTCGCTTGCAGCTGAATATCCGTCAGCGTCAACCCAACAGGGTCATCAAATTGCGCGTCTAGCCTCGCTGAAATGATCTTTTTCTTTGCGTCAAAATTGAAAAATGTTGCGCCGTCGCGCGGAACGAGACGGAGCCTGTTTCCTTGATTCTGAATATCCACCACGCCGTCCGGTGTAATTGTAAATCCCGATGGGCCGTAATCCAATGCTCCGTTCACCGTTACATCAGACCCCAGCAAAAATGACTTTACGGTTTGTTTGAGCTCGGGCGCAAAATTCTCGGTGACAGGGACAACACTGATGGCAGGAAAAAGCGAAAGCGTCTCCGCCAGCTCCTCCGCGCGCTTAGCGCGCGGGATACGCGCCTCATCTGTAGACACAGACCAACGTCCGGCTGCGCGCAATTCGTCAGCTTTTGACAGCCTCCCCGTCCAGCTTAATTGGGCCGCGTCAGCCGCAAACAAATCACTAGAGACAGCCTGGCCGTCGACAGACATATCGCCTTCAAATAGGCGCGCGCCAATATCCAAATTACCGGCAAAACTTAAGTTTGCATCTTCGATACTCAGAGCCCCATTCGATAATCGGTCCGTACGCGCTTGACCCTCCAAAGTAAGGTCCTGAAGGGAGCCCCCTGACATAGAGCCTGCCAAGGTTATGCCGGCTGAGCCCTTTGCAGAATACCCAGCATAAGAGAGATCGGTTGGCTGTAAAATAACCTCAGAGGTGAAATTTTCGAGCGTCGGTATCTCCGCATTAAAGAAAAGCTCCGCCTCCCCAAAAGGGGCGGCCAAAGTCACCACGCTATCGGTCAGACTGATGCCATTTTCCGGAAATGAAATCTTGTTTCCGCGGCCCGCCCCCGCTCCATTTGCTAAAAGATCATTGATCCAGTCGTCTGCTGGGCGCCAGTCTTCCCCTAACGATAGGCGCGTTCTCGCGCCTTGGAGTTTGAGGCCCTCAGTGCGAAGATCTCTAATATCCGGCCAAACATATTCGGCCTGTAACTTATTGATCGTCAGGACGTCCTGACCCTCTCGCGTCAAGCGAATATTGCTGAGCTGCGCCTGAGTGTCCGTGACAGACACGATATCTAACTCAACCTCAAATCCAGCGTCTGCGAAACGGTCGGCCGCATAATCCTCCATCAATGCATATCGATGACTCCAAGCCCAGGCCGCCACCATTAGCAAACACAGCAAGAGCGCCAGCAAAATCCAGAGGCACCACGCCCACCAACGCAAATACCATCGTTTGACGGAAGATGGTGTTTTGGCGCGCGCGGCAGACGCTTTATTTATAGGTTTATCTTGCGCGGAAATGGTCCAGACTCCTCATGAGACCCACTTAAAGGACCTTTGACAGTAAAACCAACAAAACCAACCCTTACAAAACGGTCAGTTTACATGGAAAGCAAGAAAGCGTTAACTCTGATTTAGGGAAGGTTAGGGCATGAGAACATTCCAGGGCATATCCCCATACATGCCTTTCCGGTGCCGAGACATACTATGAATAATGAAACTGACATCGAGACAACGCCCCGCGGCCATGAGGGACGTCAAAGCCTAGTATCTGCTTTTCAGGAACGAGCCGAAGCTTTCGGTCGATTTCGCCACACGGTCATCCCAGCACAGAACAAGCACCGCTTCTTGATCGCGGCGGCTGTTGTGGGCATATTTGGCCTAATAGCGATGCCCGACGACGGAACAGCCGAGTCGGTGGAAAATACGACCCAGCTATTAGCCGCCCCGGCGATCGATATTTCTCGATTTGATATGGGCCTCGACGCGTCTTTCGCGCAGCCCAGCACAACCAAGACCATCACGCTCAAATCAGGTGACAATCTGGGCCCACTTCTGCAGCGCAACGGTTTATCCGGACAGGACGCTTACCGCGTCACACAAGCTTTCGGCGATGTCTTTAAACCGCAGAATTTACGGGCCGGTCAGGACTTCAATCTACACTTTACCGGCGAAACATTGGAACACCTGACCTTCAAGCCGAATATCGAAACGACCGTTTTCGTAGACCGCAGCGGGGAGTCTTATTCCGCACGTAAAATCGGGGCTGAATTTAAATACGAAACCATCAGCGTCAAAGCGACGGTAGAAAACTCGCTTTATGTGGATGCGACTCGTCTGGGCGCGCCGGATAAGGTCGTTGTGCAATTCGCCAATATTTACGAATATTCCGTCGATTTCCAGCGCGATATCCAACCGGGCGACGCTTTTGAAATGTTCTTCGAGGTCGCGCGCGATCAAAAGGGCGATATCGTCAAAGCCGGTGATCTGCTTTACACCTCCTTCTCGCCGCGCGGAAAGACGTCAGAATATTGGTTATTTGAAGACTCAAAAGGCCGCGAGAATTTCTATGATGCGGAAGGCAAAACCGCGAAACGTAAGCTGCGAGCCACACCCATCAATGGCGCGCGCCTCTCGTCCTCATATGGACGCCGTAAGCATCCAATTTTGGGGTATAGAAAAATGCACGCCGGTGTTGATTTTGCAGCGCCTCGCGGAACGCCCATTTTAGCGGCAGGCTCGGGCACGGTTGAACGCGCCAACCGATATGGCAGCTTTGGAAATTACATCCGTATTCGCCATACGGATGGGTATAAAACCGCTTATGCCCACCTTAAGAGTTTTGCGCGCGGCGTAAAATCCGGGGCTTATGTCAAGCAGGATCAGGTCATCGGTTTTGTGGGCACGACGGGCCGGTCAACTGGGCCTCATCTACATTACGAAGTCATCCATCACGGTAAAAAAATTAATCCGAGACGTCTTTCACAGCTTTCCGGAAAGCCTTTATCAAAAGATCAGCATCCTGCGTTTAAATCTCGCCGTGCCGAGATTGAAACCCTGCGTAGATCCTCAGAGGTGTTGAGCCCGCCTCCGCACATTAGCGCCACACTCGAAGCTGCGGCTTTGCCCGAATAAGAGGAAATGAATCAAGCGCCGGCCCGCCGCATCCGTCCGGCGTTTTGGCTCAGATCAAATTTACCTCTCTCAGAGTCTAAGTCTTGCGAAAGGTCTGAAATTTCGTTAGTTACGAAACCGAATTATAAGAATTCGGATCTCCTATGAAAAACTTACTAAACTTCTTTTTCTCCTTTGATAAATTATTCAAAGAAAAACTCATCGTTCCATTTTTCTGGCTTGCCATCATTGTTTGGGGCTTAGGGTTTTTTGCGGATTTTTTAGAAGGCATTCGCCTCGCGCCTGTGGCTTGGGTCATTGAAGCCATTCAATGGGTCGTGTCGATCCTCTTCGCGCTCGTCCTGATCCGCTTAGTCAGCGAATTGGCCGTTGCGATCTTCCGCATTAATGACAATCTCTCACCGGACGGCGGAAAATCCGAGCTGGCCGACATCGACCCGATCGCAGAAGCTCGTAAAGCCGCCGAGCTCGCGGCAAATCGGACACGCGAAGCGACCCGCAGCGTCAGCGAAAAAGCTAGCGAAGCAACAAAAAACATGCGCGAAAATGTCGGCGAGATGAGCGGGAATGTTCAAGATAAGGCCAAAGCGGCAACGGCGTCTGTTCGCGGTAAAGCTGAAAGCATGAAGCCCAAAACGGGAAGCGAGAATTTGGTAGAGGAAGCGGAAGTCGTGATTGAAGCCCCGAAAAGCCGAGGACGTCCAAAAGGGTCTTCCAGTAAATCCAAAACCAGCACAACTAAGAAGACCGCCAGTGCAAAACCAGCGGCTAAAAAAGCAGCGAAAAAAACAACGACCACATCAACGGGTAAACGAGGCCCAAAGCCCGGCGCAAAAATTCCCCGCGATGCTGATGGCAACCTCTTGAAGAAAGACGGAACGCCAAGAAAAAAACCCGGACCTAAAAAATAGGCGTTTTTTAAAGCCCCCAAGCTCAAGAAAAGCGGCCACTGGGCCGCTTTTTATTATGCCGCCTTCGCCTTTGCACCCTCAAACTATGCGGTGCTGATTCGGATTTTCCCGCCTGCGACGTCGACTTTGACCGTATCTCCGTCAGCAATTCGTCCGCCGAGTAACTCGCGTGCGAGTTCGTCTTGCACAAGCTTTTGGATGACACGCTTTAACGGTCTCGCGCCGAAACTGGGATCATACCCAGCCTGTGCCAAATGCTCACGAGCGGCTTCGGACAGCTCGACCGTGATTTGCTTTTCCTTGAGCCAGCTTTGCAAACGGGCCATCTGGATATCGACAATCGCGCCCATATGTTCCGGTTTCAAGCGCTCGAACAAAAGGATTTCATCAATACGGTTCAGGAATTCTGGACGGAAATGCGCGTTCACCTCAGCCATGACGCCAACTTTAGCGGCTTGGACATTATCTCCGTCTGCAAGATTAAGCAGGTGCTGCGCGCCAATATTGGACGTCATAATGATGAGCGTATTCCGGAAATCAACGGTTCGTCCCTGCCCATCGGTCAAGCGACCATCGTCTAAAACTTGAAGCAGAATATTAAACACATCGGGATGCGCCTTTTCTATCTCGTCAAAGAGAATGACTTGATAGGGACGACGACGCACCGCTTCCGTAAGGGCCCCGC
Organism: uncultured Caulobacterales bacterium; assembly: GCA_937923965.1. Classification (GTDB taxonomy): domain Bacteria; phylum Pseudomonadota; class Alphaproteobacteria; order Caulobacterales; family Maricaulaceae; genus Litorimonas. Next base: position 26,439 of record CALDTL010000033.1, read on the forward strand.
CCTCATCATATCCGACATAACCCGGCGGCGCGCCGATCAGTCGAGCGACGGAATGTTTCTCCATATATTCGGACATATCCATGCGCGTAATCGCTTGGTCATCGTCAAACATAAACTCCGCCAGCGCCTTGGTCAGTTCTGTTTTTCCGACACCTGTAGGTCCGAGAAAAATAAAACTGCCGATGGGACGCTGCGGATCGCGGAGCCCCGCCCGCGCACGGCGAACCGCATCTGAGACGGCTTCTACAGCGCGGCTTTGTCCGACAACGCGCGCGCTCAACACAGTTTCCATAGCGAGTAATTTTTCCCGTTCTCCCTCCAGCATTTTCTCGACCGGAACGCCCGTCCAGCGGGAGACAACCGCGGCAATGGTCTCAGCGGTCAGGGTTTCACTGGCGAGGCTCGGCGCATCGGCTCGTGATTCCAACTCTGCGGCCCGGGCTTCTAGCGCCGGAATATCCTCATGTTGGAGACGGCCCGCCGTTTCGTAATCCCCGCGCCGAACGGCATCCGCAAGTTCGAAACGTGCATGGTCCAGTTCTTCAACAATATTTGTCGCACTAGCGAGTTTGGCTTTCTCGGCTTGCCAAGTTGCAGTCATCTCATCGGATTGCCCTTGCAGGTCTTCAATTTCGCTATGACGTTTTTCAAGCCTGTCTTTTGACGCTTGATCTTTTTCCTTCTTCAGCGCCTCCACCTCAATCCGCAATTGCACGATCCGGCGATCAATTTCGTCTAAAGCTTCAGGTTTGCTGTCAATCTGCATTCGCAAACGGCTGGCGGCTTCGTCCATCAGGTCAATGGCTTTGTCCGGCAAAAAGCGGTCTGTGATATAGCGACTGGAAAGTTGCGCGGCAGACACAATGGACGCATCTGAAATCCGAACGCCGTGATGAACTTCATATTTTTCTTTCAGCCCGCGCAAGATAGAAATCGTATCTTCAACCGTTGGCTCGGAAACAAACACGGTCAGGAACCGCCGCGCCAGTGCGGCGTCTTTTTCTAGATGTTTGCGATATTCATCAAGCGTTGTTGCGCCGATACAATGTAGCTCGCCTCGCGCCAAAGCAGGTTTAAGGAGGTTTGCCGCATCCATCGCGCCGTCGCCCTTTCCGGCTCCGACAAGCGTATGGATTTCATCGATGAATAAAATGATCTGTCCGTCAGCTTTTTCGATTTCTTTCAAAACCGCTTTCAGACGCTCTTCAAATTCGCCGCGATATTTTGCGCCTGCGATTAACGCGCCCATATCCAGCGCCAAAAGACGCTTATCGCGGACGCTTTCAGGCACATCCCCACTGATTATTCGAACAGCGAGGCCCTCGGCGATAGCCGTTTTACCGACCCCCGGCTCACCGATTAGCAAGGGGTTGTTTTTCGAGCGGCGAGAGAGAACCTGCAGCGTTCTGCGGATTTCCTCGTCTCGTCCAATGACAGGGTCGAGCTTTCCGTCCCGCGCAGCCTGAGTCAGATCTCTCGCATATTTGGAGAGAGCCTCATAATGATCTTCGGCCGAGTCCGAGGTGACAGGCTCATCTTTACGGACGGATTTAATCGCTTCACCCAGCTTAGAAATATCCAGATTTGATGTCTCCAGAGCGGTCCGCAAATCTTTATCGGCGTGAGAGGTCGTCGCCAGTAAAAGACGCTCGAGGGTCACAAAAGCATCCCCTGCCTCTTTGGCGGTTTTCTCAGAGACAGCGAAAATTTTCGTTGCGGCTTTTGATAGGGACAGACCTGACCCGCCCTCAACCTTTGGGAGTTTTTTCAACACTTGCTCATTGGCCGCCGCAATAGCGTCTGGCGATGCACCCGCCATTTTAATCAGATTTCGGGGCAGTCCGCCGTCTTCTTGCAAGAGGCCATATAAAATATGGGCTGGTACAAGTTGTTGATGATCGCGCGAAACGGCTTCGGTTTGCGCCGTTTGAATGACGCTCCGGGCGCGCTGGGTGTAAGACTGAATATCCATTTTTGACCTCGGTCAGGCGTTAGTTTCCTGCTGGAGATAGGAATTAAGTCCTTACGTTCAAGGTCTCTGTTATTTTGAGAGATTTACTCTGCAGCTTCAACTGGTTCTGTCGGGGCCGATTTCTTACGGGCCGGTGCCTTGCGGCGGCGTATCGGTTTTTCTTCAGCCGTGATGTCACCTGACGCAGCCACCTCGGCTTTTGCTTCAACTTTTGCGGTTTGTTCGGAGGTCGGCTCAATCACCTCTAGCTCGGTCCGAGTCTCGGGTTTCTCTTCGGAATTGCGGTTGTCATCGCGATTTCGAGAGGATTGTCTTTGGTTGCGGCGGTTACTATTACGCGGGCCGTCTTTGGATTCATTGCCGTCTGCCTCACCTCGTTCGGCTCGCTTGGCGGCGCGTTCTGCATCAGCTTTTTCTCGGGCGGCTTGCGCTTCTTTCTTGGCCGCTTCCTGCACATTCATCAATCGAAGATAGTGCTCCGCATGTTGCAAAAGATTTTCTGCTTTTACGCGGCTTCCACCCATTTTGGCGTCGCGCGCGAGCGTTACATATTTTTCGTATATCGTAGACGCATTGCCTCGAACTTTTACATCCGGCCCTTGGCTATCCATAGACCGATTGTAATTGGTCTGGTTGCCATTGCGATTATTATTCTTGTTGCGATTACGGCCGCGTTGACGCTTCATCGGTCTTCCTTAAATGGTACGACAATCTTTTCGGGCATGAATACGCTTCTATACGCGTAAGGCCCCTGATCTGTCGGCTTTAGCAGTGGTGTCTGTTTCGTTAATGTTCAGACGACTCTGACTGCGCATTTTGCCTAGCAAAGTGAAAGGCGGATGAAAAGCGATTTTTTACACGTGTCGCCGCGCCCAAACCACACGATCTAAACCGCTCAAATCCTGCTCTACACAGACCTCCTCTACACAGGTATGAGTCCAAGGTGCGTTACTTAGCAAATCCCGTAGCGCAGCGCCTTGATCAAATCCAATCTCAAACCCCAACCAACCATTGGCGGTCAAAAAATTCTTGGCGCCCGAGGTAATCGCACGATAGGCGTCCAATCCCTCAGGCCCGCCGCGTAGAGCCAAGTCTGGGTCATAAGATATTACCTCTGTCTCCAATGTCTCCATGGCATCGTTTGAGATATAAGGCGGGTTCGAGACAATCATATCAAATTTTGCGCCAGCAGGAATGGCCTCCCACCAAGAGCCCCGCAAAAATTGCACCCGGTCTTCTAACGCTTGAAGCCTCGCATTTTTTGCAGCTACGCTTAAAGCTGCCGCGGACATATCTGTCGCGGTTAAAACTGCATCTGGTCGTTCTGCCAATAAAGTCAATCCGATCGCCCCGCTGCCAGTGCCGAGATCTAAGATTTTCGGGCTTTCCGTATTGACTAGGCGCGCCAAAGCCCCGCGAACCAAAGTCTCTGTGTCTGCCCGCGGGGACAATACATCACTGTTAACGATAAACCGCCGTCCAAAAAATTCTCGCCAGCCCAATATATGGTCGACAGGCTCACCGGATAGTCGGCGTTCCATATGCTGCTTTATAATGTCGATAACATGGGAATGGAGATCTTCCCGCCCGCGCAACATAAAACCGGTCTTATCTAACCCTGTCGCGGATAGAACGATTTCCAAAGCATCCTCTTCAGCGAAATTCAATCCAGCTTGCCGAAAGCTCTGCGTTAGAAACCGCCTGGCCGAGCGCGCGGTCAAACCCGAATAGGGCCCAGAACACGGACGTTTATCGAGGGGGATTACCATGCAGAGTTCCTCTAGGAAATGTCAGCGATCGCCGCCTCAATCAGCTTTAAGTCACGCTCTCGCGATAAGCTATGGTCCCCGCCAGACACCAGCGTATAGGTGACATCTTTCGATGTCAGCATGTCAACTAACCGCTTTGAATGTGTCCACGGCACAACCGTATCCTCATGCCCTTGGAGAATACGAACGGGGCATGTGACAGGGATGGGCATATCCAGAATTTGGCGGTCGCGACCATCTTCAATGAGTGCCTTCGAATAGGCATAAGGTTCATCATAGCCGGAAGGTTCATACACAACGCCGTCATTTTCCAACGCCTTTATTTGCGCCTCGGTCCAGCCCGCAACCGTAAGCTTTTCTGTGAAATCAGGCGCGGGATTAATCAGAACGAGTCCGCTCGTGCGCATAGAGTTGGACATTGCGGCCAAGAGCGCGGCCCACCCTCCCATGGAGGACCCAATGAGAATGGCGGGGCCGCGGCATAATTCATCTTTCACAAATCGAATATCTGCGGCCCATTGTGACATGGTCCCGTCAATAAACTTGCCGCTACTGCGTCCGTGGCCAAAATAGTCAAAACGAATAAAAGCCTGTCCGCGTCCGCGCGCCCAGCGATGCAAATGTACGGCTTTTGAGCCCTCCATGTCGGATTTTAGCCCGCCGCACCAAATCAAAGGCGGCCCCCAACCCTCGCTCATTTCATAAGCTATCTTTTCGCCTTTAGGAGTCTCGAGAAAGTTCGGCATTTTGATTCCATTTGGTTTAAGGACGGTCTTATGAATGTGCTGCAAATCCTACCAGACCTCAATGCCGGAGGTGTCGAACGCACTGTTTTAGAAACGGTGGAAGCTCTGCGCGCCGGCGGGCATGGCGCCTATGTGCTCAGCGCGGGCGGGCGGCTCGTGCCTGAACTCCAAGCTTTGGGCGGTATTCATCACAGCGGACAAATTGGATCTAAGAATATCCTCACTGTGCCTTGGCGTATCGCGGGCATTCGCCGCCTCATCGCTGAGCAGAAAATCGATATTGTCCATGCCCGAAGCCGCGCCCCAGCTTGGCCTGCTTATTATGCAGCGCGTGCAGAGAACATAGCTTTCGTGACAACCTATCACGGGATTTACAATGCGGGGTCGGCCTTAAAACGCGCTTATAATTCCATCATGGCAAAGGGCGATATTGTCATCGCCAATTCTCAATATACAGCGGATCATATATTGCGCGAACATGGGGTCGACCCTGACAGAATGACAGTCATCCCGCGCGGCGTCGATATGGCGCTCTTTGATCCCAAGACCTTCAACTTAGGCGATCGACACGCGAAGCGCGCCCAATGGGGCGTTCCAGACGATAAAACTCTGATTTTACTGCCAGCACGTCTAACACGGTGGAAAGGGCAAACCATTGCCCTAGAGGCGCTCGCCCGTTTAGATGATAAATTTCACCTTGTTTTGCTGGGCGATGCGCAAGGCCGTGAGGCCTATGTGTCGGAATTAAAAGACCAGGCCGCGCGATTAAACCTTAAGGACCGCGTCTATTTTCCTGGTCATGATACCGATATCGCGCGGGCTTATTACGCGGCTGACATCGTCATCTGCCCCTCTACGGACCCCGAGGCCTTTGGCCGGACAGCCGCCGAGGCCCAAGCGATGGAACGCCCTGTTATCGTGTCTGATCACGGCGGCGCAGTAGACGTCGTTGAGCACGGCAAAGCCGGTTGGCGCGTCCCGCCCGGAGACGCGATGGCGCTCGCCAACGCTATCGATCGCATTGGGGCATTAACAGATATACCCGGGGGCCGTGCCCGTATTGCGGACCAATTTTCCAAAACAGCCCTGCAATCCGCTCTTTTAGAGGTCTATTCTAGATTTGCGAAACCTTAGCAAAATATGCGGTTTCCCTTGTATATGCGGCATAAAAGCGCCATATCGCTGTCTTAACAGACCTCGATTGAATTAACTTTAGGAGAACCCCAATCGCTAGAAGACCCCTTTCGGCCCAACCTGCCAAAAAACCCAAAGGCCCGCGCATCAATGGTGACATTACCGCCGATAATGTCCTGCTCATCTTGGCCGATGGAGAAAAAAAAGGACTTGTTCCCCTCAGCGAAGCTTTAGCTGCCGCCCGGGAAGCCGGTCTTGACCTCGTCGAAGTCGCCCCGGGACTCAAACCTGTTTGTAAGGTTTTGGACTACGGCAAGATGCGTTTCGAAAATCAAAAGAAAAAGGCTGCTAACCGTAAGAACCAGCGCACACAAGCGTTGAAAGAAATCAAGATGCGCCCAAATATCGACGTCCATGATTACGGCGTGAAAACCAAAGCGATGCGGAAGTTCTTTGATCGCGGCGATAAAGTAAAGGTAACTGTCCGTTTTCGTGGCCGCGAAATGGCGCATATGGATCGCGGCATGGACTTACTGTCGCGCGTCAAAGAAGATTTTGCTGATGATTGTAAAGTCGAATTTGAACCTAAAACTGAAGGTCGCCTCATGACCATGGTTCTGGCGCCAAAGAACAATTAGATTTCAAATTATCAATGCCTATTCCAGCCGGGCCAAAGGGTCCGGCTTTTTTGTGTGAGACGCTAGGCGGATATACGCAACTGACTCCACAAGCCTCTGACTCATGTTGGAGATGTTTTCATTTAAGTCAGTAACAGCCGCTCAGTAACAGCGTTTAATACGAGCCGCCCCTTTGCTGTAGCTTTTACCCGATCCCCTAGTTGCAATAGAAATCCACCCTGAATGAGATGGTTCAATTCAGTTTCGCATAAAGCCTTTTGCGATAATGCGGCGTAGCGCCTCAAAGACACGCCCTCTTCTATCCGAAGCCCCATGAGTAGGTATTCCGCAGCCCAATCTTCGCCAGTCAGTGGCTCACGGCTGTCAATCGCTGAACCCGAATCGAAGATCGCCCTCACATAAGCTCCGGGGGTGAGGTGCGCTATCGTCGCCTGACGTTGACCATTTATAGTAATCCGCCCGTGAGCCCCAGGACCTACGCCGACATAATCCCATCCACGCCAATAGGCGAGGTTATGCTCTGACTGATGATCGGGCCGCGCAAAATTCGAAACTTCGTAATGTTCATACCCAGATTGCTTTAATTCCGCGCAAACATGTTCGTAAAAAGCAGCCGATAGGCCAGATTCAACAGAGCGGCTTTGCCCTCTGTCTTCGGCTTTGGCGAAAGCTGTCCCCGCTTCGACCGTGAGTTGATAGGTTGAAATGTGCGGAACATCGGCCGCCAATAACGTTTGCAAATCGCCGCTTAGCATCTCTTCGGTTTGCCCAGCCCAGCCAAAAATGAGATCCGCTGACACGCTCGGAAAGATCTCCATCGCAAGATCAAGGGCAGCGCGAGCCGCTGAGCCGTCGTGATCCCGGCCCAGAAACTTTAGCGCGTCATCCCGGAAACTCTGTATGCCGAGAGACAAACGGTTCAGGCCCGCCGCGTGGTAATCTCGCCAATCTTGCGCGTTCATTTCATGTGGGTTTGCCTCCAAGGCAATTTCAATATCACCCAGACCCCACAGCGTATTTACGCGATCAATGACCGCGCCGATTTGTTTCGGGCGCATCAGAGACGGCGTGCCGCCGCCGAAATGTATCGATGTAATTTGACGCGGCCCTGCCAACTCTCTCCAATGTTTTAAATCCGCTAAAATAGCCGGTAATAGCGTGTCATCTTCTCGCCGTTTATAGACGTTGAAATCACAGTAGGGGCAGATACGCGCGCAATAGGGCCAATGAATATAGACCGCGAGATTATCCGTTTTTCCCTTAAGCATCCTAATTGGGAAATTGATCCGCTAAAAATTTGGCAAAGGCATCGGCGCGGTGGCTAATGGCGTGTTTCGCCTCAGGCTCAATTTCCGCAAATGTCTGGGTCGCCCCAATTTGTTGAAACATAGGATCATAGCCAAAGCCTTTATCCCCGCGCGGCGGCCAGATCATTTCCCCCTCAACCGCGCCCTCATAGACCGACGTCTGGCCGTCTGGCCAAGCCAAGCATAGCGCGCAAATAAAGCGAGCCCTCCGGTCTTCCGTTTCCCCTAACCGATCATTCACATACCACATCGCCATGTCAAAATCTCGGCGTTGACCATAGATTTCTTTTTCAACGCGCGGGAGCTCGGCCCATCGCGCCGCATAAATCCCAGGCTCCCCGCCCAGGCCGTCAACCGTAAGGCCGCTATCATCTGACAAAGCGGGCAAAGCGGAGGCCTTTGCCGCAGCAAGGGCTTTTAGCTTCGCATTGCCTGCAAAAGTCGTTTCGGTTTCTTCGGGCTCCGGCAGATCAAGTTCTGCAGCGCTCACGGTCTCCAAACCATAGGGCCGCAGCAAGTTTCGAATTTCCCGCACCTTGCCTTCATTATGTGAGGCCACAACGATTTTTGTACCGGCGGTTAATTTTGTTTCTGTCATATCGGTCTCCAGCATCAGCCGCTTAATCCGCGCGAAAGCTGTCTGCAATACTTGCATCTCATCTATTATTGTTTATCAATATGGCGATGACCATGGAAACTGAATTCCGGGCCAACGACGCCCCAATGGCGAAGATGCTCTCTGTGATTTTAATCATCGGGCAATGGGTGTTAGCCATTGGCTTTGTTTGCCTTCTTATCATGGCCGCCTTGATGATGATCCCGGGCGGCTTTCGGGAAAACTTGATTGCCGATCTACCGGAAGGTTTGGACTCATCAACCTTGGCGGGGCGTTGCCTGGCTAGCGCCGTCATCGCTGTCGGATGGTTCATTGTTTTAAGATTACTCAGACGTGTTGTAACGGCCGTTATACATAAAGACCCGTTTTTACCGGAAAATGTATCCAGACTTCGGACCATATGGATTATCATTGCGGCAACAGAAGTCTTTCGCATGATCGCCATGTTCATCATGGGCGGCCCTGACGGCTATGGAAATGTCGACCCGTCACGGCTCGACATTCGCATTGGAACGTGGTTCTTCATCTTTATCATCGCCGCGATCTCCGAAGCCTTCCGCCACGGCGCTGCACTGCGCGCTGAGCAAGAATTGACGATCTGATGGCGATCAAAGTCAATCTCGACCGCGTCTTATTGGACCGGAAAATGTCGCTGACGGAACTCGCAGAGCGCGTCGGAATTACGCTGGCCAATTTATCAATTTTAAAAACAGGGAAGGCCCGAGCGGTGCGCTTTTCGACACTGGACGCGCTTTGCCGAGAGCTTGAGTGTCAGCCCGCAGATATCCTTGTTTATGTTCAGGATGGAGCTGAAGACAGTTTAAAAATTGCGGCCGAATAATAACCTACTCCAGCGCCTCTTTTAAAATCTCATAGGTGAGTATCTGGGGCAATATGCGAACATCTTCTGCGCCCGGGGCATAAACCAAATATAGCGGCACGCCTGCTCGCCCATGGCGCTCAAGTTCAGCGGCGATGATATCATCTTTATTCGTCCAATCCGCGACTAGAAATTCTGTATTCGTGTCCTCAAACAGCTGCGCGGTCCTTTGCGACTTTAAAACCAGAGCTTCATTGACCTTACAGGTCACGCACCACGCCGCTGTAAAATCTACAAAGACAGGACGACCTTCGGCGCGCGCAGTCTCCACGGCTTGCGCCGACCATATATTGAAGTTTAGGTCTGCCGAACCATCGGCGGGCGCGGTCGTGAACGGAAGAATAAGCGCCAACGCGATCATAACTCCGGCCAACACCTTGGCAATTCCACCAGATTTTCGAAGGGCCCAGAGACCAAACGCCAACGCTAGTGCGCTGAGCATGAGTTTCAGAATGCCTGTCGGACCGCTCTGCAATGTGAGAACCCAAGCCAGCCATATTGCGGCGGCGAACATCGGAAACGCCAAGATCTGTTTGAAAGTCTCCATCCAAGGGCCCGGCTTTGGCAGTTTGGACAAAAGCCCAGGAACATAAGCGATAAGCAAAAAAGGCAGAGCAAACCCAACACCCAGCGCAAAGAAGATCATAAGCGTTACCGCCGCCGATCCAGTTAACGCAAGGCCGACAGCCCCCGCCATAAAGGGCGCCGTGCATGGGGTCGCCACAATAACCGCCAAGACGCCTGTGAGGAAGCTAGCAAAACTACTGTCACCGCTAGCGCTTTTGGCGCCGATATTCTGAAACCGGCCGCCAATTTCAAAGACGCCAAGAAGATTTAAACCAATCGCAAAAAGTAAAAGCGACAAAAGCGCAACGAGCCAAGGCGACTGCAATTGGAAGCCCCAGCCTACAGACGCGCCAGCGGCTTTGAGGGCGATCAGAAGCCCCGCAAAAATGAGGAAACTCACGAGGACGCCCGCCGTATAACTCCAAGCAGATCTTCGGACCGTCCTGCGCTCGCCATGCGCGGTCTTAGTTATAGACAGGGCTTTCAAGGAAATAATTGGAAAAACACAAGGCATGAGATTTAGGATGAGGCCACCCAGGAAAGCCCCCAGCGCGGCACCCAAAAGACTTGCGAGAGAGACAGCGGCTCCGCCGCTTTTTAGGCCCCCGATCTCGACCCTCGAGTCTGTCGCAATGGGAACAACTATCGCGCGGCCATCCTTGGCAACCAATGTCGCTTTAAAACTCGGCGGCGTCTGCTCATCCCAACCATATCCTGGTGTCGCTCGGAACTGCAGGCCCTGTTCCGCAGCGACGAGATCAATTGTGTCACTATGCGTGATGATCGGATTTTCATGCGGGAAGAGCTGCGGGTCATCGAAGCCATTTGGTAGCCCCTTCACATTGAAGACCACCTTGCCAGCGTCCATGTGCGCTGACCCCAAAGCTTCGCCTTCTTGCGGTATTTTCGCTTTGGCTTTTTGAATTTTTGCCATGTCGTCAGGATTAATGTCGGGGCTGCCAATACCCACAGGCAAACTCAATGCGCCGTCTTCGGGCACGCACACATCATCGCACACTAAGAAATAAGCATGGGCCCTGAGCGTAATCGGTTGATTGGTGTCTACCGAGCCGTCCAACGTGATTGTAACAGGCAGCCAAACATCCCTAGCCATCGCATAGGACACGATGGGGCCGACAGTTTTCACTTCAGGCGCTGGCCATTGGATTGGCCCTGCGCTGACGCCATCTGGTAAATCCCAAACAATTTGAACCGCTTCCCCGCTATCACCAGCATTGCGCCAATAGGTGTACCAGTTACCTTCAAATTCCATGCGCAAGGCAACAGTAAACTGCGTGCCGGGTTCTACGGCATCATGGCCAGATATGAGCGTTATCTCAGTGCGGCCCGTATCCAATGGCATCGTCTGAGTCGCCTGCGCGGCGCTGGCCGTCAGCCAAAAGGACAAAGCAAGAATTAAAAACCGAAACATAAGCTATAGTTTACGCAAGAAGATATGAAAATTCGATGCACAAATCCGTGTGGGGAATGAGATTGATTGTACTTCTAACCAGAGCTTATCCCGCCGCTTTTTCGCGGGCAATATAGTTGTCAACAATCCGGCCCAACACGGTCATGGGCACAGCCCCGCCCAGAACAATGGCGTCATTGAACCGGCGGAAGTCATATTTCGCGCCGAGCTCCGACTGGGCTTTTTCTCTCAAGCGATTGATCGCCGAATGTCCAACCTTATAACCGCACGCCTGTCCCGGCCACGCGCAATAGCGGTCGATCTCGCCGCGAACCGCATCGGGATTGGACCCATTATTTTCAACGAACCATTCATTTGCTTGCCGACGTGTCCATTGTTTCGCATGTAACCCCGTATCGACGACGAGACGGCAGGCCCGGAAGCCCAAGGATTGCAAATATCCTAAGCGCCCTGCCGCATCATTTTCATAAACGCCAAGCTCTGCTGCAATTTGTTGCGCATAGAGCGCCCAGCCCTCGGAATAGGCATTAAACGCCAACATGGACCGAATGAGCGATTGTTTGAAAGTATATTCGCCTTGCCAAACATGGCCTGGAATCGCTTCGTGATAGGTCAGATCTGCGAGATCAAATTTATTGTGCAAATCCGTACTGCGCAGATTAATCCAGAAATGACCCGGCTTGGTCCCGTCCACGGACCCTGCCCCGCCATAAGCGCCGGGCGCGCCGGCCTCGACGGACGGATCTATCCGCGTGACTTCCAAGAACCCCGGAACCAACGTTTCAAAAGCGTCTGGCATGCGTCCGCGAATATCTGTCACGACGTCCTCGATAAAGGCCATAATTTCCGCCCGGCCCTTATCGCCGGGAGAGAATTGATAGCGCGGGTCTTCCGCGAGAGCCGCCATACGTTGCCCTACTCCGCCGTCTGTATACCCTAAATCTCGTAATATAGGATCCATTTCGGCATGGAGGGTCGCAAGTTCGTCTAATCCCATTTGATGAACCTCATCGGCGCTCATATCTGTTGTCGTCGCGGCCCCAAGCGCCCAATTATAATAGGCTTCACCCTCAGGCCGCGCCCAGACGCCAGCCTTATCTGTTGCCTTTGGCGCGAGAGACTCGAGAGCGGCGATCTGGCGATCCATCGCGGGGCCGATTTCGTCTCTCGCAATACGGACCGCGTCTACGCTAAGGGCTCCATCTGCGCCTCCATCGACAATCAATTGTTTGACAATGCTCCAGTCTTTGGGGTCTTGTGCCCGCGCTGTTTTCAATTGCCCGACAGTTTTCTCTAGTAGGAAATCGGGCAAGACCATCCCCTGTTCGCCGTCGCGGCGGATACGGTCTGTCTCGCCGTCCAACTGCCCGGCATAGGCGCTCATACGGGAGAGATAATCTTCTGCCGCGCCGAGAGAATCAATCGCATGAGACGCGCCAAGGAAGCTCGGAATCTCAATAAAGGCCCCCGTGTTTTGTGCGACAACATAGGGGCTGGGCCGGTAAGAGAGGTTGGAATTAAGCAGCGCCATATCCCCATAAGGAAAATCAAATCCTTTGACGCTACGGTCAAAGACAGCGGCCACGACTTCGACATCCAGCGCAAGGTCAGGGGATAAGGCCTCGATATCCAAATCGGCAAGGCCATCCGAAAGCGCGCGCGTTTGTTTCGCGATTTCCGCTTGCCCGGCTGGGGAGCGATCCGAGAGCCTCGCCCGCAGCGCAGCATAATCGTCTTTATCGATACCCATGGAAGACGCCGTTTCAGGGTATGATCGGAGCATGAAATCTTTAGCGGCCCCCAGGACGGATGTCGCAGCTTCATTCGCCGCAGTTTTGACGCCGGCAGGCGCCGCAGGTTTCACGACGTCCACGGCGGGCTGCGAACATCCGGCAAGACCCATAGCGGCGCAGGCGGAGGCAGATTGCAAAAGATGGCGACGGGACAAAGACATGGGCGAGCTCCAAAATAACTCCCTCAAATCTGCGCTGAATTTGACAAATTATCAATGGCCGAAATTTCTGGTCTCGGCGGCCCGATCTTAGGTGGATTTTGGCAGTAAAAAACCCGCCTCAGAGGGGCGGGCTTTAAACTCAATCATCAGAGCGATTAGGTATTCGCAGCCGCTTGCGTGCGGCGCAGTGTCATATTCACCAAACGCTGCCAATTACCGAGGCTAACGAGATGAGCATAAGCAACAGCCAAATAGCCGTTTTTGGAAAATTCTGCGAGCTTTTCGTCCGGCAGCGCTTTTAATTTTTCTTCTGAAACAGCGAAATAATCCGCAATTTTTTGGCGCGGGGCTGGGGTGCCATCAGCGTTATTGCCTTGGAAATTCATTTCCTTTGACTCAAACAAATCAAGCGCCTTGAACTCTTCGATCATTTTCGTCGTGGCTTGGCGATCCCGCTCAAAGCTTTGCAAAAATTGAAAGGCCTCTTTGGTGAACTGTGATGTGTCTTCCTTATCGAAGAACATTTGTTGTGGGTCTTTGTCCGTGACGCATTCTGCGTCTTCGTCAACGCAGACAACGAAGCGATCATTGGCCTGATCACCGGCTAGAACAAATGGATATCGCCGCGCAAAAGCTGGCATGTAGAAATCGACTTCAAACTGACCGTCATTAACAAACAGGTTTTCACCTGAGCGGATGCCCATCACAGCCAAAGGCGAGCGATCTTCACCAGCGAAAATGATCGGCATGGAAGCTGAAGCCGCGCCAAATTCTGGGGCCGTCAACGGTAGAAAATGCTGGTCAGCCATAAATTCAAAAGGTTTTGTGACTTGCTTTACGCCGAATTTGGAATGCTGATCCTTGTTCAATGGAACAGGTTTTTCGTAAAACATAACATTGCCCGAGACGGTGGGCGTGTTGGCGTCTTCATTCTTAGCCATGATGTTCCCCATATTTGCCGAGTTTCGTCAGCAGTTTGAAAATAAAGCGCGCCCTTAGCCGACCGAATAGCTTGCATCAATACCGTATTGCTGTTGGACCCATGCTTTGCATTGACCTATAAGCCCAGATTATGAGCGAAACACATCACCATGATCATCCGCAATTGACCCTGCAGCAGCGCATTGAGCAGGCACGCACCATCGTTGAAGGCGCAAAGGAGCGGTTCACCCCTCTTCGCGCGCACGTGCTCGAATTGATTATTGAAGACGGCAAAGCCGTGAAAGCCTATGACCTGCTAGACCGGTTAAGGCCCGATGTGGGGAGTCCCAAACCGCCAACTGTTTACCGCGCCTTGGAGTTTCTGTCCCGTCATGGCCTTATTCACCGGGTCGAAGCCTTGAACGCCTTTATCGCCTGCGATCATAATCATCTGCATGACCATGCCCATGACCACGGCGACGGCTCGCATCGTCACCTCGCCGAATTTTTCATTTGCGAAAAATGCCATGATGTTGAGGAACGTCACGCTCATGATCACGCCGCCTGCAAACCCGATGGATTTGTCGTGACTCGCTCCGTAGTCGAGCACTACGGCCTTTGCGCGAGCTGTGCATAGTGCATTACCTGTTGTGAAAAACGACATCTTATCAGGTTTTACCCTCACGTGGGCCGGTGAATGTTCCGCTTGGGAATGTGATGAGCTGAATCACATGAACATGCGGCACTATGTTCACAAAACAGATGAGGCGCGACGCGGATTAATTATTCGCTTAGGTCTATCCCGCGCCTTTCGCCCCGGCGTGGTCAGCACTGTGCGGTGCCGAGACTTTCATATTAAGTATCAAGGCGAAGCTCGGCCCGGAAACCCGCTTCGTATTGACTCCGCCATTATTGAATTAGGCGAGTCAACGGCCCAGCTTTGCCACATCATGACCCACCGAGACGGGCGTATTGCGGCGACTGTGGTTGAAACAATTGAGCATGTTTATCTCCCGGAAGATAAAGTCTTCCCTTGGCCGGAGCGCGTACGCGACGCCGCCATGGCCTTCACAGTGCCGCTCCCGCTACCAGCAAAGGCCAGAAACATAAAAGCAAATGACCCGCATCTGGGCATGAGCTTATCGGATCTAGACGCCGCCGGAGCCGCCATCATTGGGGCCGGCACATTCGGCGTTAGCGAAACAGATATTACCAATCATGTGACGATGGGCAGTTTTTTCGGACGAACGACATCAACTGTGGCCTGGTTTAGAGATGGCTGGCCCGAGTTTGAAGACCCCGCCTATCACGAGACTGGTATGAGCGCAGCCCTGCTCGAAATGCGTGCTGTCATCCATAACTATCCTAAGAACGGAGATGCCTATGCTTATCTCCCCGCACTCGTTGGTGCCAATCCTTACACCCGTGAATTTGTCCATAATCTTGTCGACCCGGTGAGCGGGAAAAGCTGGGTGTCCATGCAGGCCAGCGGCTGTAAATTCGACCTGAACACGCGCAAGCTCGTCAAAACGTCAGAGACTGAACTTGCCGAGCTAGGCCTCGCCATGAAACCGGGCGTCAAAGCCTAAGCCGCCCCCAAAACCTCTCGCAATAAATCGGTCGCCAACTCCGTGCGAATAAAGGGAAAGAGGTGACCAAGACTAGCGTCAAATTGGACATCCATATTGGGTTGAGCCGTTTGCACGGCGCGCCGCGTGCCGCGCGAAGAGACAGGCGGACGCCCACCTGCATAGATAATTTTTGAATTATCCGGCAAGGCAGGCGCCGCCTTAAATAAATTATGCCACTGCGCGGCAAAAATGGCTTGTTCCCATTTTGGATCACACGCGAGCTCCCATTGGCCGTCGGGACGCGAAATTAAACCGCCGGAGATATAATCCCGCAACACGTCATCTCCCATACCTTTAAACGCGCCTCGGCCTTGCCAGCGCGCGAAAGCGGCTTCGGGATTTTCAAACACAGATTTCCGCCGCCCCGCGTTGCGCGCAATGGGAACCCGTTTTTTCATATAGGCCCGCCCGCCGGGTAGCGCCGATGTCAGGCGAAATAGAAACGGCACGGACACTGGATCAAAGCCAACATATCCGCTTAATTTTTCTTTGATCATCGGCGCGGCCAAAATCGCAGATACCGCCCCAAAACTATGGCCCGCTGAGACAACACGGCCATCTGTCAGGTTAGGCAAATGCCGCTCGAAAAACTCCACGCAATCATCCCGGAAAATGTGCCAATTTGGAAGATTTGATGGCTGCGGCATCTCCTGGCTCTGCCCATGCCCGCGCATATCAAAGGCGACGGCATGCACACCAAGCGGCTCTAGAACCGCCCGGTAGGATTGCGCATTGAATCCATTGGCATGCAGGAAAACAAGGCGCACAGGCTCCGACATTTCGCCGAAATGCAGAGCAGAAAGCGTGCCGTCGCGCAGAGGATATGTTTGGCGTTTCATAAAAGGCGCGATTATTTAATTACAGCGCATGGACTTTCGAGGGGTCTAGATCATCTTCAATCGCTTGGTCGAGGATTGCAAACAGCGCTTTGCGGCTTCGCAGTTTTGTTTCGCGGAACGCTTTTGGATTAGCCTGTCCAAACATTTGTCCCGCCATCGGGATAGCCATGGGCCACTGCTCGTCCGGGACAACGCGGTCAAAAAAGCCAGCGTGCACCGCGCCTTTTGGATCGAAGATTTCGCCGTTAATCACGCAGCGATTAAAGTGGCTTTTGTTGAGCGTCTCGCGCGCAAGCTCAATACCGAAATTGTGCATGGTCATTCCGATGAGAGTCTCATTCAGGCCAATCTTATAAGGTCCCGCTTTGATCATGGAATAATC
>CALDTL010000034.1 GCA_937923965.1 uncultured Caulobacterales bacterium
TGCCAATCCGAGTCCCAAAACGCGGCGCGTATCTCTTGGGGCAATAATCCCGTCATCCCATAACCGTGCACTGGCGAAGTAAGGATGACCTTCTTTTTCGAATTGCTCGACGATGGGTTTTTTAAACGCTTCACGTTCGGCATCTGTCCATGTCGCTGCATTGCGGTTCACGGTTGCGAGCACATCTGCCGCTTGTTCGCCGCCCATGATAGAAATTCTTGCATTTGGCCACATGAACATCAGGCGAGGGGAGTAAGCCCGACCGCACATGCCGTAATTCCCCGCGCCATAAGAGCCGCCGACAATGACCGTAAATTTAGGGACTTTCGCGCAGGCCACAGCATGGACCATCTTCGCGCCGTGTTTTGCGATGCCGCCCGCTTCGGCTTTAGAGCCAACCATGAAGCCTGTGATGTTTTGCAAGAAGACGAGCGGGATTTTCCGCTGCGCGCAGAGCTCAACAAAATGCGCGCCCTTCACCGCCGAGTCTGAAAAAAGCACACCATTATTACCGAGAATGCCGACGCGGTAGCCGTGCATCGTCGCAAAGCCGCAAACCAGTGTCGTGCCGAACTCTTTCTTAAACTCGGTGAATTTCGACCCGTCGGTGATGCGCGCAATAATCTCGCGGCAATCATAGGGTTGGCGCAAATCGGTCGGCACCACGCCGTCCAGCTCGTCGATGTCATATGCGGGTGGCTCATAGTCTTCCGGAGTGAAAGACAAATTCGCTTTGCCCAACGTCTCCACCGCATCCCGCGCCATTTGCAACGCATGGGCGTCATTCGCGGCGAGATGGTCCACGACGCCCGAGGTCCGCGCATGGAGCGCGCCGCCGCCGAGACTTTCCGCATCAATATCTTCGCCCGTAGCCGATTTTACCAAAGGCGGACCAGCGAGGAAAATTGTGCCTTGGTCAGCGACGATAATACTCTCATCTGCCATGGCCGGCACATAGGCCCCGCCCGCTGTGCAACTGCCCATAACGACGGCAATCTGCGCGATGCCCTCTGCCGACATGTTGGCCTGATTGTAAAAGGCGCGTCCGAAATCATTTTTGCCCGGGAAAATCTCGGCTTGGTTCGGCAGGTTCCCGCCGCCGCTATCGACCAGATAAATACAGGGCAGGCGGTTCTCCTGCGCAATCTCCTGCGCCCGCGCCTGTTTCTCGCAGGTCATGGGATAATAGGTCCCGCCTTTGACCGTTGCGTCATTACAGATGATCATGACTTCGCGGCCTGACACGCGGCCAATCCCCGTAATCAATCCCGCGCTGGGCACTTGGTCGTCATACATCCCATAAGCCGCCATTTGTGACAGCTCTAAGAACGGCGTTCCCGGGTCCAATAAGCGCTCCACGCGCTCTCGCGGCAGGAGTTTCCCGCGCGATAAATGCCGCTCGCGCGATCGCTCCGATCCGCCCAAAGCGATCTTGGCGACCTTATCACGCAGATCCGCTACGAGCGCCTCCATCGCCTCACGATTGGCGCGAAATTCCGAACTATCTGGGTTAATTTTAGAATTGAGTTTGGGCAAATTCCCCGACCTTGTCTTGGTGATTTTGTTGCAAACTATGACCTAGGCGGCGCAAAGTCCATGCACGGGCGAGGGCGACAAATTGCTCAGGCGCAATTCAATGCTGTTTTTTACGCTGCAATGGACTATCTATCTCCTATGAAAGAGACTCTTAAGAAAACGGCCCCAGACCAATCGCTCGTGCGCGAGAGTGGATATGAGGGGCGAGGCTTAACATTTATTGTCGATGAAGCCCCCGAATCGGGCGCTGCAACCGAAGTTGCGCCAGGGGTTTTTTGGCTGCGGTTTCCGCTGCCGATGAGCGGCCTGAACCACATCAATCTCTGGGCGCTGCGCGATGGTGATGGATGGGTGATCGTTGATACAGGGATTGCCGACAGGGTGAGTCGACAAATTTGGGAAAAGCACTTTGAAGATCTTCTGGGTGGTCGTCCCGTTAACAGGGTGATCTGTACGCATCTGCATCCTGATCATACAGGGCTTGCGGGTTGGATTTGCCGTAAATTTGGCGCGCCGCTTTTAATGACCCGGGGTGAGTATTTTCTATGCCGCCTGATGGCGGCGGACACTGGCAAGGCGGCGCCTGACGAGGGTATTCGATTTTACAGAAAATGCGGATTTACCAATGATCAGATTGAACTCTACAAAGCGCGCTTTGGCGGTTTCGGCAAAGCCATTGCGCCGCTTCCGCAAAGTTACGACCGCTTAACCGACGGAGAATTGGGCATGATAGGCGGCAGAGAATGGCGTATTGTGATTGGCTCGGGCCATTCACCTGAACATGCTTGCCTGTATTGTCCTGAGTTAAATTTGGCTTTGACGGGTGATCAGCTGCTTCCAAATATCAGCTCCAATGTGTCCGTCTGGCCAACCGAGCCGGAGGCTAACCCTCTGGAGGATTGGATACAATCCTGTCATAAATTACGTGATGAGTTTCCGGAAGATATTCTAATTGGGCCGGCGCATGGCATCCCGTTCCGAGGGGCGCACAAACGTCTGTCCAAGCTTATTGAGCATCATGAAAAAGCTTTGAAACGCTTGGCGGAGCACTGCCGGACCCCAAGGCTTTCCACAGGCGTTTATTCTGTACTCTTCCGCAGAGAAATCACGGATAGCAATCGTATTATGGCTGTTGGCGAGTCGGTGGCGCATTTAAATTGTTTGAAAGCGCGCGGGGTCGTGAGGCGTCGATTGAATGATCGCGGGCAATTTATCTATAAAACGCGATCGTCCTGGGTCTCTTAGCTAAGTATTCTTATGAAGCCTGAAGTCATGAGGGTCACGGCTGTTGTACCCATTACCGCAATACCGTAGTAGTAAAACGCTCGCTTCGCGCGGCCAATCACGCATAGCTCTTCTTCGGGCATGCCGGATTTCAGCAAATATGTATCAATAAAATTTGTCATAGCGGCCTCTTTCTAAGAGAAGGTATATATGAATATGGACTGAATGGTCAATAATTGATTTTACACAAACGCGTGATTGGTTTTTGATCGATACGCAAGAGCCTTAAGAGCCGTCTACCCTCTTAGAAAAAATCCGTAAGCTGGGTTATTCGTCTCCGGTGTCATGGGGTAGCCCGTTGTCGCGAGTTGGGCCTCTAGAGCTTCGATGTTTTCTTTGGAGACATGAAACCCACAAAGGACATGACCCTCCGCCGCGCCGTGATTTGAGTAATGAAATAATGAAATATTCCATCGGGCGTCCAATGTTTCCAAAAATTGGGTCAGCGCGCCCGGCCTTTCGGGAAACTCAAAGCGGTAAATGGCCTCTGCACGGCCCTCGCCGCGGCCTCCGACCATATGACGCAAATGTCGTTTGGCGAGACGGTCATAAGAAAGATCTGTCACGTGAATATTTTGGGCGGCCATGTCCGCGATGACGCGGGCGCGGTCGTCCATATCTCTTGTTTTCAATCCCACCAGCACATGGGCTTCTGGCCGGTCTGCGAAGCGGTAATTAAATTCTGTCACGGCGCGCTGTCCGAGGGCGCGGACAAAATTTAAAAATGCACCCGCTTGTTCAGGAATTGAGGCTGCGAATAACATTTCCTCGCCGGAGCCAAATTCAGCGCGGTCGACCATATGGCCAATCCGGTCAAAATTAACATTCGCGCCGGAAACCGTAATTACAAGGTCACCCGCTGGCGCATTGCCCTCTCGAATATGCTTGATAACGCCCGCCAGACCAACAGCGCCTGCCGGTTCGACGACCGTGCGGGTCGCTTCAAATATATCTTTGACGGCTGCGCAAATTTCATCATTTGTCACAGAGATTTGTTGATCGACAACTTCGGTGCAAATTGCGTGAGTGAGCGTGCCGAATGTGCGCACGGCAACGCCGTCAGCAAAACCATCAACTGTCTCGAGCGCGATAGGGTGTCCCGCTTTGAGCGCCGCGCCAAGAGATTGTGCGCCTTCGGGTTCTACGGCAATGACTTTTGCATCTGGGGCATGTCGGCGAAACCAGGCCCCGATACCCGAAACGAGTCCGCCGCCGCCTGTGCAGACATAAACAGCTGCGGGTGTGCGCGGCATTTGCTCTAGGATTTCCTTGCCCACTGTGCCTTGTCCCGCGATCACAGTTTTTTCGTCGAAAGGATGCACAAAGACCGCGCCGGTCTTTTCGGCATGGCTCATCGCGGCGGCGCAGGCATCATCATATGTATCGCCAATGAGTTTTGTCTTCGCGCCCATCGCCTCGACGGCGCTAACCTTAATGACCGGCGTGGTTACAGGCATAAAAATTAGGGCTTGAGTTTTATAATGCCTCGCAGCTGCGGCCACGCCTTGCGCATGATTACCTGCGCTAGCCGCCACAACCCCGCGCGCGCGCTCTGCTTCATTTAAGCTTGCAATACGGTTCGCGGCCCCGCGAATCTTAAAGGAAAAGACATCCTGCATGTCCTCGCGCTTAAGCCAGATATTACGGCCAAGCGCTGCCGAAAGTTTTGGCGCAAACTGAGTCGGCGTGCGCTGCGCTAACCCGTAAACCTTCGCCGCATCAATTCGCGCGCAAAGATCGTCTAAATCTATCTCGGGAAGATTAGCCTCGGACATGATCCGCAATCCAGTCCCCAACCTGTGCCGTGCTCAGGCTGCCGCCTAAATCGCCGGATGTTTGGTTATCTGCAAGCGCTGTGGCAACAGCCGTTTCAATAGCGGCCGCTTCAGCGTCCAACCCAAAACTCAAACGCAACATCCAAGCCGCAGATAAGATCATCGCCAGCGGGTTGGCTTTGCCTTGTCCTGCAATATCGGGCGCGCTGCCGTGAATGGGCTCATACATGCCTGTCTTGCCACCCGAGAGTGAGGCAGAAGGTATCACGCCCATAGACCCGCAGAGCACAGAGGCTTCATCGGTTAAAATATCGCCAAACATGTTTTCCGTCAGGACAACATCAAAGTCTTGCGCGCGTGTGAGCATATGCATTGTCATGGCATCGACCAGCAGATGTTCCAGCTCGACGTCTGGGTAATCTTTTGCGACATCAATAACCGTCTCGCGCCAGAGGCGGGATGTCTCGAGCACGTTGGATTTGTCTACGCTGGTCACTTTTTTACGGCGCGTCATCGCGAGGTCGAAAGCTTTCACCGCAATACGCCGAATTTCGGCTTCGCTATAACGGCATTCGTCATAAGCCCCCTGATCATCACGGCCCTTATCGCCGAAATAAATGCCGCCCGTGAGCTCGCGCATGACGACAAAATCAACATTTTCCAGTCGCTCGCGTTTTAACGGGGCGCGGTCGATGAGGGCAGGATAGGGTTTGCAGGGCCGGATATTAACATAGAGGTTTAGGTTCTTGCGGAGGGGCAAAAGCGAGCCAAGTTCGGGACGATCCGCTCCTTTGAGATGATCCCATTTCGGCCCGCCAACAGCACCGAACAAAATCGCGCCCGTCTTCTCGCAGGACGCAAATGTCTCATCAGGCAAAGGCGTCCCGCGCGCATCAATCGCCGCGCCGCCGATTAGATGGAACTCGGCCTCAAGCGTATGGCCAAATTTTTCAGCGACCGCCTCCAATACAGCTATTGCCGCTGCGCCCACTTCGGGACCAATGCCGTCTCCGGG
>CALDTL010000035.1 GCA_937923965.1 uncultured Caulobacterales bacterium
TTGAGACTTTCACATTTAGTGTTGAAGACGGCGAGGGCGGCAGTGTTGAACGCACAGTTTCTGTCACGATCACAGGCACGAATGATGCACCGACGCTTGTTGGCAGCACTGCGATTGTAAGTGAAGACGACGGGTCTGCTACCGTGGTTGATCTCTCTGGCTTGGGTGCTGACGTTGACAGTGAAAATGATGGGACATCTCTAACTTATAACATTGTTGGCACGTTGATTACAGAAGGGTCGGCTTCGATTGTCGGAACGGATCTGGTGTTTGATCCAGCTGGGGCTTTTGAAGACCTGGCTGTGGGCGAGTCCCGTGATGTTACGGTTCAAATCCAAGCGACTGACGCGCAAGGCGCAATGTCATCCGTAGAAGATGTTGTGATCACGGTCACAGGCGCGAATGACGCACCGATTGTTGCCGCTGCTGATGTTACAGGCGCAGTCACTGAGCTTGTGACACCTGCTGGTAGCCTCACAGATACAGGCACGATTACCTTTACCGATGTTGATTTAACTGACGCGCATTCTGTTACGGCTGTGGTGCCATCGGCAGACGCTGTAGGCGCGTTGACGGCTAGCGTTACGACGGACACAACTGGCACAGGTCTAGGCGGCGAAGTCACGTGGAATTATACGGTTGATGCAGCTGATGTTGAGTATTTGGCTGCGGGGGAAACTCTGATCGAAACATTCACATTTAGTGTTGAAGATGGCGAAGGCGGCAGTGTTGAACGCACAGTTTCTGTCACGATTACAGGTACAAATGATGCACCAGTTATAGATGCTGCGGGGCCTCATGCCATCTTAGATACAGATGCAGTAGATATGATTGCTGATATCACGGGTACGCTGACCGCGGCCGATGTGGATGCCACGGACACTCTATCTTTCGGGATTGGTGACGGCAGCACCGTTGCGAGCGCAATGACGCAGTCATCTGCCTATGGCACACTCACTGTTGATCCAGCGACTGGGGCATATAGCTTCGAGGTTGATAATGCAGCTTTAGACGCTTTGGATGCCGGAGATAATCCAGTTGTAACCTTCGATATTCAGGTCACTGATGGAACGGCAACGGATACCACCACGCTTGTCTTCAATATCACAGGTGCGAACGACAACCCAATCGCCAATGCTGATACGACAGCCGTAGATGAAGGCGCAATTGGGACCTTTAATGCGGTGTTTGGCGGTTCAGCCGGGATGGTTGTTGATACTGACGCTGAAGGTCATTCGCTTACAATTGTTGGCGGTGATGACGTTGACGACTCAACTGACGCTGCTGCGAATCATCCTGATATAGATCTCGGAAGCTCGACGGGTCCTGTTACGGTTACGGCCTCGACTCCGGGTGTATTCTTCACCGATTGGGGCGCAGAGGTGACGCTAAATTCCGATGGGAATATTTTCTATAACCTCACAGGCGGAACTGGCGCTTTTCAAGCGTTGGGAGAGGGCGAAACAGCTGTCGATACCTTTAGCTACACGATCTCCGATGGAAATGGTGGACTGTCAACGGCATCGATATCCGTTATGATTACAGGCGCTAACGATGCACCTGTTGCGCAAGATATAACGGCGACCGCAGGTGAGGATGGCCCAGTCGTCAACATTGCGCCTATCTTTGAAGATGTGGATGCGTCTGACAGTCACACATTCACTGTCAATACGTCGGGAACCCTAGGAGCCGTCACAATCAATGCAGATGGAACATTTAATTATGATCCAAATGGCCAATTTGAAGCTTTAGATGATGGCGAGACAGCTACGGATAGCTTTGGTTATACCGTGATTGACAGCGAAGGCGCGTCGTCAACGCGGACAGTGACCGTTACAATTGAGGGCTCTAATGATGCGCCTGAGATTTCTGGCGATGTCGACCTTGGGGCGTCAGATGAAGACACTGACTTTATCATCATGGAAGCCGACTTATTGGCGAATGCCACGGACGTCGATGTTGAGAGCCTCTCTGTCGTCAATCTAACGGCGTCTTCTGGCTCTCTCGTTTTGACTGCGCCAGGCATGTGGACATTCACCCCTGATTTGAATGACGATACAGACGTCACATTCGATTATGAGGTGAGCGACGGCACAGTTGCAACAGCTGCGATGGCATCGCTTGATTTGACTCCAATCAATGACGCAGCGATGATTACGGGTGATGACTCCGGCACTTCAATTGAAGATATGGGCGCAATCACAGGAACGCTTTTCGCGGCTGATGTCGATAATGCTGATAACACCTTCCAGGTCGATTCCGGCGTCGCCACTTACGGCGATTACGAAGTGGATGCGGCAGGTGAATGGACCTACACATTGGATGATACCAATGCGGATGTTGACGCTCTGAATGTTGGCGATAGCCTGACAGATAGCTTCGATGTTCTCTCTGAAGACGGCACGATGCAAACCGTGACCATCACGATTGACGGTGCGAATGATGCAGCGCTGATCTCCGGTGATACCACGGGCACCTCTGTTGAGGACAGTGGTATGACGACAACAGGGACGCTTTTCGCGGCTGATGTTGATAATGCTGATGATGCCTTCCAAGCAGATGCTGATTTGACGACTTATGGCGAATACACAGTGGATGAATTCGGCGATTGGACCTACACATTGGATGATGACAATCCCGCTGTTAACGGGCTCAATGTGGGCGGCGTCCTCATTGACACCTTTGTTGTTCTCTCGGAAGACGGCACGTCTCAGACTGTAGAGATATCAATCGAAGGCACGAATGACTCTGCCGATATTTCTGCGGCTGTTATCTCTGGCGATACCGCTGGTGTCTCTGTTGAAGACAGCGGCGTTGTGACCTCAGGTCAGCTGACAGCCACAGATGTTGATAATCCTGATGATCTCTTCCAAGCGGACTCAGGCCCAGCGTTCTACGGGACTTATGATATCGACACTGCGGGTGCGTGGACATACACATTGAATAATACCAATGCCGATGTTGACGCTCTGAACGTTGGCGACACCCTGACAGATAGCTTTGTTGTTTTCTCTGACGACGGAACAGCTCAGACGATTGTGATCACAATTGACGGCGCGAATGATGCTCCGACTATCTCTGGTGATGTTGACGGAACTTCTGTTGAAGACGGGGGCGCAATCACTGGTATGCTGACTGTTTCTGACGTGGATAACAATGACACCTTCCAGGTCGATTCCGGCGTCGCGACTTACGGCAATTACGAAGTGGATGCGGCAGGTGAGTGGACCTACACATTGGATAATACCAATGCGGATGTTGACGCTCTGAATGTTGGCGATAGCCTGACAGATAGCTTCGATGTTCTCTCTGAAGACGGCACGATGCAAACCGTGACCATTACGATTGAAGGCGCGAATGATGCGGCTGTTATTTCCGGTGAAGTTTCCGGAACCGCCGTTGAAGATGCGGGTCAGATCACGGGTGCGTTAGCGTCGGCAGACGTTGACAATACAGATGGTGCTTTCCAGGCAGCTGCTGGCGCAGCGGTTTACGGCGCTTACGAAGTGGATGCAGCGGGGATTTGGTTCTACACATTAGACGAGGCCAATGCAGCAGTTGACGCTCTGAATGTTGGGGATAGCCTCACAGATAGCTTCGACGTTCTCTCTGAAGACGGCACGGTTCAGACTGTAGAGATCACGATTGACGGTGCGAATGATGCGGCTGTTATCTCGGGTGAAGTCTCAGGCACCGCTGTTGAAGATGCGGGCGCAATCACGGGGACGCTTTTTGCGGCTGATGTTGATAATGCTGATAATGCCTTCCAAGTTGGATCCGGCAACTCGACCTACGGCACTTTCGCTGTGGATGCAGCGGGTGAATGGACCTACACATTGGATGATACCAATGCGGATGTTGATGCTCTGAATGTCGGCGATAGCCTGACAGATAGCTTCGATGTTTTCTCCGAAGACGGCACGGTTCAGACTGTAGAGATCACGATTGACGGCGCGAATGATGCGGCGGATACCTCTGCAGCGGTCATCTCTGGTGACACGACCGGAACATCTGTTGAGAACAGCGGGGCGGCAGCTACGGGTCAACTGACAGCGACCGACGTTGACAATAATGACAATGTTTTCCAAGCGAACTCAGGCACTGCGGCCTACGGCTCATACGCTGTCGATGCAGCGGGTGCGTGGACGTACACATTGGATGATACCAACGCCGATGTTGATGCGCTGAATGCGGGTGACGACCTGACGGATACCTTCGTTGTTCTCTCTGAAGATGGCACGCCGCAGACCATTACCATCACGATTGACGGCGCGAATGATGCGCCCGACGTGACGGGGGAGGTCACAGCCTCTGGAAACGAAGATGGCGGTATATTCGCCGTGGATCTGCTCTCAGGTGCCAGTGATGTTGACAGTGCAAACCTGTCAATCGTTGCCGGTTCGGTTTCGGGTATCCAGTCAGGTATGATCTTGGCGGGAAGTACATTGAATGTAGATCCATCCAATAGTGCCTTCCAAAGCCTGCCAGCGGGTCAAACCGAAAGCATCACAATCAGCTATGATATTGTTGATGGTGACGGCGGCGTTACGCCGCAAACGGCTGTTATTACGATTGTCGGAACGAATGATGTCGCTGTCTTGGGCGGCGTTACGACCGGCGATGTCATTGAGGATAATACCACGCCTGCCACAGGCACATTGACGATCAGTGATACGGATGATGGAGAGTCATTAATCTCCGAAATCGCCGCGGGTACGTTAAGTGACAATGGTTACGGTTCCTTTGAGGTTCTCGCAGACGGGTCATGGACCTTCACATTGGATAGCACTAACTCTGCTGTTCAAGCTCTGGAAATCGGTGAAACGACAACAGACACGATTACTGTTAGCTCGTTGGACGGCTCAGCCAGCCTAGAACTCACGGTCACCATTACAGGTGCAGTGAACTATATCGTTGGAACAGCCGGTCCGGACGTTCTTGTCGGCCAATTTGACGAGGATGACATCATGGCTGGTAACTCAGATGATATTGTTGACGCTGGAACCGGCGATGACGTTGTCTCTGGCGGAGCCGGAAATGATATGCTTGATGGCGGCGGCGGTGATGACTTCGTGAGAGGTAATGCCGACGACGACACGATCTCAGGCGGCGCAGGCGATGATCGCATTCTGGGCGACACCGGCGATGACACATTATTCGGCGATGCTGGTAATGACGATGTCAGAGGCGGCGACGGCGAGGATAGTCTCAACGGCGGCGACGGTAACGATAGCCTCAGAGGTGAGGACGGCAACGATACGCTCTCGGGCGGTCTGGGCACCGATACTTTGATCGGCGGCAACGGAGATGACAGTCTCTCCGGCAATGCGGACAATGATTTCCTCACTGGTGGAGCGGGTGCTGACCTTCTGCTCGGCGGCGCCGGCAATGATAGATTGCTCGGTGACAATGGTCAGGATGATCTAAGAGGCGGCGACGGTGATGACACCATGAGCGGCGGCGCTGATAATGATATCCTCAGAGGTAATGAAGGAGATGATTTCATGCGCGGCAATGCTGGCGATGACATTCTTCTTGGTGGCCTCGGCATGGACCTGATCCTCGGTGATATCGGTAACGACCGGATCCTCGGCGAAGGGGGAGACGATAATCTGAGAGGCGGCGACGGCGATGACATAATCATTGGCGGCGACGGTAACGATCGTATTCAGGGCAACAATGACAATGATGTTCTGACAGGTGGTCTGGGCGAAGATGTCCTCATAGGCGGCAGCGGTGATGATCGACTGCTTGGCGACGAGGGGAATGATTTCCTCACGGGTGGCACTGGAGACGATTTTGTCTCCGGCGGTGAGGGCGCTGACAGATTATTCGGCGACGACGGAAATGACGATCTACGCGCAGGCGATGGGGATGATATTCTCCGCGGCGGCGACGGCGACGACATTCTGAGAGGCAACGACGGTAATGACAATCTTCGAGGCAATAACGACAATGACACGCTCATTGGCGGCCTAGGGGAGGATACTCTCTTGGGTGACTCCGGCGACGACATGTTGTTTGGCGACGAAGGTGCTGACGATCTCAGAGGCGGCGAAGGCGCTGATTACCTTAGCGGCGGCGACGGCAACGATAACCTCAGAGGTGAAGCTGGCAATGATGTCTTAGATGGAGATGCAGGCCTCGATCGCTTATTCGGCGGTGACGGCAATGATGAACTATCAGGCGGCGCCGGCGCTGACAGGCTCTTCGGCGGTGCAGGCGATGATACATTCGTCTTTAGTGCCGGCGATGGGTTTGACCGGATCGGTGACTTCGATGACTTCGGTGACGATAATCTCGATCTGTCATCCTTCGGATTTGGTTCCTTCGCAGATATCGCAGCCGCGATGTCTCAGGTCGGAAACCATGTTCAAATTGACCTTGGTAACGGTGATATCCTGCAATTGGACAACACTGATATCAATGACATGGCAGCGGATGATTTCTTACTCTAAGAAATCAATAAAAATTAAACCTCTAACTAACCTGTTCGCCCCCAGGTGGGTTAGAGAGTTTAATGGCGACGGATAAGGGGCATTTGACCTTTTATCCGTTGCTGCACTTTCTATATGCCACTCATCCAACTCAAAAGCGGTAATCCGCGGGTTGATTTAGCTCCAAATTTCGAGCACTAATCCTCCTGTTTGAGCTGATCCGAGCTCATAATAATCCATGTGTCAGGCTATATGTTGGCCTGAGAGATGGTAGTGAGGTGATTAAGCTATTGAATTTAATGGTTTATTGAGCGGAGTATGGCGCAGTCCGGTAGCGCACACGCCTGGGGGGCGTGGGGTCGCAGGTTCGAATCCTGCTACTCCGACCATCTTACTTTTTTGTTGGATCAAAAAATTGATGTCGTCGCTCACAATTTTTGTGCGCTCCGTAGGACAGCAACCGATAACCTCTAAACTACTTGCAATCTCGGCCCGGCTTCGTTCTTATGATGCGTGGTTGGCCTTCTAAAGTTTTATGATGAGATGTTTCAGCAGGAAGATGTTCCGCACGAAGCCTATGCCGCCTATCATGAGTGGTATTCTGCCCAAAACCCAAAGGTTTTGCGGAAAAAAATGCGAGAGGCTGAAGAGCTTTTTCGTCGAACAGGCATTACATTTAATGTTTACGGGAAGAAGGATGCCGAGGAGCGTTTGATCCCCTTTGATATCGTCCCGCGAATTATAGCCGCGGCAGAATGGGCCGAATTGACAAAGGGAATCGAGCAGCGGGTCGAGGCCATTAACGCCTTTTTGCACGATATCTACCATGATCAAGAAATTCTCAAAGCAGGTGTTTTGCCCACACCACTAGTGGCGAATAATTCGGCTTTTCTACAAAAAATGATCGGGCTCAAGCCGCCAGGGGGAATATACACGCATATTGTTGGTGTCGATTTAGTTCGCACGGATAAGAATGAGTTTTTCGTATTAGAAGATAATGCGAGAACTCCCTCAGGCGTCTCTTACATGCTCGAAAATCGAGAAACTATGATCCAGATGTTTCCGGAGCTCTTTGCTAAAAATAAGGTGGAACGCGTCAGCAATTACCCCCACAGTTTGCGTAGGTCGCTGGAAAGTTGCGCCCCAGATATATGTAAGACCAAGCCAACACTCGCGGTGCTGACACCCGGTGTTCATAACTCTGCGTATTTCGAACATGCATTTTTGGCAGATAAAATGGGAGCAGAGTTAGTTGAGGGCCATGATCTCAAAATAGAAAACGGCCGGGTCTGTATGCGAACAACGCGCGGTTATGAGCCGATAGATGTCCTCTATCGGCGTGTAGATGATGAGTATCTTGACCCGTTGAATTTCAATCCAGCGTCAATGTTAGGCGTTCCAGGGATTTTCGATATTTATCGATCAGGTGGCGTGACGATTGCTAATGCGCCAGGTGCCGGTATTGCGGACGATAAAGCGATTTATTCTTATATGCCCGATATTGTGCAATTTTACACAGGCAAAAAAGCGTTGCTAAAAAATGTAAAAACATTTCGGTGTTCAGACGCAGACTCGCTGTCCTATGTTCTCGATAATTTAGATGAGCTTGTTGTCAAAGAGGTGCATGGCTCAGGCGGTTACGGCATGTTGATTGGGCCGGCAGCGAGCCAAAAAGAGCTCTCAAAATTCCGAGCGAAGCTATGCGCTGACCCCGGGAAATACATAGCTCAACCGACGCTGGCTTTATCCACGACCCCCGTCTTTGCCAATTCGGAATTGACGCCCCGTCACGTTGATTTACGGCCCTTTGTGCTTGTTGGCAGAGACAGCGTGAATATCACACCGGGCGGATTGACACGTGTTGCGATGAAAAAGGGCTCTTTGGTAGTGAATTCCAGTCAAGGCGGCGGGACTAAAGACACTTGGGTCTTGGAGGCATAGCGATGTTAGGCAAGACAGCCGGCGGCCTCTTTTGGATGTCTCGTTATTTAGAGCGGAGTAAGAACATTGCTCGGCTCGTGGATGCGGGTTTTCGCATCGCTCTCACTCAATCGGATTCTGCTCATTCTGAATGGGCGTCTATTGTCGCAACCACGGGGGCAATGGGAACCTATCAAAGTGTGAATAGCGATTTTGACGGTATGAAAGTTATCAACTTTTTACTGCGGGATCAGAATAATCCTTCTAGCGTGATATCCGTTATGAAGAATGCGCGAAATAATGCACGGCTCTCTAGAACTGCGCTGACACGCGATGTCTGGGAAGCAGTGAACGAGTCTTGGATGATGATTTCACGCCGACTGAAAGACCCAATCGAGTATAAGAACCTGCCCGAAGTCTTGGGCTTATTCGGCGACAAAGCGCGCAAGTGCAGGGTACATTGCACGGAACAATGCTCCGCAACGATATTTACGACTTTACCCGTTTGGGTACATTTATCGAACGTGCCGATAATACTGCGCGGATTTTGGATGTGAAATATTACGTTTTGCTACCTTCAGTTGAAGACGTCGGCAGCCCGCTTGATAACCTGCAATGGGAGACGATACTGCGTTCTGTATCGGCAGAGCAATCTTACCGGTGGCATTATCGGGACGAAATTACGGCCAGCGGTATAGCGCAGTTCTTAATCTGGGATACGAGCTTACCTCAATCATTAATTTTTTGTGTGAACGAGCTTGTGACAATTTTGGGTCATTTAGACAATGCATATGGTAACGTCTCAGTATCTACAGGGATCGCTTCCCAATTTTTGCAGCATTTGAACTCAAACACGGTTGATACGATTTTTCAGGATAGCCTGCACGGCTTTATCTCGAAATTTCTCGAGAGAAGTAATGCGTTAGCGGCGTCGATTGAGCATGATTTTCAGTTCTCCAAATGACCATGCAGTTAAAAATATCTCATACAACCCGCTACGCATTTGACACGCCGCCGGCCTATGGTCTGCAGCAGTTACGACTGACGCCCAAGCCGAGTGCGGCACAAAATATATTGGATTGGACGATCGATATTCAGGGCGCCGTTGTTCAAAACGCCTATGAAGATGAGCATGGTAACATAACACATCTGGTCGCATTTGAACTGGGTGTGAGCGAGCTGGTTATCACCTCTCATGGTGAAATCCAAATGACGGATTTGAATGGGATTGTTGGAGCTCATTTGGGTCACACGCCTCTATGGTTATTTCTGCGGGAGACTGATTTAACTGAGGCGGGTCCGCTGATAGAGGCATTGTCAAACGAACTGCCGGCAAACCCGCAGATTTCGGATTTTCACGATTTATCAAAGCAGATTGCCAAGCGAGTGACTTATACCTTCGGGTCAACTCAACCAACGACAACCGCAGAGCAAGCCATGAGCGTGGGGCAAGGCGTGTGTCAAGATCACGCCCACGTCTTCGTTGCGGCCGCGCGGAAGGCTGGACATCCTGCGCGCTATGTCAGCGGCTATCTAATGATGACGGACAGGGTAAATCAGGATGCAAC
Organism: uncultured Caulobacterales bacterium; assembly: GCA_937923965.1. Lineage (GTDB taxonomy): Bacteria > Pseudomonadota > Alphaproteobacteria > Caulobacterales > Maricaulaceae > Litorimonas. The sequence continues at coordinate 9,926 of CALDTL010000035.1, forward strand.
TCACGCTTGGGCCGAGGTTTGGATTGAGAGCCTGGGATGGACTGGATTCGATGTGTCCAATGGCATTTCCCCCGATATGCGTTACGTTCGCATTGCAACAGGGCTTGACTATGCGCAGGCTTCCCCCATCTCTGGGCTTACGCAGGGTGGCAGCGGCGAGTCGATTCAGGTCCAAGTCCAAGTCCAGCAGTAGTCAAGACAGGGAAATATATCAGTGACATATTGTGTGGGCATGACCCTCAATAAGGGCCTCATCTTCATGTCCGACACGCGGACAAATGCTGGGTTGGACGATATCGCGTCGGTCAAAAAAATGCATACATGGCAGGTCGAGGGTGACCGTGTCATCACCATCTTGACCGCAGGGAACCTCGCAACGACGCAAGCGGTTATTAGCTTACTTGAGGAACGCTCCGTAATACCGGGCGATCGGGACCCATCGATCCTAAAGGCTCCTACATTGTTTCAGGTTGCGCGTTTGGTTGGAGATACGCTCCGGGAAGTCATCCATGAAAATGAACGATCTGGTCAGGAAGCGACCTCCACTTTTGATGCCACTCTCATAATGGGTGGGCAGATAGACGGTATGACCCCACGCCTCTTTATGATTTACCCAGAGGGTAACTTTATTGAGGCCAGCACAGATAATCCCTTCTTTCAAATCGGTGAAACAAAATATGGCAAACCTATTCTCTTGCGGGCCTACGAGCCTGATATGAGTTTTGAAGCAGCCATGAAGCTTTTGCTTGTGTCTTTTGACTCCACTATCACCGCGAATTTGTCCGTGGACCTGCCTCTAGATTTTCAAGTCTATGAAAAAGATAGCTATAAATTTCGATCTGATGGCCGTATCGACGCCAAAGACCCATATTTTATGCAAGTTTCTGATAATTGGGGCCAAGCCCTCAAAACAGCCTTTTTAAAACTTCCGGATTATAATTTGGATTGAGTCACGGACTGAAATGTCGCGTCGACTCTGGCGTATTCGGCGCTATATCGCAGGCATGATTGAAACCCGTTCTAGATCTGTTGAAACCTGGCTTCTCTTTGCAATGGTTTTGGTTGCCGCGATCATTGTGATTGGCGGCGCTACGCGGCTTACAAATTCGGGCCTGTCTATTACAGAGTGGGCGCCTATTAGGGGCGCGCTACCGCCCTTATCTCATGAGGCCTGGCTGGCCGAATTTGAAAAATACAAGCTGATCCCAGAATTCGAAGCTGAACACCCAGATATGGATTTAGCTGGATTCAAATTTATCTATTTTTGGGAGTGGGGTCACCGTCAACTGGGCCGCTTTATCGGTTTGGCCTATGTATTGCCCTTGCTGTGGTTCGCATTTCGTAAAAAACTGCCGAGCGGGAAGGGGTTTCTGTTCCTGATTCCGGCCGTTCTCATCGGGGTCCAAGGCGCGATCGGCTGGTGGATGGTTTACAGCGGGCTGCAAGAGGGCATGGTGAATGTTAGCCAATATCGTTTGGCAACCCATCTCGGTGTCGCCTTTATCATCTTGGGCGTGCTCTATTGGCTGTTCAAATCGACGCGAAACGGATTTGATTTAAAGCCTGTTGGGGCTGTTATGACTAAACGGAGCGCGGTGCTGGCGGCGCTTGTTTATTTGCAAATCATCGCAGGGGCCTTTGTCGCCGGTACGAAGTCGGGACTTAGCTACAACACATGGCCGCTTATGGATGGTGATTTCGTCCCTGGGGGTTATCTTATCCAAAACCCTCTGTGGCGGAACATCTTTGAAAACACCGCGGCAATTCAGTTTAATCATCGAATGCTCGCCTATGTAATTCTGGCGCTCGGCATATGGGTTTGGATTTCGGCCCGCAAGGTGGCCCACATGCGCGGGATCACCTCCATGTTTATGATTATTTTGCTGTGGCAAGCCATTCTAGGCATCTGGACCTTGTTGACGGGCGCTCAAAATGACTTGTTCCACATCAAACTTGCCTTGATCCATCAGTTTTCATCGATTTTCGTATTTTTGGTCGCTTTGGCGCTTGTTTGGAAATCCCGTCATTATAATACGGTAAAATAATACCTAATTTTTAACCCACTGTTTTATATTCACATTTTGGCATAGGTAGTTGAAATTGTCTGTTGACGATGCAGGTCGCCTTGCGTAGGTAGCGCCATCGCAGAACTCGCCATTTTGGCGTGTTCCTATTTCAAGGTTCATCATGAAAACGACAAAGTTTCTGAAAACCGCTGACATTGAGAAGAAATGGATTCTCATTGATGCGGAAGATGCCGTTGTTGGTCGATTGGCATCATTTGTTGCCATGCGCCTGCGCGGAAAGCATCGCCCTGACTACACGCCGCATATGGATTGCGGTGACAATGTCATCATTATTAACGCGGACAAGGTCCACTTCACGGGCAAAAAGCGCTCTGACAAAATCTATTATCGCCACACAGGCTATGTTGGCGGGATTAAAGAAACGACGGCGGGCAAAATCCTCGACGGACGTTTCCCAGACCGCGTTATGCGCAAAGCTGTGCAACGTATGTTGCCAAAGGAAAGCCCATTGGCCCGCAAGCAGCTTTCGAACCTACGGGTTTATTCAGGTGCAGAGCATGAGCATACGGCTCAAAACCCGGAAGTTATCGATTTTAAATCGATGTCCGAAAAGAACGTGAAGCGGGGTTAAGAACATGGCGGATACAGATACAGTACAATCCCTCGCGGATCTAAAGAACGTCGTTGACGGAACTGTTCCGGCGTCAGGCGGCGAAGCAGTCGCAATTGACCCAGCGACATTGCCAGAGCCAAAAATTGATGAGCTTGGTCGTTCTTATGCAACGGGCAAGCGAAAAAACTCTATTGCGCGCGTTTGGATCAAGCCAGGCAATGGCAAAATTACGATTAATGGCCGCGATCAGGAAGTCTATTTTGCGCGTCCTGTGTTACGTCTTATTATTGCGCAAGCCTTTCAGGTTGCTGATCGCGTCGACTCCTACGATGTCGTTGCGACCGTTAAGGGCGGCGGTTTGTCAGGCCAAGCGGGCGCAGTTCGCCACGGCATCACAAAAGCTCTGACATATTATGAGCCGATTTTGCGCAGACCATTAAAGGCTGCTGGCTTCATCACCCGCGACTCGCGTGTTGTGGAACGTAAGAAATACGGTAAGGCCAAAGCGCGTAAGAGCTTCCAGTTCTCTAAGCGTTAAGCTTTTCGACCCATTTTGGGTTTATGGTTACAGGCGCTTCGGACCTCCGAGGCGCCTTTTTTATGGGATAAAGTCAGATGAAACACGCAGTTGTACTCGGAGCTTCAGGCTACACAGGCGCTGAGGCGGTGCGGCTTATATTGGCGCATCCCAAACTGACCCTTGCGGCAATGACAGCACATAGCCGAGCGGGCGAGGATTATGCGGATGTTTTTCGCAACTTTGCGGGTCAATCCCTTCCGCCTCTCACAAAACTAGATGAGGTGGATTGGGATAAGATAGATGTCGCGTTCGCTTGTCTGCCTCATGGCGCGAGCCAAGATACAATTGCCGAAATATACGACCGTGTTGAAACAATCATCGATTTGTCCGCAGATTTTCGCTTGGCTGACCCTGAACTCTACGCGAAGACATATGGACGCCCTCATGATTTTAAAGAGCTTTTGAACGACCGAATTTACGGATTGAGTGAGTATGCCGCCGACAATCTCCGGGGCGCAAAGCTTGTAGCTTGTCCAGGGTGTTATCCGACCTGTTCGCTCGAAGCTCTGTTGCCGGGCCTCGAAAAAAAGCTAATTTCACCAGACGGAATCATTATAGATGCGAAGTCGGGCGTTACCGGAGCAGGGCGAAAGGCAACTTTGGCTTTCGCCTATTCGGAGACAACCGACGGCGCCCAAGCCTATGCAATCGGGACTCACCGCCACGCGCCAGAGATAGATCAAGCGATTCATGAGTTCGCAGGTGTCAAGACAACCGTGAGATTCACGCCGCATCTTTTGCCCATGAATAGAGGTATGATTGCGACTTGTCATGTAAATCTAAACCCTGATGTGACGCTTGGCCAGCTGCGGGCTGGCTACGAGGATCGCTATAAGAGGTCGGCCTTTGTGCATGTCTTACCGGAGGGGCAAATTCCGCAAACCCGCCATGTTCGCGGAAGCAATCATTGCCAGATTGGTATCTTTGCGGATCGAGCTCCCAACTCAGCGGTTATCGTCTCCGTAATCGACAATTTGACAAAGGGTAGCTCGGGGCAGGCCATTCAGAATTATAATCTGACACAAGGCTGGGACGAAACCCTCGGCCTGTCTGGAGTAGGGGTGTTTCCTTAGAGCTGAATTATGGGCGATTATTAGGATGACCGCCGATGGGTTTTAGAGCATAGAGACCCCATGATGAAACGTCTGCTCTTAAATCGAATCGCGCTTGCGTCCCTCGCGGGGGTTGCTCTCGCGTCTTGCCAAACGGTCAGTTTTCCAAAGATCAATGATATTATGAAGTCCCCAGAATTTAGCGAGGATGCGGAGACTATTGGAAATGACTATCCGGATATAATGGATGCGCCTAGTGCTCCGACGGATATTAGGTCGGATCGTCAATGGGACAATGACGCTCGCAGCCTGCAGGCTTTGCGTGATAATGAAAGCGGGATTCCGATGGAGTCTGGACCAAATGAGGCGGAAGCGAACCGTCAGTATGAAAACCTGAAAGCCAAGGCGCAGGCTTATAAGAAAGACGACCCGCCATCTGGTCCTATTCCGCAGCCCATACCAAATTACAAACCGCGCCGTTAGGCCGCCCTATAAGCCGCCAAGTCAGAGGCCGTCATGCAAACCAATCCAGAAATTCCTACGGATGAGTTCTACCGGATTAGGCGTCTCCCGCCTTACGTTTTTGCTGAGGTTAATAAACTCAAAGCGCAGCTCCGTGCCGAGGGTCAGGATATCATAGATTTTGGCTTCGGAAACCCAGACCTGCCAACTCCGCCGCATGTCATTGATAAGTTAATTGAGACTGTCCAAAAACCTCGGGTGACGGGATACTCTGCCTCCCGTGGAATCAAGGGCTTACGTCAAGCATGTTCACGTTATTATGATCGCCGTTTTGGCGTGGATCTAGACCCCGAGGATCAAGTTATCGCAACAATGGGGTCGAAAGAAGGCTTTGCCAATCTCGCCCAAGCGATCACAGCCCCGGGAGACGTAATCTATGCCCCAGATCCGTCCTACCCACTACATGCCTATGGATTCGTAATCGCTGGAGCCGTCATTCAAGGCATTCCTGCGATTACGGCAGAAGAATATTTGTCGGGCGTCAAGGCGGCCTTGGCCGCGGCTGAGAAACCGCCCATGGCGCTTGTTGTCTGTTTTCCGTCTAATCCAACGGGCATGACTGCAGATCGTGCCTTTTATGAGGAAATCGTAGAGATCGCGAAAGCCAATGATATAATATTGCTGTCGGATTTAGCCTATTCGGAAATCTACTTCGGCGAAGCCCCGCCTTCGATTTTTGAGTTTATCGGTCCCGAAGAGATTATGGCGATTGAAACGATTTCATTGTCCAAGACCTATTCTATGGCGGGCTGGCGCATGGGATTTGCCGTCGGCAACAGACGCCTGATCGCCGCGCTGACCCGGGTAAAGTCCTATTTGGATTATGGCTCATTTACGCCGATTCAAGTCGCAGCATGTGCTGCACTTGATGGTCCCCAAGAGTGTATTGATGAAGCGCGGACAATCTACCGCAAGCGCAGAGACTGCTTGGTTGAAAATTTTGGCCGCGCGGGGTGGGACATTCCGTCTCCTGATGCGTCAATGTTTGCATGGGCCCCTCTGCCGCCGAAGTTTGCACATATGGGATCGGTCGAATTTTCGAAATTACTCATGCAGAAGGCTAATGTGGCGGTCTCACCAGGCGTGGGTTTTGGAGAAAATGGTGAAGGTTATGTGCGAATGGCCCTGGTCGAAAATGAGCAACGTATTCGGCAGGCGGCAAGGAATTTGAAAGCGCTTCTGCAATCTGCCGATGTCGAGGCGGCAGAGTAATTTTGTTGCCAGGCGCATCGCAACATGAGCCCGATGAGGGGCTCTGTCTCGGCATTACGCGCTCGGTAACCGGACGGAAATGGACCTATCGGCACGACCCCGGAGCCTTGGACTCTTATGCTGCCGCGACGGGCCTTCCGCTGTTACAGGCGGCGTTACTTTTGGGGCGTAGGGTTGATGAAACTGACGTTGAGAGGTTTCTAAACCCGACTCTAAAAAATAGCATACCAAACCCCTCTGATCTCAAAGACGCGGATAAAGCGGCGAAACTGATTTTAGACCATATTGCCGCCGGTCGCCGGATTACGCTCTTTTCGGATTATGACGTTGATGGTGGTACCTCTGCGGCCCAACTCATCCGTTGGGGAAAAGCAATGGATTATACGTTCGGGCTATATGTGCCCGACCGCGTGAAGGAGGGATATGGGCCGTCCGCGGCGGCATTTGATCAGCTCAAATCCGAGGGTGTTGACCTCGTGGTGACCCTGGATTGCGGGGCTGCCGCTTATGACGCTCTCAATCATGCCGATGCAATTGGCCTTCCTGTCATTGTTATTGACCATCATCTTATGGACCATATGCCGCCGCCAGCTTTGGCTTTGATGAACCCTAACCGCCAAGACGACATGTCTGGACAAGGGCATCTGGCGGCTGCAGGCGTCACATTCATGCTCCTGATTGCCCTTCAAAGAGAAGCGCGTGCCAGGGGCCAGCAGCCAGATATAGATTTGAAATCGCTTCTGGGCCTCACCGCGCTTGGAACCATATGTGATGTTGTGCCTCTGCGCGGTGTCAATCGTGCGCTTGTGCGGCAAGGCTTGAAGGTGCTTTCCTCCAACCGCAATGTGGGTATTGAGGCGCTTGCGGATGTGAGCTCAATCGCGCCTCCCTTTACCACTTATCATGCGGGGTTCGTTTTGGGCCCGCGGATAAATGCAGGTGGACGGATTGGCCGCGCCGATATGGGAGCGGAGCTTCTATCGACCGAGAACGCGCAGCTCGCCTATGCGCATGCCGCAGAATTGGACCGCGTCAATCAGCAGCGCCGCCAAATGCAGGATGGTATTTTGTCAGAGGCTTTGGAGCTCGCTCAGAGGCAATTGGATGATCCCATTATCATTGTGGCGATGCAGGACTGGCATCCGGGTATTATTGGAATTGTCGCGGGCCGCCTAAAGGATCGTTTTGGTAGACCGGCGATTGTTATTGGTGTCGATAATGACTCCGTGCCGCCCGTCGCCAAGGGATCAGGTCGATCCATTGCGGGTGTTGACCTTGGCGGCGCACTCGCCTCGGCAAAAGCTGAAGGGCTTCTTACGTCCGGCGGCGGGCATGCAATGGCAGGAGGGTTGTCCATGTCCCCGGAACACATCGACGCGTTCAAGGCATTTATGACACACCGGCTGGCTGATGATGTCGAGGCGGCGTTAAAGAATGAATCTACGAAAATTGATTTCGTTTTAACGCTCTCAGCAATCGGGAAGACTTTGATGCAAGCTATTGAAATTGTTGGTCCTTATGGAGCAGGAAATCCGCAGCCAACATTCGCGTTTTCAGGCGTGACGGTCTCTTTTGCAAAGCGAACCGTCGGGGGTCATGTCCGGTTTACACTTTCCGACTCAGACGGCAGCTCTATCAGCGGGATTTGTTTTGGTGCAGCCGAGTCGTGTCTCGACGAGGCCTTGCTCATGGCCGGACCCAGAAAATTTCATGCCATCGGACGACTCAAAGAAAATTTGTGGAATGGCCGGAGGTCCATTGATTTCCATCTCCTCGATTTGGCGCCTGAAATAGCCTGAAATAGATTGAGTTTTCGCATAAAAGCTACTTGCCAGCTAAGAAAACCGCCTATATATCGCGCTCCACAGTGACTGATGCGGTCCCTTCGTCTATCGGTTAGGACGCCAGGTTTTCAACCTGGAAAGAGGGGTTCGATTCCCCTAGGGACTGCCATTCAGACCATGTGCGCTTGGCGCTGCTATCTCATTTGATTTTCAATTTACATTCTAGGCTTTGAAGATGTATGTTCTGCCTATGAAATCTTTACTCACACTCACGCTCGGATTGTCCCTGTTGGCCGCTCCAGTTTTCGCGCAGACATCAAAAAATGATGTCGTGGACTTTGGCGAGCCGAAGCCTCTGACGATCATATCGGAAGATGGGACGCATGAATTTCAGGTGGAAGAAGCCAAAACGCTTGATCAACAAGCGCGCGGTATGATGTTCCGTGAGTCAATGGAGCCCGATACAGGCATGATTTTTGAGTTCGAGGAGCCCAAAATCGCAACCATCTGGATGAAAAATACGTCTATTCCGCTGGATATCCTATTCGTTCGCTCAAACGGCAAAATATTAAAGATTGAACACTCGCATCAACCTTACACGCTGCGCAGCGCTTCATCAGAGGCTGTTATTGCTGCAGTTGTCGAACTTAAAGGCGGTGAGGCTAAGCGCCGAGGCATTCGTCCTGGCGATGAAATCACGCATCCCTTCTTTAGCAACTGATTTTCCTTTCACTCTTCACTTGCCTTTTAGATTTGTCGGGTTAAGTAGCGCTCCACCGTGTTCGGGGCGTAGCGCAGCCTGGTAGCGCATCTGTTTTGGGAACAGAGGGTCGCAAGTTCGAATCTTGCCGCCCCGACCACGGATTTTCATTTTATGCCCAGGTGTAAGGCTTTGATAAGGCCTTACATGTATAGCGACCCTTGATTTAGGGATTTGTTATCTATGACTACTGGACATGCAATGCAGACGGCTGCCAACGCTCAACCGGTCGCGCCTTTTAAACATGTAGAAATTGGCCGTATTCGGAACGTGGGGTCTTCAATAGCCACAATTTCCATCAACAAGTCCGTTATTCGCAATAATCAGCTCAATCTGGCGCAAATCGGAACCATTCTGAAAATCGTGACGGGTAAATCCCTCGTTGTTGCAATGGTCAGCTCATTACAGATCGGCGGTGATGACGAGGAGGGAATGTCAGATGGTTGTTTCGCACAATTGAATATCATGGGCGAAATAACCATGAATGAGACAACTCGGGAGACTAAGTTTTTCCGCGGTGTCCGATCGTTTCCTGTTTTGGGCGAAGCTGTTTATAATATGTCTTCAGCGGAACTGATGTTGATTTTTAATCGAGAGCATGAATCTTGCATTGAAATCGGTAAGTTACAGCAAGACAGCTCCATTGTTGCCAAGGTTAGGGTCGATGATTTGTTATCCAAACATTTCGCGATCATCGGTTCAACGGGCTCGGGCAAGTCTTGTACCGTTGCGCTGGTGCTCCAGGCGATTTTGAACGAAAACCCGATGGGTCATATAGTCCTATTCGATCCGCACAATGAGTATTCCCGCAGTTTCGGTGATCGTGCCGAGGTGATAAATCAAGACTCGCTCGATTTGCCGCTTTGGTTATTTGATTTTGTTGAGACCTGCGAATTGCTTTGCTCTGATATCGAGGACCATGCGCGGGAAGAAACTGAAATTCTCCATGAAGTTTTGCTGAAAGCCAAGCGGCTGTATGACAGATCTCTCAGGACAGGTGATACGAGTGTGCAGGTAAAACTTGATGATGTTGAAGCTGAACTGCAGCGTTCAACACATATCACATTGGATAGTCCTGTGCCTTACCGGATACGAGATGTGTCCAAATTGATTGATCACGCGATGGGGCGGTTGGAAAATGCCAGTAACCTAGCCCCCTATAAGCGACTCAAGCGCCGGATTGCGACACTGATTTCGGATCCACGTTACCATTTTGTATTTAAGAATCAGGCCTCGCCGCGTCCAATCGAGGACATCATAGGTCGGATCTTCCGCTTGCCCGTGAGAAATAAACCTATCTGTTGTTTGGATTTTTCAGGGATTCCTTCTGAAGCTTTGAATATCGTTGTGGCTGTTATAAGCCGCCTTGCTTTTGAGCTTGCGACATGGTCGGAGCGCAAAATTCCTATCCTTTTGGTGTGCGAGGAGGCGCATAGATATATTCCTCGTGATAGAACTCAGGGATTTCATTCTACACGCAAAATTATCTCAAGAATTGCGAAAGAGGGGCGGAAATACGGGGTCTCTCTCGCTATTGTATCTCAACGCCCATCGGAATTAGAGCCCTCAACCTTGTCGCAATGTTCAACAATTTTTTCCATGCGTCTCTCCAATGAGCTTGATCAGAACTTCGTGAGAGCCGCTGTCCCAGATGGGGCGGGTGAGCTTTTATCCTTCCTTCCGTCATTGGGGACAGCAGAAACCATGGTTTTCGGCGAGTCTGTAAACCTGCCCATGCGAGTTATAATGAATACCTTGCCCGCCGAATATCGCCCGCATAGTTCAAGCGCTCAATTTACCGAATTGTGGCAGCGTGATACCGCGACGCCTCAGCTTATGGGTAAAATTTTTGAGCGCTGGCGGGCGCGCAGTATGAACCCTGGCGGTAAATCGCCTCTTGCAGCGATCGCCGCGCGAGATTCCTTGAGACAACAGCCCCCTGCGCATGGAGATGGACATAGACATGTGCCGCCGAGAGGGGCGCAACGTGTTGCCAGCCCTCATAATCCGTCAGTTACGCAGCAATCCGTGGCGCTGGCAACACAAGTTCGAGAGCGGTTAAAAACGAAAGCCGGGGGCGCGCAGAGTGTGCCGCAAAGTCTCTCGGACGTGAAATCTATGCTGAATTCTGCATTTCATAAGAACATGTGAGCATCGTTTGATTGACCCCTAGGGAGTCCAGCGCTATCGCGCACCTATGTATGCTAAAATTTTTCAAGCTGAGCCCTCTGCCATGACCTCTGGTCGCGCGACGGCGGGTGTCTGGATGCTGGAGTATCAATCCTCCAAACCTCGCGTTATTGATCCTTTGACGGGCAATACACGAAACTCTGACACGCGAGCCCAGCTTCAATTGAAATTCGACTCTAAAGAGGACGCCGTGTCCTATGCGAAAGCGAATAACATACCGCATCGCGTCGTTAATCGGCCTAAGGCCAAGCGTATTCCAAGATCATATGCCGAAAATTTTGACTATGATCGAAAATTACCTTGGACCCATTAAGGGTTTTCTGGGGACCTATAGCTCAACTGGATAGAGCAGCCGCCTTCTAAGCGGCAGGTTTCAGGTTCGAGTCCTGATGGGTCTGCCACCAATTTCCGGATCACACAAAGCGACCAGCGCGTAAGTCCTCAAAAGCTTCAAGGACTTCGGCGCGTGTATTCATGACGAAAGGGCCGCCGCGCGCAACGGGTTCATCGAGGCGCTTACCGGCCATGAGGAGGAAACGCCCGCCTTCAGCACCGGCGTAGACGAAGATAGTATCGCCGGGGCTCAAAACTCCAAGCTCACCAGACTCTATGACGGTCTCTCCAATCCGGATGCTCCCATCGATGACATATAAAACGCCGTTATGGGTTTTTGGAAGTGATTGCTTAAACGATCCAGTGGCGTGCAAACTAACATCAAGATATAGCGGCTCTGTAGGCTTATTGATCACAGGGCCGGTTGTACCTTTGTCTGTCGTGCCCGTTATCACGCGAACGACCCCGCCGCCCGCAAGCTTTTCTAAGGGCACATTGTCTGCTGTAAATTCCTGATATTCAGGGTCTTCCATCTTGTTAGCGGCCGGGAGGTTTATCCAGAGCTGAAATCCCCGAAGCAATCCAGCCTCCTGTTCAGGCATTTCCGAATGAAGAATACCTTTGGCTGCTTTCATCCATTGAACGCCACCGGGCTCGATAACGCCTTCATTGCCCACACTGTCTTTGTGGCGCATGCGTCCTTCGAGCATATAGGTCACTGTTTCAAAGCCTCTGTGAGGGTGGGTTGGGAAGCCGGCGATGTAATCCTGTGGTTTGTCGCTCTCAAATCTATCGAAAAGCAGAAATGGGTCTATCATATCAAGTTCAGGAGAGGCGATGATACGTGTGAGCTTAACACCTGCGCCGTCTGTTGCAGGAACGCCCTTCGTAGTTCGAACAATCGATCTAATCATGAAACCTCGCCGGTTGAAAATGTGCGTTCAAAAATTCTAAAAATGCTGACCAGTCCTCCTTGACGACACCATGTGTGCCCGGCCGTGTCCATATTGTGATGTTATCGGTTGGTTTGAAGTCATCTAACCGCGTCGCTGAGAAAAATTGTTCTGGGGTGTGCGCGGCTGCCCAGCGGGCCGCTTGATAGGCTCCCTCGGGGTCTGACCAGACATCTCGGCGGGCATTCCCGAGGAAGATGGGTTTTGGGGAAATAGCTGCGAGAAGGGCGTGGGCATCACTTGGAAGGCTTTTGGGGTGACTGGAATAATCGGCGGCCATCGGCGTCAGCCAGTGCGGGTAACTTCGTAGAATATTTTTGAGGCTTTCTCCCTGCTTGTCTCGCATCAGAGACGCGCCAGCCGTGCCAGATTGATGCGCAATAGCCCCGTCCACGGATGGCCCATAGGCCGCGGCGAGAAGCGCTGTTTTACCATATCGTGAATGTCCATAAGCAATGAGCGCGCGGTCCGGTTGCTCCGCCTTTAAGTCCTCCGCGAGAGCCGTCGTAAGGGATGCCCAAACCGTCAATGCACCCGGACGGTCGCGTCTATCACCGAATATAAGATTGAGTTGTTCCGTGCCGCGTTTTGATCGGTCCGCCACGTAGTCAGGGGGATGAACGGTGATAAATCCATAACCATTGTCGAGAATGTCTTCCAGCGGCGGTCGGACGATATATCGTCCAAAAAAATAAGCGAATATTCCGCCCAGCGGCCCCATCGACCTCGCTTCACCGGCCATAGGAGATGTCTGGCCTTTAGATATGATTGAGCGATTAGATGAAAAGTTTTGGGACAGTATGAGGGGAGCGTTCGGGTTCGCGACTGGCGTTAAAATGATAAACTCAACCCGCTGAGGAGCCTGTCCATGAGACACGCTATATTCTCTTCGCTCTACCTTTGCTCGTCCGTCCAACCAGTTTGAAGATAAGGTTTCTTTTGTCTTGAGTGCAAAAATTTGCGGTGAGGTAAAGGGGCCGTAGATTGCGCGCTCGAGGGAGGCAAAGCTTGCCGCTGGATTTTCCATTTTGGCCGGAGCCGAAAACGGCGGCGTCAAATCAGCTTGCTTAAAGATTACCCGCGCGGGCGCACTAAATCCGAGTGCAATCACGATCCCCAGAAAAAGGGTAAAAAGCACAAATTTTGAAAATTTAAAAAACTTGTGCAAGGGCCTGTTCTATATCGGATTTTAGGTCTTCCATTGACTCTAGGCCGCAAGCAAACCTCACGAGCGGGCCGGGTAATTTATCGGCGTGACTCCGGCGCAATTGTGGGTCGCAATGGATTGCGAGGCTCTCAAACCCGCCGTAAGAATATCCAATGCCAAATAGCTTCAAGGCATCGATAAATTCCAAGACATTTTTGTCTGGTAAGGGTTTCAGTACGACAGAAAATATGCACCCGCCGCCCGTAAAATCACGCTTCCAAAGCTGGTGGTCAGGATGGTCGCTGACTGCCGGGTGAAGGACGTGTTGAACGTCGTCGCGCGTTATCAGCCATTCTGCCAAAGCGAGTGACGTGGCTTCTTGTTGCCTGAACCGCGGGAGGACGGACCTGAAGCCTCTCAGGATTTGGTAGGCGTCATCGGGCGAGCTAGCATTTCCAAGTTGCTTCGCCGTTTGTTGGGCCTTTTTGAAATCAGCCTCATTCGCAAAAACGGCTGCGCCATACATAACGTCACTGTGACCCCCAAAATATTTGGTCGCCGCGTGGACCGAAACATCAATGCCCAGAGGTAGCGGATTTAGAGTGATGCCTGCGGACCATGTATTATCTATCAATGTCTTCACATTATGGGACTTTGCAACCTTTGCAATTGCCGGAATATCCTGAACTTCGAATGTGAGGGAGCCGGGGCTTTCGAGGAGTATAAGGCGAGTTTTATCGGTTATATGATGGGCAATATTTGACCCTATGCGAGGATCATAAAAAAGAGTTTCGATGCCCATTCTTTTTAAAAATGTCTGGCAGAAAGACCGCGTTGGCCCATAAGCTGAGTCTGTGAGTAAGATTTGGTCGCCAGGTTTGACCATTGAAAGAATGGGGCCTGTCAGTGCGGCTAAACCTGAAGAAAATAGCAATGTGTCAAAGCCGGATTCTAATTCGGTAAACAGCTCCGCTAAGGCGTCATGCACCGCTGTTCCGTGGCGCCCGTATCCCCGGATGTCATTCCGATAAAGGTCCTCTGCTTTTTCAAACAATAGAGTTGAGGCGCGCGTAAGCGGATGGCTGACGGATGTGCCGAGACCTGCGGCGGGACGGCCCATATGGGTGAGTTTGGTGCTGAGCTCGGCGTCCGTCTTCATCGGATTAGCATAGCCAATTTGGGACAGGTAGATTGCGTTCTCGCAGAAATTCGGGATTGTAGACCTTGGACTGATAACGCTGCCCGTAATCGCACAATATAGTCACGATTGTATGGCCCGGACCCATATCTCTCGCCATATGAATGGCACCGGCGACATTAATGCCGGAGGAGCCGCCGAGGCAAATGCCTTCGAGCTGATTTAATTCAAAAATGACCTGCAGGGCTTCGGTGTCTGTAATCTGATATTGGCGATCAACGATGATATCTTTCAAATTCGCCGTGATGCGGCCTTGGCCAATGCCTTCTGTGATTGAATTGCCTTCGGATACCAATTCCCCTGTTTCGTAATAGGAGAACATTTTTGACCCATAAGGGTCTGCAAGCCCGATTTGTACATCCGCGTTTTTTGCTTTCAAGGCCATAGAGACGCCGCCAAGTGTTCCACCGGAGCCGACCGCGCAGATGAAACCGTCAACTTTCCCCTCTGTTTGCTCCCAAATCTCGGGTCCGGTTGTGTCGATATGCGCGTCACGATTGGCGGTATTGTCAAACTGGTTCGCCCAAATCGCGGCATTCGGATCGGACTCGTTTAGCTCTTTTGCGAGGCGCTCGGATGCGTGAATATAATTTCCAGGGTCTGAATAAGGTTTCGCGTCAACCTCAATGAGTTCCGCGCCAAGCAGCTTGATCGCGTCCTTTTTTTCTTGGCTCTGCGTTCGCGGCATAACGATTTTACAGCGATATCCCAAGGCCGAGCAAACCATAGCTAACCCTATCCCGGTATTTCCGGCGGTGCCTTCGACAACAATCCCGCCGGGCTTTAAAGCGCCGGATTTTTCAGCCGCGCGGATGATAGACAGAGCGGCTCGATCTTTGACTGACTGGCCGGGATTCAAAAATTCAGCTTTGCCGTAAATCTCGCAACCCGTCATTTCTGACGCATCTTTGAGGTAGAGGAGCGGCGTGTTCCCGATAAGGTCGAGGACTGAGCGGGCTTTCATCATGGTCAATCTCGCAGTTCTGAGTTGTCACCGTTTGCCGCACCACACGCGCAAAATCCACCGCTTTTCACCGCCTCAGGAAAAACTATGCGTGAGAAAGTGGTTTTTTATGACACTTGCTGTGGACAGCCGATTCGGCTGGCTAGTGGCGAGCGTAGCGATGTGCCATATGGCCTTAAACAATAACTTGCGAGTCGTCGCCTTAATCGCTGGAATTAACATGAATGATTTGACGTTTACCGCCGAACAGCATCGAGACATGGCAAATGCCATCGCCGCTTTATCAATGGACGCCGTTCAGCGCGCCAACTCCGGCCATCCCGGTATGCCAATGGGAATGGCAGATGCCGCGACGGTTCTCTTTTCGCAATTTTTAAAATTTGACCCTAAATCGCCCGACTGGGCAGATCGAGATCGTTTTATTCTATCTGCCGGACATGGCTCTATGTTGTTATACAGCCTGCTGCATCTGACCGGTTATGATGGGGTCGATATGGAGCAACTCAAAAATTTCCGTCAGCTCGGCTCTATCACCGCCGGACATCCGGAATATGGTCACGCGCCAGGCGTTGAGACGACCACTGGCCCGCTAGGGCAGGGGATCGCGAATGCGGTCGGCTTTGCGCTCGCAGAGCGTCAATTGAATGCCAGATTTGGCGATGAGCTTGTCGATCACCATACCTATGTGATTGCGGGGGATGGCTGTTTGATGGAAGGGATTAGTCAAGAAGCTATTGGTCTCGCCGGTCATTTGGCCCTTAATAGGCTGATCGTACTTTGGGATGACAATAACATCACGATTGACGGGCCTGTTGCTTTATCAAGTTCTACGGATCAAGTCGCACGGTTCAAAGCTGCAAATTGGAATGTCATCGCTATAGATGGTCATGACCGTGATGCAGTCGCGGCGGCTTTGCGCAACGCCAAGGTTTCACACAAACCAACGTTAATTGCGTGCAAAACAACTATCGGCAAAGGCGCGCCAACCAAAGCAGGTCTCAATAAAGCCCACGGCGCGCCGCTTGGCGATGAAGAGATCGCAGGGACACGCGAAGCGCGCGGCTGGTCGCACCCGCCATTTGAAATTCCTGACTCGGTATATGCGGATTGGGCGAAACCCGCTAAGGCAGGGGCCAAGGCCCATGCGGAATGGGCTGCGCGGCTTGAGGCCAATAAGGAATCCCAAGATTTCCGGCGCGCGATGGCGGGCGAATTAGACGCGGGTTGGTTAGAAGGCTTTCAGTCTTACAAAGATAGCATTGCAGCGGAGAAACCAAAACTCGCAACACGAGCCTCTTCAAGTAAGGCTCTGGCATCATTGACAGAATTACTACCGGACATGATTTCCGGGTCCGCCGACTTAGAAGGGTCAAACAAGACAAAAACGCCTGCAACCTCAAAAGAAATTCAGGCTGGGTCTTATGATGGCCGATATGTTAACTGGGGTATCAGAGAGCATGGCATGGCCGCCGCTATGAATGGCATGGCTTTGCATGGCGGGGTTATCCCTTATTCCGGACTGTTCATGGTGTTTATGGATTATTGCCGCCCATCTGTGCGTTTGGCGGCTATCATGGGCGTGAGGTCAATTTATGTCGCCACTCATGACTCGATCGGTGTTGGCGAAGACGGTCCGACTCATCAGCCCGTTGAGCATTTAGCCAGCCTTCGCGCCATTCCCAATTGCTACACCTATCGACCTGCAGACGCTGTCGAAGTGGCCGAATGTTACGAGCTCGCATTGCAAAACAAAACGGCTCCGTCTGTTATGGCCCTGACGCGCCAAGGCGTGCCAGCTGTTCGGGATGAGGCATCTAAAAATATGTGTGAACGCGGTGCTTATGTTATCAGAGCGGGAAAAGGCGCGGATGATATTGTGCTTATGGCGACAGGGTCTGAGGTTCATCTTGCTGTGGAGGCGGCTGAACAGCTTGAGGCTGACGGCATATCAGCCCGAGTTGTCTCCGTGCCGTGCTTAGACCTGTTCTTAGAGCAAGACGAAAAATATATCCGCTCAGTCTCGGGTAAGGATCTTCCTAAAATCGCCATCGAAGCCGGCATTCGCCAAGGTTGGGATGGGTTGATTGGACGTAAAGGCGGATTTGTTGGGATGGATAGTTACGGAGCGTCAGGGCCGGGGGCTGATCTCTTTAAACATTTCGGTATAACATCGGGCGCGATCGCGGACCTAGCCAAGACTATGTTGGACTAAATTATGAAAGAACTTCCAGGCGACGTTTTTGTGACGGGGCAGTTGTTACCGGCCCAAATGCAGGCCCTGGCCGAGCAAGGCGTAATGGGGTTCATCAATAATCGACCTAACATGGAAGCGCCGCTTCAGCCTTTGACTGAAGAATTAGAAGCGACGGCGCAATCTGTAGGCGTCGATTATTTCTATATACCAATGTCCGGAGGTTTGCAGCCTGGAACCATTGAGGCCTCGATTACGGCTTTTAACACCATGCCAAGACCCATCGTTGCCTTTTGTGCATCTGGAATGCGTTCAGCCGCGCTCTGGGCCTTCGCCCATGTTGATAAATTGGGAGTAGATGGCGTTATGGAAGCCCTCGAAACGACAGGGTTTAATCTTGAGCAGATTAGGCTGCCTTTAGAGCAATTTGTGAAGGATCGGTCTGAATGAGGCGGGGTTCATTCAGTCGTGAATTATCTCTAAGGCCTCGTAGATGAGCATTAAGGCCGCATTCAAGACCCAATATAAATGGCTTAATGGCTATAGTGGTAAAATTTTTGCTGACGACTTGTTGGCGGCGATCGTTGTGACCATACTTCTTGTGCCGCAATGTTTGGCTTATGCGTTGCTGGCCGGACTTCCCCCGCAAGTCGGGATATATGCCTCCATTTTCCCGCTAGTCGCTTATGCCTTGCTGGGGTCGTCGAACTATCTAAATGTTGGGCCGACGGCCGTGATATCTCTCATGACAGCGGCTTGCATTGCGACCCTACCTGAAGGCACCCGAATAGTGAGCGCTGGCGCTTTGGCGCTAATAACGGGTGGAATGCTCATCATTGCGGGGTTTTTGAAAGCCGGTTTCTTGATGAATTTTGTCTCTCGGCCCGTCGTTTCAGCTTATATCACCGGGGCTGCGCTGCTGATTATATTTAGCCAAGCCAAGCATTTGTTAGGTTTAGACGTAGAGGCTCACACGGCCTTTGGTATGATTTCCAGCCTGATTTCCCAACTCCCAAATTCGAACGCATTGGCCTTGATGACGGGCGGTCTTGCCATTGCGCTTTTTATCTCGGTGCGGAGTTTTCTTCCTCTCCTACTCGTCAAATCCGGTGTCCGAGCGAAGACGGCCAAAATGATAGCGCGCATGGCCCCTATTTTAATTATAGCGGCTTTCGTTCTCATTAGTGAATTTTTTGATTTGGGTCGGTCAGGCGGATTATCGATTGTCGGAGATGTTCCCGCGGGTTTGCCGCCATTGAGTTTTCCTAATATTTCAATTGCGTCTTATGAAGGTCTAATCATTCCGGCTGCTGTGATCGCGATTGTCGCATTTGTGGATAGCACGTCAACGGCGCAAGAACTCGCGGCGCGCCGTAGGGGACGGGTAGATACAAATAAAGAATTACTTGGGCTCGGGGCCTCAAATGCAGTTGCTGGATTAACTGGCGGCTACCCCATCAACGGATCAATGTCGCGCTCGGCTGTGAATTTTTCTGCAGGAGGAAAAACGCCGCTTGTTGGGTTGTTAGTGGCGGCCTTTATGGCGTTGACCGCGCTTCTATTGACGCCGGTATTATACAGCTTGCCGTTATCTGTACTCTCGGCGTTGATAATCGTGGCCTGTTTCAATTTATTGGATTTCGGTAGCATTTGGCGCACATGGGCCTATTCCCGCGAGAATGGACTAACAGCCTTGGCTACATTTTTCGCGGTTCTGATATTGGGTGTGCAATGGGGCGTTTTGGCCGGTGTTGTTCTGGCTATGACTTTGCATATTCGCTCCAGCTTAACGCCAAGAATGCCCTTGGTTGGCCGTTTTCCGGGAACAGAGCATTACAGAGATGCGGAAAAATTCATGGTTGAGACGGATGAAATCGTAAAGACCTTGAGGATTGATGAGGCTTTATATTACGCAAATGCGCGTTTTCTGGAGGATAGGGTCGCGACAATCGTATCTGAATATCCCAAAATGACAGATTTGATTTTGATGTGTACGGGTGTCAGTCGTATTGATGCGAGCGCGTTGTCGAGTTTGACCGAGATTAACCGAAGGTTGAAGCGATTAGATATCCAATTACATTTATCCGAAATACAATCGACGGTGCGAGAGCGGCTTTATCGGTCAAATTTCTTCGATATTTTAAGCGGCAAAGTCTATCTGTCGCAGCATGATGCCATGATGGATCTTCAACCAGAGCCCGATTGGGCCCAATTTTCCGATCATATCGACATTCATTGACGTCCTCATTCAGATAAACCTTTACGTGCGACCTCATTCTGCCCTACCAAGGAGAGGACGACGCCGTGTGCGCGCGCGAATTTTTTTGCGACCTGCGGCCAAATGAGAGATAAGCCATGCCGGATGAGCAAAAAGCCGGCTCCGAGGAGGCGACGCTAAATGGGCGTGGTCCAAGGAGACGGCCTAGACATAAGCGCGGCCGCGGAGGCGGTCGAGGGTCGAATGGGCGCAAACCCTCGGCTTACGCAGCTTTGGACCTTGGCACGAATAATTGCCGTCTTCTTGTTGCTCAAGACCATGGGGATAATTTTCGAATTATAGACAGTTACAGCCGGGTTGTCAGACTTGGTCAGGGCCTCGCCGCAACGGGTATGTTGAGCGAAAGCAGTATGGATGCTGCCGTTGAAGCTATTGCAGTCTGCGCCTCCAAAATTAAGTCAAAACGGGTCAAACGTTGGCGATGCGTTGCAACAGAGGCGTGCCGTCGCGCCAGCAATGGAGACGCATTTTTGCGCCGCGTGAAAGAAGAGACCGGCATCACGTTGGAAGTCATCAGCCCGCGCGTCGAGAGCCGGCTCGCTGTGATGGGTTGTGTCAATCTTGTCGACCCATCGAAAGATGTAGCGCTCGTTATTGATATCGGCGGCGGGTCCACAGAACTATCCTGGGTTGATGTCCGAAAATTACGAGATGATCGGGCTAATCATAAGCTGCATCGTCCGCCGATCAGTGCATGGGCCTCCTTACCGATTGGTGTTGTCACTCTGTCAGAGCGCGTGCCGGAAATCGAAGATAAAACAATATGGTATGATGAACTTCGTGAAGTGGTTCGCCAAACTATCAAAGAGCAAGGCTGCGAGACACGGTTCACCAATGTTTTTCAACAAGGACGCGGGCATTTAATTGGAACCTCCGGCACGATTACGTCACTCGCGGGTATTCACTTGAAACTGCCATATTACCAACGCGCTAAAGTTGATGGTCTTTGGCTTCGTTCCGATGACGCCGTAAGTGTCGCGAGAGATATGGGGTCTCGAACATTTGATGAGCGCGCAAATGAGCCTTGCATCGGGACTGATAGAGCGCATTTGTTAGTGGCGGGTTGTGCGATCACGGATGTCTTATGCGAGATGTGGCCGTCCAAAATGATCCGAGTGGCGGACCGAGGCCTGAGAGAAGGTATCCTCATCGGCCTCATGCAAAAGACACAAAAGCTCAGTAGTCCAAGCCAAGCTGATGTTGCAGCGTCCTCAGACAAAATTGAGGTAAATGATGGCACGTAAACCTCCACGAAAACCCTCAAGCCATAAAGACCGCCCACCAAGACGAAAGATGACAGGCTCCAAAGTCGAAGGGGAGAAACGTGGACGGGTGACACGCAAGAGCGATAAGGATGATGCGACGCGAATGCTGCACACAAAAGTCAAAACCGCTCAGGGTCGAAAAATATCTTCGAAACTGTGGCTCGAACGCCAAATTAACGACCCTTATGTTCGCAAAGCGAAAGAAAAAGGCTATCGCTCGAGAGCGGCTTTCAAAATTGAGGAGCTGGATGATAAATTCGGTTTGCTAAAGCCTGGATCGCTTGTCGTGGATTTGGGATGCGCTCCCGGTGGTTGGGTCCAAATCGCGATGAAACGCGGAGCCGACCGGGTCGTCGGGATTGATATCCTGCCAGTTGACCCCGTTGCGGGGGCCGATTTGATAGAATTTGATTTTATGGATGAAAAAGCGCCCTCGCGGATTAAGGCTTTGCTCGGCGCGGAACCTGACCTTGTGATGTCCGATCTGGCGGCCAATACGACAGGCCACCGTCAAACGGATCATTTAAAGACAGTCGCCCTTGTCGAGGCCGCAGCTGATTTTGCCATGCAGACCCTGCGGCCTGGCGGTCATTTCGTGACGAAGGTCTTTCAGGGAGGTGCCGAGAAAAAACTCTTGAATCGCTTAAAG
>CALDTL010000036.1 GCA_937923965.1 uncultured Caulobacterales bacterium
TACGGACCGGTCATTATTGATTTAACGGAAGCCCATGCCGAAGGCACCCACAGCTATGATTTGCCGTTCCATTATAATGGGCATTTAATTGATACAAATTTTGACGTTCAAGCGGACCCGCTTTCGCGGTCTCCATTGGGGACTGATAATGGCTACCAATATTTATGGAAAGTGGCGGACGCTAACCCCGTAGATGGCTTGTCGCAGGTCACGTGGTTGCTCGATAGAAAATTTTACTCAGTGTCATCTGCCGTGCCGGCGGGGACCAAAGTTGTCTTCACCCAGATTGGCGCGAATGATCCGAATTTTAATTTGAAACCCGAGCCCGGATTTATGCTGCGGGCCAAAACAAATGACGGAGTCGCTTTTGTCTCCGTGATTGAACCGCACGGCGATTATAATCCGACCCTCGAATATACCATCGGCAGTCATAGCGTTGTGAAATCTGTTTCGCATTACGAATCCGGCGCCAATGAATTAATTCTGATTAAAACAAAGGACGGCCAAACGGTTGGGCTGGGGCTCGCGGGTGATGAGGATCCGTCATTGTCTCATAGCATGGAGGTGAACGGCAAAGTCATGAGCTGGACGGGGCCGTATAAACTCTTCCATTCCGAGGCCCATCTCGCGGATCAGGAGTAATCCAGAAACAATAGAGTTGTCTGACCCTTTAACGTGGGTTATGCCGCGCAGAAACAAGAGATAGCTATGACCAATTTTGACCCGAAACCAATTTCAAAAGCGCTTCTGGATGCGCGCCGTGCATGCAAAGCCATTGACGGCTTTCCCGCTGAAATCCCCCAAACCTTGGAGCAGGCCTATGCGGTGCAACTGGGCTGCATGGAGAAATGGGATGCGGATCTCGTCGGGTTTAAAGTTGGCGGCATTCCAGAAAAATGGCGGGAGCAATTTCCGGCGAATTGGGTTGCCGGGCCGATGTTTTCAGATCAACAATATGCCGTGAAAAGCGGGGAGTCCCTTGAGGTCACAGTATTTGAGGGCGGCTTTGCCGCTTACGAAGCTGAACTCGTTTTTGTACTCAAAGATTTAGATAAATTGGACACACCCCTAGAGACGGTCGCTGAGACCCACGCCTTTATTTCTAAGGTGCATTTAGGGGCTGAAATTGCCAGCTCGCCAAATCCGCTCGTCAATGAATTGGGGCCTGGGTCTATCATCTCTGATCTTGGAAATAATGCGGGTGTAGTCTTAGGACCCGAAGCGCCGCTCTCCATCTTGGAGGATTTCGAAAACTTAGAAGTCGTCCTAACGATTGACGATGAGGAGATTGGCCGCGCCACACCGAACCCCGGAGAAAATGGCCCCCTGGGAGCTCTGCGTTTTATATTGAACCACTTCATTGCCATGAAGGGCCGCATGGACATCCCCGAGAATTGTCTCATTTCCAGCGGCGCAATCACGGGCGTGCATTCGTCTCGTGCGGGCACGAAATCCACGATTAAATTTGGTGATTTGGCGGAATATGAGCTGAAGATGGTGCCGCGCAAACCAGCGGCCTGACCGCTTATCGCAAACTGGCCTGCTGCGCGTGTTGCAGCACCGTCTGCAAGGTGGCTTCGGGAATACCTGACTCGTAAATATGACTCGGCGCGGTCAAACTCAGCGCGGCTATCACCTCGCCGTTGAGGCCAAAAATGGGCGCGCCAATACAGGTCAAGCCCCGCGAGATTTCCTCGTCATCAATCGCATAGCCTTGCAGGCGAACCCGCTCGAGTTCCGACAAAAGATCATCCGCCTGTGTGATCGTCGCTTCCGTATGCGCCTCGAGGGGCTTTGACAAAACCCGCGCCCGCAAGCTGTCCGGTCCATGAGCCAGGTGAACTTTGCCCATCGCCGTGCAGTGCAGAGGAAAAGACTTTCCGATCTCGGAATGTAGCCGCAGCCCAAAATCTTGGGCTTCAATTTTATCAATATAAATCCCGCTATCTTCTCCGCAGATACTTAGGGTGACGACATTGCCGAGCGCATCATGGAGCGCCTTCAGGGCAGGGCGGCAGTTTTGGCGGATATCTAAATTGGATGTGACCTGCGCGCCCCAAGCCGCCAATGCGAAGCCGCCGCGATAAATCTTTGTGTCTGGATCATAGGTCAATACGCCCAAGGCCGTCAGATCTTTCAGCAATCGATGGACGCTGGAGCGCGGCAATCCAGACCGGTTTAAGATTTGCGTGAAGCTCAAACCCTTGGCTTGCTCTTCAACAACAAAGTCAATAATCGCAAAGGCGTTGGCGAGCGACGACATAAATACAGGCCTTTCCGAATAAAAGTCACGTTTCAACGCTTGACAGTTTCGACGTTTTTCATCATTATTCCAAATAAGGAATTAAGTTCCATATATGGAACTGTCAATAAGAAAAAGAATTCAGGGAAAGTCATGGAGCGCCGTCGCTTCCTCTCTATACCTGCACATCGTTTACATAGAGGAAAACATCATGAGCGAACTCCTAGCCTCATTGGAAGCCAAAAAGGTTGTCCCTTTGGTCCAATCCGATGACCCCAAAACAGCCCTAAAAGTATCAGAAGCCCTGCTTGAAGGCGGCCTTGACGTTCTCGAAGTCGTCTTGCGCACAGACGCGGCTTTGGATTGCCTAGAGGCCATCGCCAAAGAATTTCCGCACGCCCATGTCGGGGCAGGGACAGTTCTCAGCGCGGACCAGAGCCAAGAAGTCGCGCGCCGCGGCGCGACCTTTATTGTGTCGCCTGGACTCGATCCGGCCTCCGTAAAATTCGCCCAATCCATTGATATGCCTATCTTGCCGGGGGTCTCAACGGCGACCGAACTGCAGCAAGCGTGGAATATGGGCTTGCGCACTGTAAAGCTCTTCCCGTCCTCCCTCGTCGGCGGTCCAAAAATGATCAAAGCGCTCTCTTCCGTTTTCCGCGACGTGCGTTTCATGCCAACAGGCGGCGTCAATCCCGGGAACCTGAAAGAGCATATTGATGTGCCCGCGGTGCTCGCCTGCGGCGGCTCTTGGCTCACCCCAAAAGACGCGATCGCAGCCGGCGATTTCGCGGCCATCACAAAATTAGCAAAAGACGCGATTGCCATCGCAAACGCATAAGAGGACCTATCCCATGACTGACTTTCTATCTTTCGGCGAAATCATGCTGCGTCTTCGGACTAACGGCTATGAGCGCTTTTTCCAATCCCCATCATTCGAAGCCACATTTGGCGGCGGCGAGGCGAACGTCGCTGTTTCGCTGTGTAATTATGGCCTCGACGCGGGTTTCATTTCTGCCCTGCCGGATAATGACATCGGCCAGAGCGCGATTAATTCTCTTCGGGCTTTGGGCGTCAACACGGAACACGTCCGCCGCTCCGGTGAGCGTGTTGGGATTTACTACCTCGAAACAGGGGCAAACCAACGCGCCTCCAAAGTCATTTATGACCGTGCCGCGTCGTCCATCTGCGAAGCTAAAGTCGGTGATTTCGATTGGCCAACAATCTTTAAAGGCGCCAAATGGCTCCACATCACAGGCATCACGCCAGCCTTGTCACAAGGCTCGGCGGACCTGTCGATGGAATGCGTGAAGGAAGCTCAGAAAGCTGGCCTCACAGTCTCATGTGATTTCAACTTCCGCGGCAAGCTTTGGAAATATGGCAAGACAGCGCCAGAGGTCATGAAAGACCTCGTGAAATATGTCGACGTGGGTATCGCGAATGAAGAGGACTGCCAGAAGTCCCTCGGCATTTCTGTGGACGTTGATGTCGAGAGTGGCTCCGGCCACCTCGATCTGTCCAAATATGAAGAGCTGTCTCAGAAAGTTCTCGATATTTATCCAGACATGGACACCATCGCGATTACGCTTCGCGCGGCTGTGAACGCCAATATCAATGGCTGGTCCGCCTGTATGCGTGATCGCAAGAACGGCTTCTTGTCCTCCAAGAAATATGAGCTGACGGATATTGTTGACCGCGTCGGCGGCGGCGACAGCTTCGCCTCGGCCTTCATCGCGGGCATGAACCTTTATGAAGACCGTCAGCAAAGCCTCGAGTTTGCTGTCGCGGGCTCCGCGCTGAAACATTCAGTGCTCGGCGACTTCAACCGCGTCAACCGCAAAGAAGTCGAAGCCCTCATGGGCGGCGACGGATCCGGCCGCGTCCAGAGATAGGTCTAACTTTTAATTAAAAACATCAGCCCATCGCAGTTTACTGCGGTGGGTTTTTTTATAGGCGGAGGGGGCGTTTATTCGCTTGATTTTAACTGGTGGATGAGGGGCCGTTGTCGCCCAAAAACGGCCGCT
>CALDTL010000037.1 GCA_937923965.1 uncultured Caulobacterales bacterium
TCGATAGAGTACCAAGACTGATCCGCATCCGACCAAATACCATCGATATTAATGAGTGTATCCGTCCCGATGGTTGGGTGACTGACTGTCACACTTCCGTCATTATTTTGATATATCGCAAATTCGGAGAGCGGAGCATCATAATCAACTTGATTATATTCTCCTATCGGCCCCCTATGAACATCATCACCTGATCTAAACAAAAATATTGCCACTTAAAACTCCAGTTCCTTTGAAAAGTATTCTGAGAGAGGAGTAGCAAGCGCTGTGCCAAACTTTGAAAGTGATGCTTAATTATCTATGAATGATATTCTCGAGTGAAAATTCGACGCGGCGGAAAGCGCGTTAACCCCGCGGACGCCCCGATCATACAATCGATTATCCAATTTTAAATCATTTTATGCCTAGTATGTTTCATAATTAGAAAAAAATCTAAGAGTGAATGTTGGAATCTAATAGAAAATCTAAAGCCCTTGCGGCTAAGCAATCGCCTGTGCGGTCAAAGCTAACGTCCATGCGGCCAGCGTGGGTCGGGGTTGGCTTGCTGAGTCTGTGCGTCAATATTCTGATGCTGACCGGCCCGCTTTACATGCTCCAAGTCTATGACCGCGTTATTACGAGTCAGAGCATGTCCACGCTTGTGGCCCTCTCGATTTTAATGGTCCTTATGTATGGTTTCATGGGACTCCTTGATTTCTTAAGATCACGCATACTCATTCGGATTGGGAATTATGTCGAAAGTGAACTTAGCGCGCCGTTATTTAAGAATTGGCTGTCGCAGGGCACGAAAGGCAAAATAAAACCGGGGCAAAATCCCTTGCAAAGTTTGGCCGTTTTGAAACGGTTTCTGACCGGGCCTGCTCCCACAACATTTTTTGATATCCCCTGGACGCCTATATATATCGCCGTGATCTTCATGATCGATTGGACGCTGGGTGTATTTGCTATTTTCGGCGCAGTCGTGGTTCTATTCATTGCTATACTCGCCGAATTGAGAACAAGGAAAAACGAAGCGAAGGCGCAAAACGCGAAAGCCCATAGCCACAGATTTTCGCAAAAAATATATCAAAATTCGGAAGCTGTCGTGTCTATGGGCATGGTCGGCGACATGAGCCAGAGATGGGCACATATCAAAACGCAAGGCGAAGCCAGCGACTTATCTGCCAGCGATATCTCCGGCGGCGCGACCGCGACGTCGAAAGCATTTAGAATGTTCTTGCAATCGGCCATTTTGGGTCTGGGTGCAGCCTTAGCAGTCCAAGGGATTGTCACGCCCGGCGCCATGATTGCAGGGTCCATCATCTTAGGCCGCGCTCTCGCGCCTATTCAAATGATTATTGGTCAATGGCGTAGTTATATCCAAACCAAAAATGCGTATCGGGAACTCAATGGATTCTACGCATCCCTACCGGCCGATGAAGAAAAAATTGCCCTGCCAGCCCCAACCGGAGCTCTGAGAGTGGCTGGCCTGTCTGCAGGACCTCCCGGCGCGACAAAAGCTACCTTAAAAGGCTTAAATTTCGATCTTGCACCGGGCGATGCCTTATGTGTCTTGGGTCATAGCGGGTCAGGTAAATCATCTCTGGCAAGGCTATTGGTTGGTATATGGACACCGCAAATGGGATCGGTGCGTCTTGATGGGGCCACATTGGATCAGTGGGAGACCGATGAGCTGGGTCATCACATAGGTTATCTTCCCCAAACGGTCGAGTTGTTTGATGGAACAATTGGCGAGAACATCGCACGCTTCCGCCGGGGCGCGACGTCTGAATCCACCATCCGCGCAGCGCAAATTGCCGGATTACACGAGTTTGTTTTGAGCCTCCCTGACGGCTACAACACAAAATTAGGCGTCGGAGGCGTAATTTTATCTGTAGGCCAAGTTCAGCGTGTGGCTTTGGCCCGAGCTGTCTTTGGCGATCCCTGCCTCATTGTTCTTGATGAGCCAAATTCCAATTTGGACAAACAAGGCGATCAATCCCTTAATGGCGCAATTCAATATATGCGGTCACAAGGTAAGACGGTGGTGATAATTTCCCATCGCCCAACCGCAATGGCAGCCGTGAACAAAGTTCTCGTCCTGAATGGCGGAAAACAGGAGAAATATGGATTGAAGGAACAAGTCTTCAATATAGGGAAGCCCGCTGCACACGCTCCGGTCGCCTCGCAAACACAGACAGAGCAAAACAGCGCGCGTCAAGCCGGACCGACCCAGCAATCATACACTGCCGCCCCTCTCGCCCATCGGGTATCTTAAGATGACAGATCAGCGATTATATCCAGTCACGACAGCGCAAAGCGGTCCTAACTTACGCGATTACACGCCGCGGCGAACGCCTGAACTCGAGACAGAGCGTCAGAAAAAAGCGAAAAAGCCCTCTCTTTTGACAGCGCTCAAAAATAGGAAAGCTGCCGCGCCTAAAGAGAAGCCTGTTAAGCCGAAACTGAAAACGCCCAAACAAAAGCCTCTCAAAAAAACAAAGAAGAAGAAATCAAAGGCTAATCCGCCGCCAGCCAACCCCTTGGCTCCAGCTGACGGCGCCCGGCCAACCGTGGAGAGACGGTCGTCTGACCGCCGTGCCAAAGCTCGTGGACTCGCGCCCAAGCAACCTTCGAGCGGATCTTTTCAATCTCTGAATAAATATCTTCGATATAGCTATTCAAGTGTCTTTCTATTGGCCGTTATTTTTGGCGGCTGGACATTTTTCGCGCAAATCCAAGGGGCTGTCATTGCTACGGGTCAGGTCGCGGTTGAAGGTAAACCAAAAATCATCCAACATCTCGAAGGCGGGATCATCAGCGACATTCGCGTGAAAGAAGGCGATGTCGTTAGCAAAGACCAAACGGTTTTGGCGTTAGATGCCACGATAATTAATGCGAACCTCAATGCTGCCGAGACGAATTTTTATGAAAACGAGGCTCTTATAAATCGGTTGGTTGCTGAGAAAACCAACCAAGATAGAATTACGTGGTCCCGGTCATTATCGACGATGCGCGGCACGCCAAAGGTTGGCCTGGCCATGAGAGGCCAAGAGCAATTATTTCAAGCGCGGCGACGCGCTCTCCTCGGAGAAATCGATCAATATTCCCAACGTATAGAGCAGCTCCGCGACGAAGATCGCGGGGTCGTATCGGAAATTAACTTCACACAATCCGAACTTGGTATGGTTGAGCAAGAGCTTCAAAAAATGACGGATTTACTGAGACGAAACCTCGTCTCTCGCGACCGAGTTACTCAGCTGGAACGCGATAGAAATCGGTTGATGAACGCTGTCGCAAAACTGGAGTCGCGCCGTGAAGGATTAGCTAATGCAGTCAGAGAAACCGAGATAAAGATTAGTCAAATTCAGAAGCTTCGCGACGAGCAAGTACTGACCGACCTGCGCCTGGCAGAAACCAAAGCCGATAGTTATAGCGAAGCGTTGAAAACAATCTCGAGTAAAAACAAACTTGTCGATGTTAGAGCGCCAATATCGGGCGTCGTGCATGAAATGACGGTTTCAACGGTCGGCGGCGTGATCGCGCCTGGGCAAGAAATTATGCAAATCATTCCGGAACGCGAGAGTCTTGTTATTCAGGCGCGGGTAATGCCAAAAGACATAGATCAGGTGACCTTGGGACAGACCACTAACGTCGTCTTTTCCACCTTTAAGCAGAGTTTCGCTCCAGAACTTGCCGGCACGGTGTCTTTCATATCCGCCGATAGTATTGTGGATCAGATAACAGGGCTTCCTTATTTCGTGGTCGATATCGACATATCGGACGACCAAATATCAAAACTTCAGGGGCAATCCTTATTGCCGGGAATGCCCGCAGATATTTTCATTCAAACAGATAAAATATCCGTGCTCAATTACTTACTAGATCCGCTTAAAAATACACTCAAGAAAACAATGAGAGATGGCTAGAACATGGGAACCTTGTCTCCACATCCGCACCTCTTTACGCTTGTTTTATCTAGTCTGGGACTCGGCCTGGCCTCTTGCGGCTTGGCTGATGGCTCTAATTCGAGTTTCATGCAAACTGGATACAGCCCCGTAAATTCTACGCAGTACACGCCTTATTACCCGACATATCCTGCGCAAGCGTCCCCCCGCAGCCCATATGTCATGCAGGCCCAGAATAAGACGGCCCCTGCCCTGCGCGGATTATCGTCTGCGCCGCAATATTATCGAGACTATAGCGTGGAGACACAGAGCTATGGTCCTGCGAGACCTCCCCTCCAGGGGAGCCCCTCAAGACCTGGTTTTAACCATCAGCTTGATGACGCGGTTACATTACACAATGTGCCGCAAGCCCACGGCGTGCCGCAGACCCAGGCAATCTCGACGCCAATTTCACCATCTTTGGCGCGCCAAGCAACCTATCAGCGACCTTACGAAAACACGCCCGTTCAGGATTATGCCCCTAACGTCCAAGCCCATCAACAAGATGCGCAATATGGACATTCGGTTTATACTCCGGCCGTAACACCTCCGTCTTCGTTTCTGGAAAACTCACCCGTCTCCCTTGACAGATCTCTCAGCCGCGCGATTGAGCGGTCGCCGCGCTTGGCGATTGAGGATTTAAAAATCCAAGAGGCCAAAGAAGGTTTGGTCCAAGCCAATGCCCAAAGTCGCTTTAGGTTGGACCTTGAAAGTATTGTCGGCGCCACCCAATCCGAGACAGATTTCAATGTTGTAAATCGATCGGATTCCGACTCTCGTCTACGCCGCGCCGCGAGCCTGAATCTATCGCTACCCCTATATCAGGGAGGCCGGCTCAACGCTCAAAAAGACATTGCGCAGGTTGGCATTGAGACGGCGAAGGCCAATTATGATTTCATTGAAAGTGTCGTCACCCAAGAAACGGCAATCGCGCATCTTAACGTGATCCGTGATCGCCAATTGATAGAGATTTATTCTCAGAATGTAGAGCTTCTGAAGGAGCAACAGCGCACTGTAAAAGCCCTGGTAAATGCGGGAGAAAATACCCGGACCGATGAGGCTCTATTGGAGGCCCGCTTAGCCACTGTGAAGTCTCGACTAGAACAAGGCCGCGCCAATCTGGAAGCCAGTGAAAGTAATTACAAAAAATTGGTGGGTAGCGAAGCCCCGGGTCTTATGCCCGCCTTGCCCGCGGCCCTGCCATCGTCTCTCCAAGAAATTAAAGCGATTGCTCAAAAAAATAACGCGCAACTTCGCGCGACCCAAACACGGGCAGAAGAAGCCCACCATAATATCAAGGTGGCCAAATCTTTCGGCAAACCTAAATTGGCCTTGCAAGGCGTCTTGCGGGCAGCGGAGGGACAATCGGAAACAATTCGCCGAGATACCGCTGCCGAGCTATTACTGAATTTAAGTGTGCCATTGCTATCCGGCGGGGAAAATAAGTCCCGCGTCCGCGAAGCCGCACTTGCCCAGTCCCGCGCCATGCTCGAGTCTCGGGAACTGCATGACAATCTCAATGAACGTATTGAACAGCTCTGGTCGAGCATTCAATCCGCGCGGCGTAGCATAGGTCCGAACCAGCTCCAGAAGACAGCCTCGCAGAAAGCTTATGAGGCAATCGTCATGCAAAGAAATGCAGGTCTTGCGACGGCGCTTGATGTTCTAACCGTTCAGCAAAATCTCTTCGATGCGGAGATCAACCTTGTTCAGGCTCAAAATGCCGAAGAGACTGCGCGGTTCCAACTTCTGGGCCTGATGGGCGCGATCTGAACGATTTGAAAATTCAGACCGCGCTTTAAATAATCCTATTGTCTTAGAAATCGCGAATGAAGGGATCGATTCTTTCGATATTTCCGGGCGCGTCCATGCTGAGTTTAAAGACAACGTAATCATCTTTCTCGATTTTTTTCGCCATGCCCGTCTTTTTGAGAACGAGACCAAATGAGGATTGTAGAGCCCGCCCGATCGGCGATGCGTCTGTCCAAGTTGGATTTAGTCCCATTTTATGCCGCATAGTGGCATTTGCGATCATGGCAGCATTTTTTAAGGCGCTTTCCTTCGACGAGAACTCTGTTGTCACAGAAACGCAAAATCCCTTATTTTCCACACGATGCGGAGAGCTCAACGGCCAGGTAACCGCCTCGCCTTCTGCTAGGTCAAAAATTGTCGCGTCTTTGTCAAAGCCGGCGTCATATGGAAGATCGTCCTCAAGCATATCCAAGACGGCTCTCTCATAAGCTGAGTCAGGTATAAACTTAGGGGTTACGGGATAGAAAAATATCCGCTTCGGACCTCTTATATGCCAGAGAATAGTTTCTGTTTTATCAAAGTGATAAGGTGTTCGCGCGACGGGCGAGGTAATCAAAATGCCGCCATTGGCGTTAAAAGGTTTCTTGCCGGTTTTCTCAGCGATGCCCCCATACATCTTATCCAAAACCTCCTCATACTCAGGATGGACGTTCATTGCCCGTCTGAGGTTTATCCAAACACTCCCCTTTTTGGCAGCCGCGAATATCTCCTCAGGCGTGAGGTCACGGAAATCGCCGGTCAACAGCTTGCCCGGATATTGGGTATCATGCATGGGGCCCATTGTGCAGACATCCGTTAAGTGTGACGGATGTTTGCCGATTAGGTCAATGAGGGCCTCATCTGTAAATAATTGTGTCTCGTTTAAGCGATGCTTAAAGGTAAATGTTTTCTGTCTGAAGTCTCGAGAAAACTCATCTGTCCAATTTTGTAACATCATGCTTCCTTTTCTGCGTGGATTCGCGTTTCGGGGGAGTCAATGCAAAATTGATGCCTATTACGCGTTAGGCCGCAGGCTAAAAGCAGCGCGTACAAAAAGGGCGTCAGGCCTCTGAATTTCACCTTTTCGTGTGCCGCCTATCTGCGGCACATCTCTTGCTAGGCATCAGTCAGCCCAAGTTACGTCTAGGAGACTTAAAATGTTAAAACCGACGTCTTCCATAGCCACGCTCCGCATTGTGCTGGCGATTGGGTTAGCAACCATCGCCTTCACGCACTGGGGTTTCATTTGGTATGCGACCATATTTGACGATGTTTGGCAAAGGCTCATCGGACGCACGGAAGACGAGCTGATATCTATGGCCGAAGCGCGCGGGGTCGCTCAAAGGATATTCACCTATGTCATAAGCGCGGTTCAGGTCTTGGGTCTTTTCCTCTTGTTCCGCATCGCCCGCTGTAAGACTTTCTGGGAGTATCAGATGACTGCTGGCATCGTCTCTGTCATGATTGCGGTGCCAGTGCTGGGGAACGTCGTGCTTTTTGGAGGATCATCGACGGCCCTATGGGTTCTCGATTTTGTTCACTTCATACTGGGTTACGCAGGCATTGCATGCGTTTTCTGTATTGTGCAGAGCTTTGGGAGACGTCAGCGTCCGTCTGAATCTTGACGCAGTCATCACCAGAAGCGCTCAAATTCGGGATACACCAAACGAAGACCTAACCGTCTTGACCGATTCAGATAAAAAAGCCCCTGATAATAAAGCGTATCAGGGGTTCAAATTTTATGCAGGACTAAAGCCTTATTTTATTTCAAACGGCTCACTACTGACAAGAAATACACTCAGCATAATTTGTTGGCGCGGCGTCTTCCATAGCCTTTTCCATGTCCGTTTTGGCTTCAGACCCTGCGAAGCCTGCCCGTTGAATAGATTTGGAGCGGCAGTAATAGAGTGACTTCACGCCCTTCTCCCAAGCCGTCCAATGCAGCATATGCAAATCCCATTTATCAATATCGCCCGGCAGGAAAATATTCAAAGATTGTGCCTGACAGATCATTGGCGCGCGGTCTGCCGCATGTTCAATGACCCAACGTTGATCGATTTCAAACGCCGTTCTGTAAGTCGCTTTTTCGTGGTCATCCAAGCAAATTAGATGCTGCACAGAGCCTTCATTCTCAAGGATTGTCGCCCAAACACCATCCGTATTTTTACCCTTTGTCTCCAGCAGCGCCTCCAAGAAAGGGTTGCGAACCGTGAAAGATCCAGAGAGCGTTTTATGGGTGTAGATATTGGCCGGAATAGGCTCGATACCCGCAGAGGTGCCCCCGCAGATGATAGAGATAGACGCCGTTGGCGCGACCGCCATTTTATGGCTAAAGCGCTCCATAACGCCCATATCTGCCGCATCCGGACAAGGTCCGCGTTCCTCAGCTAAAACCACGGACGCTTTATCTGCATCACCGCGGATCTTTGAAAAGAGGCGCATGTTCCAGCTTTTTGCCATCGCGCTTTCGAACGGTATGCTTTTGCTTTGCAGGAGAGAATGGAACCCCATCAGGCCCAAACCAACAGAGCGTTCCCGCATCGCTGAATATTTCGCATCATTCATCGGCTCAGGCGCATTTTCGATAAAGCTTGTGAGGACATTATCCAAGAACCGCATGATGTCCTCGATGAAGCCAGGGACGTCTTTCCATTGCTCATAACGCTCAGCATTAATGGAGGACAAACAGCAAACGGCCGTGCGTTGACGATCATATTTATCTTTCCCTGTCGCCAGCATAATTTCTGCGCAAAGATTAGATTGCTGCACTTTGAGGCCGGCATCACGCTGATGTTTTGCGAGCGCTTGGTTCACCGTATCGGAGAAGACCATGTAAGGCTCACCTGTCGCCAGGCGCATTTCCAGAATTTTCTGCCAAACCTTGCGCGCATTGATAGATTTGATGACCTCATTCGTATGCGGGCTGATCAAATCATAATCAGCGCCAGCCGCAACGGCCTCCATAAAGCTATCCGTGATGTTCAAACCATGATGCAGGTTTAGGGACTTCCGGTTGAAGTCACCTGACGGCTTCCGAATTTCCAGGAACTCTTCGATTTCCGGATGGTGAATATCAAGATAAACAGCAGCGGAGCCGCGGCGAAGCGAGCCTTGAGAAATCGCAAGTGTCAGACTGTCCATAACGCGGATGAA
Organism: uncultured Caulobacterales bacterium; assembly: GCA_937923965.1. Taxonomy (GTDB): domain Bacteria; phylum Pseudomonadota; class Alphaproteobacteria; order Caulobacterales; family Maricaulaceae; genus Litorimonas. The sequence continues at coordinate 8,871 of CALDTL010000037.1, forward strand.
AGGAATGATGCCGGAGGTCTTACCCGCCCGGCCGATTTTCTCGCCGATGGAGCGAACATTTCCCCAATATGTGCCAATCCCGCCGCCATTTGACGCCAGATAGACATTTTCGTTCCAAACATCGACGATAGAGTCGAGGCTGTCGTCAACCGCGTTCAGGAAACAAGAGATAGGTAAGCCGCGATCCGCGCCGCCATTCGACAGAACAGGCGTCGCGGGCATGAACCAAAGCTGGCTCATATAATCATAAAGACGCTGCGCATGGGCTGTATCGTCCGCATAGGCTTGCGCGACACGTCCAAACATATCCTGAAAGCTCTCATCTGGTAGCAAATATCGGTCTAGCAAGGTCCGCTTACCGAAGTCGGTGAGCAGTTCATTGCGGGCTTTGACCTGCTTTGGACGCTCGACCTTAGCCTTGAACTCAAGCTCTGGCTCGCGCGCGACCACAACATCACTCATCGGTATGCCTGAAGGTGCGTTCGGGTCGTCTAAATCGGCAGCGAGTACGTCCATAGTCTGTGTGTCCAGTTCATCAAGTTCCGCTGCGGCTTCAGCCGTGCGAAAGTCTTCATTTGATTCAATCATAGTCTTATTCCCCAAATATCGCACACAAATCTATCCCCTTCACACGGTTTTCCATGTGTTCCCAAGCAGATAAAAAGTAGGATGCGCCTAAGCGTTCTACTATATATAGTGTTGATTTGCCCTAAAGCGTCAACACCTAGTATGTTACTTAAAGACGAAAAAGGGTTACCAAAGTCTTAACCCATTGGATTTTCGGCGTATTTTTTTGACCGCGCAAAGCTATACACACACTGTCCACAGAACGGTAAAAAAGACCAATCCATTTTAAATTCAAGGCCTTGCAGAGATCCACAAGGGAACGACTCGGGGCCGTGATAAAATGCACCCAAGCTCAGGCCGAAGACACAGACAACAGCCGCCATCACTCCGGTCATCAACTCTAGGTTAAAACCAACAGTTAGCTCATTCCGTCAACGTCTGGAGTATGGCTAAATCTCCTTCAACCTGCTGCGACAGGTTAAGGCTACTGGCATATAATGGCTGACGAACCTGCTCACTGCTCGCCGTTCTCACGGAACGCTTATTCTCATGGAACTTTAAACATGATTTTTCAAACGCGAGTCCGATATGATTCAAGAGGGACCGTACGACACCTTCAATATTCAGCACCAAATCTTCATACTGAACCTCATAAACATACCCGGGTAAGCCGTCATGCCAATGGCGCATGATTCGCCGATATCCTTGATAATAGGTCCGTATATCTTCTAACCTATAGCTAAAGCTCACGCCCCTTGCGAAATATTGCTTATATAAACTTAGGCCGCACTCAAGCGGATTTCTTCGCGCATCAATAATTATAGCTTGGGGCAATATCTTATGGATCAGGCCAATATGCTCAAAATTATGCGGTAATTTGTCGATAAAATATGGCGCCTTTTCTCGTCTGAATATAGCGCTCTTGGCGAGGTAGGCCTCTCCATAAGTCTTGAGATCAATTTCCGAGACCTTGCCTATGGCCTGCAGATAACTGCGCTCGAATTGCCTGACACAATCGAGATGAATTTTGCGCTTTATAGTTGGTAGAATAGGAAGCTCCATCGTTCCTTCAATCTGGGAATGGCTCGCCAGTATTTGCTCAATCAAGGTAGATCCAGATCGAGGTAAACCAACTATGAAAATCGGAATAGGCTGATTTTGTATGACTAAGGCGCGCTTAGACAATGCGGAGGAACCAAATGCCTCGATGACGTCGTGGCTCGCCTTTGTAAATGCCTCCGAGTTGAACGCACTAGATGAATATGAAGCATTTGCACGATGATAAGCCGGCATAGCATCAACAATACCAGATTGATTTTCCCGCGCCTTTGCCAATGCAAATAAAATCTGGGTTTTCGGGTCATGGGGAATAGCACCGTCCCTCGACAGTGCCTCCAATGATTGTATATCCGTAGCGGAGAATTTATAAGTCTTCATATCCGCGAGAGCCCACCAAGACGCACCACTTCGCTTATGAACTGAGATAGCCGCCCGATAAGCATCTATGGCCTCCTGCCGACGCCCCAAGGTTCTCAGCGCATGCCCACGCAACAAATTAAGCTCGCTCATCATCGCGTCACTGACGTCGCATTCAGCCCTCACGCTGTCGGCGGTTTGCAAGGCGTCTTCGTTAAAGCCATACCGAATGAACAGCTCGATAAGCCTCCACCTATGTTCGAAGCTGGCTTGAATTTTGATCAGTGTTTTGGCTTCTTGAATAGCTAACTCAATCTCGCCGCTTTCTTCATATGCGCCAATCAGCATTTTACGCAACATCGTATTGGCGGGCGAGCGCGCTAAACCTTCTATTAAAATGTCGGCTCCATCCTCATGCGCGTTTCGCATTTGGTGGAGATGTGCCAAGGTAAAGACAGCGCGAGGATGTCCGATACATTTACTATTCATCGCCAGCGCTTGGCGAAATGCCTCAGAAAATTTCCGAGATTGCATGAACCGCTGAATGTTTAGAAATTCCTGCGAAAGGGGATCAAAACGCTCGGCAGTTTCCACTGAGTCAATCGCCCCACTATATTGCTCCAAGTGAAATTGGCAAAAAGAAAGAGATAGCCATCCTTGATAGGACTTGGGCACGACCTTAAGTGCCGACTCAAAGGCCGTTTTTGCCTCCGCATACTTCCCCTGCGCGATAAATTTTTCGCCGCTGACTATGGCAGCTTGAAAATCCGCTGATTCATTCATGTTCAAAACCTTAGTCTTTAGGCTGGCTTGCATAAACCCATAAAAAAACGGAGGCCTGAGCCTCCGTTTAACATTTCAGTTCGGACAGGCCGTCCTACATTTTGTAATTTACGCCTAGGAACACAAAACGTCCGCGCGGACCGACAGGCCAAGCTGTCTGGGTTGAGAACGGGTCTTCATCTGTGATATTATTGACGCCGCCATAGACCGTGAACTGCTCGTTAAGCTCATAGGATGCATTCGCGTCAAAAATGAATGTTTCGCCAAAGAATCCTGCATCTCCAAATTGGCCAGCCAGAACATCTTCAACCTCGTCAACAGATTGCTTGCTCTGATAGCTTGTTTGGAAACTCGTGCTGATCGGACCACGGTCCCATGAGAGAACTAGGTTACCGGAAATTTCAGGGCGCAAAACCTCTTGCAACTCCGGGTCGACTTCGGTGAGATCAAGAGGATTGAAGAAACGGTCTAGTTTCTCCTGGTAAGACCCTACAACACGCGCACCAAATGTGTTCTCTCCCATATCAAAAGCGTAATTCGCAGCCAAGTCATAGCCGCTGGCCTCCAAGCGAGCGAAGTTAATTTGACCACTGGTTAGATCAGAGAGCCCTCCGTCGCCGCGGCGTTCAAATGATCCACAAAATGGAACATTTGGAAAATCAGCTGAATCAAAACACCCCTCAAGAATATCTCCAGCCGCTACAGCGGAAATAGCATTTTCAATATCAATATCCCAATAATCGACAGTTACAGAGAGCCCTTGAATGAATGAAGGCCTAAAGACCGCGCCAATTGTAAAGGTATCAGCTGTTTCTTCCGTAAGATCTGGGTTTCCGCCCGACGTGCCCGAAAAACGGCCTGTTAGAGGGTTGGCCCAAATATAATTCCCGGACCCATCCAAAATATCTGCAAGAGGAACTCCGGCAGCTTGCAAACCAGCAACGCAATTCGCCTGCCGGTCTGCTGTCCCAAGTGTCACATTCTCTGGATTACAGGGGTCCTGATCTGACCCAATCGTGATAGGAAGTGCGGGGTCGAATAATTCTGCGACATTCGGCGCCCGAACAGCTTGAGACAGCGTGCCTCTTAAGCTGAGGTCTCGAATAGGCGCCCAAGTCGCGCCAAGCTTCCAAGTCGTTTGCCCGCCCAATGTGCTATAGTCAGCATATCTTGCAGCGGCGTCCAATGTGAACTCTTCGGCCAAAGGAACGCCCTGAAAAACAGGAACCCTGACTTCACCATAGACTTCTCTCACATCATAACGACCGCTTGTATTAAACTGTTGATCATTGTCGATGCTAATAAAGGAATTTAAGAAAGGATCGATGGTATTGACCAAGGCACCTGGCGTTAGGGATGAGCCTTGCGGCAAGACGCCCAAAGTCAATGGATCTTTCTTATCTTCACTGGTCTCACGGCGATATTCAGCGCCGAGAGCATAGCCGATTGGGCCATCAAGCACCCCTTGAGCCCAATCAAATTGGCCCGCAACAGAACCGGTCAACACGGTCTGTGTGAGTGTAATTTCATCGGTTAGGTCTGCGCTCAAGAAGTCCTGAGCAGCAGCGCTCACAGAGTTGTCGCCAAATGGGTTTAGAGGCTGACACTGTCCATCACCCGGTGTGAATGAGTAGTACCTATTGGATGCAAATCCGCCATCTGCAAAGCCATTACCAGCTGTGAAATAATCAATTTCATAAAACGCATTAGGATCGAGGTCTGATCGGCAAACAATTTCACCCGTTGCCGGATCGCGAACCGCATCGGTTGCTGCAAATTGCCTATCGAGGAATACGACTGAGGAATCCTGAGTGTTTTTAAACTGACCATGGTTCGCTGAGACTTCAAATTGATGACCACTTTCAGTTTCCCACTGCAGTCCACCGACGAGACGGAAAGTTTCGCGCTCTGTAATGGTCGGATTGTTATCCAGCAGATCAATTGGATCTTGTGTTAGTAGCAATCCACCCGTCTGCTCGACAACCGGCAGTAATTCTGTTGGAATGAATGGGTTATCCGCCGCAATGAACAAGGTGTCATAGAACGAGTCTTGTTCGCCGAATGTCGTCGATTCTGCATTTACATATTTCGCTTCCACGAAAGCGGTCAATCCAGGAGCAAGATCATAGGTCGTATTTACATTAATCGAAAAACTATCGGTCTCAGGATAGAGTGTGTCGCGATCAAAATTAAACGCCCCGCCACTACCGCTGCCATCTGGATTACCAACCCCCCTAAAGCTCGTATCTGCAATCAAAGACTCTTCGAATACACTGATAGAACCATCGGCATTAGTCACCCAACACCCAGCTAAGAAACCGATTTGGCCGCCTAAAGATTCTTGACAATCGGCAATGCCATTATTGTTAATATCAACATAGGTTATTCCTCGCCCTCCAAAGCCAGGCGCAATTGATCCTGTTTGTGAGGACAACCAAACTCTTGGGTCCCGCGCTATTATCCGAGCCGGAGCATTCCCAGCGCGGTCAAGAAGCGCTTGCTCCGTTGCCGTCAGGTTAAGTCCATCTGTATCAATTCCAAGAAGAGTTTCACCCAAGAAACCATTAAAATTAGGCGTATCTACACCCAAGTCACTCGCTTGAACCCGCAGGGCCGGGTTAGCGAGATCCACTGCGACATTATTATTGGCAGAGAATGATCTCTCGCCATATGTCAAAGACGTATCTTCCGTATAGCTACCGCTAATAACGATATTACCGCGATCATCGGCAAAATTCGTTCCGTAAGTTGCATCAAATGTGAAGTTCTCCGCATCGCCGTGCGTTGAAATACCGCCCCTGACATCCGCTTCAAAACCTTCGAAGTCATCTTTCAATACGAAGTTTACAACGCCGGTAACCGCGTCCGCACCATAAATCGCTGATGCCCCGCCAGTCGTCACTTCTACGCGGTCTACGAGGGCACGGGGAATGGATCCAACGTCAACCGCGGACGTGCCTCTAAAGCCCGCAACATGCCGACGTCCATTGACCAATGTTAGAGTTCTCACCCCGCCTAACCCGCGAAGATTAAGGGAACTACCGCCGGAAACTGAATTTTCTACAGATGTTGAAGAAACCAGCGCCGGAATGTCATTGACGATTTCAGCCAAGCTGATTTCACCCGATAGTTTAATCGTTTCGTCATCTATGGATTGAACTGGCACAGATGAAAAGAGATTTGGATCCTGAGGAATCCGCGAGCCTGTTATCACGACAACATCGTCGGAGGCGGCGTCTTGCGCCTGAGCGGGCGTTGCCAGCACACCCGCGAGAGACAATGCCATTATCGAGACGGATAAACCTCTTCGCCTAGGTTTTGCTTGTTGTAATTTTTGGTTGGACATAGTCTTCCCTTTCCAGACCACTGATATGAATATTGCGGATTCTTTAGCTTTAATTGGAGCGCCCATGCAAACAGAGTTCACAAAAACGTGTGTAGAATGAAAATAAAAAGCGCAATTGTTGCCTTTATGTCGCAAACTTGTGCATTTGAGGGGTATGACGCTTTGCTACGCGGATGGTCGTCATGAAAATTCTTCTTGTCACAGATGCTTGGCACCCGCAGGTCAATGGTGTGGTCCGCACATTAGATAAAACGGTTACGCAACTACGGGAACGTGGGCACATAGTAGACGTTATCGCGCCCAGTGACGGGTATTTTACGCTGCCGCTGCCAACCTACCCGGATATCCGCCTCGCGCCCTTCGCGTATAAGGACGTAAAACGGCGAATGCTCAAATTTGCGCCTGACGCTATTCATATTGCCACGGAAGGCCCGCTGGGACAGATGGCCAAATTTCTATGCCACAAATGGGCTATGCCCTTCACCACAAGCTATCACACAAAATTCCCAGAATATATAAAAGCGCGTTTTCCTTTCATTCCACTGTCTTGGTCTTACCGTTTTGTGCGCGGATTTCATAATGCGGGCGGGCGCACTATGGTCACAACGCCGTCAATGGTCGAGTTCCTGAATCAGCGAGGCTTCACTAATCTGGCGCCTTGGGCGCGCGGCGTCGACACCGATCTTTTCAATCCAGATAAGAAAAATGCGCCCGATAATGTCTATGCAGGACTACCGCGGCCCATATGGGTGAATGTCGGACGCGTCGCCGTTGAAAAAAACATAAAAGCCTTTTTGGATCTTAATCTGCCCGGCACAAAAGTCATTGTTGGCGAAGGACCACAACTTGCCGAATTGCGGCAGAGTTATTCAGGCGTTATTTTTGCAGGCGCCAAATTCGAGACCGACTTGGCGCGATATTTCGCCGATGCTGATGTCTTCGTCTTTCCGTCTAAGACAGATACTTTTGGGCTCGTGATTATCGAGGCCATGGCGTCCGGACTGCCAGTCGCGGCTTATCCCGTCTCAGGACCGATTGATATTATCCCGGCGTCTCACGCGGGGATTATCGATGAAGATTTGAAAAAAGCCTGTTTGAAAGCGCTTGAATTGCGCCCTTCAGACGCCGTTACACATGCGAAAAACTACAGCTGGGAGGCCGTAACGGATGTCTTTTTCGATCTCCTCACACCGCAATACAAACCGCGCAAGAGTTGGCGGCGCGTGCGCCGAATGACGCGGCTGGCCGCAAGTCCTTATCATGGACTCAAGAAACTCGCCCGCCGCAGTCTACAGATCTTGCGAGGCCGGCGGCGTTAGCACTTATATTTTTTGCGAGTCTAAAAACGCATCCATCTGGCCGAATGCTTCATCCCGAAGGGGGTCGCGCTCCAAGAACAATTCATGCAGCGCGCCTGGAACAACGGCATATTCGCAGCCCGCCGCTTTTGCGAATTTTTCTACACTGGCTGGATCCACAATGGGATCAGCGCCTGCCCCGAGCATGAGACCCGGAATTTTTAAGTTATCCGCATTCCGATTTACATATGCCATCGAAGCCAATGCAGCCCTAATCCAGCCGTAAGTAGGCTGTCCCACGCGCAAGCGCGGTGTTGACTGAAAATAGGCGGCCCAGCTTCGGTATCTATCTTTATCCGAGGTCAGTTTATTGCCTTGAAAGGGGATAGGCATGCCTGAGCGTTGACGCTGAAAAGGCAGGTTTTTCTTGGCAAGTCCCAATTTTGAAAACATTACAATCATCGCTCTTAGGAGCGGTGTTTCCAAATCAAACAAACCCAACATCGGCGCAGAGCAAATGACGGTATCAGGCGTTAAGGCGCCCGATAATATAGATTGCAAAACAATCGTTCCGCCCATCGAATGTCCCATAGCAATGTGGGGTTTCGGCAGAAGAGGCGCAAATTCTTCAGCGGCAAAAGCCAAGTCATCGGCATAAACTTGAAAGTTTGGAATATAGGATTTGAGCGGGTCTTCCGTGATGCGGTCCGACAGGCCTTGTCCGCGGGGGTCAACCATCAATACATTAAATCCGCGCTGAATTAAATCAGTCGTGGTTTCAAAATATTTTTCTATAAATTCTGTTCGACCGGGAGAAAAAATGATCGATCCGCGCGGGGTATCTGTGACAGCCGTTGCCAACATGACCCTAAGGCGCACGTCACCATTATGAATATAATAGGTATTAAGGCGCGGCTCTAGCGCAGCCGGTAGGGCCCTCCCGCCCGGCAAGACGATTTCAGCTTCTTCAAAATTTGGGAGGGGCGTAGGCATAAAAAGGCGCGGATTTCAATTTTAAGAAAACCCGCGCCAAATTTCAGTTACATATTAGAGAAAATGCTCTGCAAGCCCATTGCGACAGACATATCACCAGCAACTTTAATTTTGCCGGACATAAACGCCATCATCGGATCAAGCGAGCCAGAGGCCAAGGCAATAAAATCAGCTTTATCGACACTGATCGTGCAATCGGCATCTTTATCGGCGACTTCTGCTGATGTGCCAGTTGCAAAGACTTGCCCGTCAGCGCCAAAGTCAAATTTAACTGACTTGTCCAGTCCGCCGGACTTGCTGAGTGCCTCAGTCATTTTTTCTGCGATTTCTGCGTTTTCCATTTGGGTCTCCGTCTACTTGGAAGTCTAAATAAGCTTAGTTACGTATATGGGGTGCAATCCCCGCCGTGACTAGTGCTATTTTGGCTTCCTGAATTTCAAAGTTGCACGATCCGACTCGCCAATATTCTTATAGGCTTCTGCGTCAAAATCTGCCGCTTCTGGGGTGCCTTCGTCCGGCGTGCGGGAGCTAGGCTTCAAGGTCCAAACACCAAAAGGGTGATCCGCCGTGTCTTTCGGGTTTGCGTTGACCTCGCTGGAGGCGACAAATTCAAAACCGGCCTGTTTCGCCAAATCCTTCATATAACTTTCTTGAACATAGCCCGTTCCGCCTTTGGGGTCTTGGACAGCCGTTTCGGGCAAGCGGTGCTCCACTACGCCTAAAATTCCGCCCGGCTTCAAGGCATCATAAAATCGGGCAAAGGCATCCTGCGCATAGCCTCCGCGCATCCAATTATGCACATTTCGGTAAGTCACAAGAACATCCAAAGGCTCCTGACCTTCCGCCAAAATCGGTCCAGTGTCTTTCAAGAAGGCTGCATATTCAATCTCGCCATAGACAGAGCTGTCGCCATATTTCTCTTTATAGCCGGCCACTCTTTTATCTAAGCGCTCATTGATCCCTTCTGGATATAGGATCGCTACATATTGGCCGCCATTAGCGGCAAGATACGGCGCTGTGGCATTTGTGTACCAACCCGGCCAAATTTCGCCGACCCGTTTTCCCGGTCCAACCTCGAAAAACTCCAAAGTCTCTTTGGGATTCCGAAATTCATCGCGCGTAGCCTCTCCAGAGCGGCGCGGGTGCGCCAGCACGTCTTCCAAGGTTACTGTTTTGACGTCGGCTTCAGTAACAGCAGCAGGGGTGTTTGGCGCAGATGTCTCCGCGCCTGAGCACGCTGTTAGCGCTGTTGCGGCCAATAGAGCCGCGAAAGTTGGTTGGATGCGCATGTGTGTTCTCCCATTACGATACACAGTGAATTTGGAGAACAGATAGGGAGCCTTTCGAGAATGTCGAGTAAAATTCCCGTGGGGTTGCCGTCGTGATGAAAATTCATACCCGGCTCTTGACGATGAAAACTCAAATTCCCACCTCATCTCCGCAAACGCCGCTACTTGGGTTTGCGTAAATCCGGACTGCCCTTTGGGGGTCCATAACCATATCGCTTTAAGAAGGATAACACCTATGAGATCTTATGATTTTTCTCCCCTATACCGCAATTTTGTTGGGTTTGACCGCATGGCCAACATGATTGATGCGGCCGCTATTCAAGCCGCCAAAGCCAATACAAGCTACCCGCCCTATAATGTGGCGCGCCTGTCTGAGGACAAATTTCAGATTGAACTGGCCGTCGCAGGTTTTGCGCCGGAAGATATAGAGCTTGAAACGCACAAAGGCGTTTTGACCATCACCGGCGACCAAGCGCCGAAAGCGGAAAATGATGCCGCTGAATATTTGCATCGCGGTATCGCAGAGCGCGGTTTTGAGCGTCATTTCCAGCTCGCGGACCATGTCCGGGTGAGCGCGGCAGACCTGCAAAATGGATTGCTGGTTGTTTCTCTTGTTCGAGAAATTCCGGACGCTTTGAAGCCCCAGAAAATCGCGATTAATACGCCAAATTTAGCGTCTGAGGCTGCCGAGTCTGACGGAAAATTAATAACGGCCAAATCTGGTAAATCAAAAAAAGCTGCTTAAGTCTATCTAACGCCCTCAAGACCTGAGTAGGATGCTCTCCCCTTTGTATCTGCGCTGAGACTCTTGAAGGCAATAACGGCGCCGCTCTGCCACCCCCTCCCATGGTTGAGCGGCGTCTATTTTTTCAAAAGCGCGTAAATTTCAGCGCCGCTCAGCGACGGGCTTTTCCCGGTCAAAAACGCGGCATTAACTTCGTGTAAAATGGCTGAATTACAAGGCGCGGACGACCCCGTTTTTTTAGCCTTCTTAACGATCTCGCCCTGCAAATATTCAATCTCAGACGGTCTACCGGCCTCTAAATCATCCAGCATTGACGACCTCGCTTTCGCATCAATTTTGACCACTGTCTGCATAATGACGCGGTAAGCGATATTGGGCAGGCGCAAAGTTTT
>CALDTL010000038.1 GCA_937923965.1 uncultured Caulobacterales bacterium
TGATGAAACTGCGGCCTATCAAATGACACAACATCTGTTGGAACAGGGGCATCGAAAAATTGCCTTTATTCGTGGCCACGTGGATCACTCCGCGTCATCACTTCGGCAGGCGGGGTTTCTGCGGGCTATGGACGAAGCGAAGGCGCATGTGCCGGAGGATTTATTTGTTCAGGGTGACTTTACATTCGAGTCAGGCGCTGCCGCTGCGCGGCTGTTGCTTTCATTGCCCGAAGCAGATCGACCCACCGCAATCTTTGCGTCAAATGATGATATGGCGGCCGCGGTTGTTTCGACTGCGGGACAAATGGGCGTAAGCGTTCCGCAAGAACTTTCCGTTTGCGGCTTTGATGATACACCGTTGGCCCGGGTCGTTTGGCCAGCTCTGACAACGGTGCGTCAGCCTATATATAAAATGGGATATCAGGCGGCCAAGCAGCTCGTAAAACGCGGTGAAAACGAGGCGCCCACGGGTGAAATCCTTGATTTTGAAATCATGATTAGAGATTCTACGGCCGGCATTAACTAGGCGAAAGCACCAGCAATCGTGGAGATTTCGTGGAAAAGCCCGTGATTTGGAATTGACAGCGCTGTCACGTGCGTTGATATGTTCAGTCTATCGTTTGATTGGTAAGTTAAATTTGACGCCGGAGTGGACGATGTAAAGGGAATAAGGTGCACGACTCTAAATCTAATCATACTGGTCCAGATGACCAAAAGAGCGCACAGCCTGTTGACGCGGGCTCTACGTTTGTTCCTGTCGATCCTTTCGAAATCGTGGTCTTTGGCGGCACCGGCGACCTCGCGAGGCGGAAACTCATACCCTCATTATATCATAGATTTTGTGATGGACAGATCCCGGCGGCCTCTCGAATCATTGGGGCTTCCAGATCCAAGCTAAGTCGAAGCGAATATCTTCTGATGATCAGGGAGGCCTATGAGTCCTTTAATCCGGATGAAACACTTGTAGATTCGCAATGGAATGAATTTTGTAATCTTGTTGATTACGCACCGATTGATGTAACATCCGACAAGGGTTGGGATATACTTGGTGATAAACTCGATGGTGCCGAAAAACTGATACGAGTTTTTTATTTGGCAATGCCTCCCGCATTATTCTCAAACATTTGCCAAGGTTTGAAAACAGCTGGGCTTGCTCACAAAACAAGCCGTGTCGTCTTGGAAAAACCGCTGGGACATGATTTCAAATCAGCGGATGAAATAAATGAAGCCGTCGGCAAGGTGTTTTCTGAAAAAAGAATTTATCGTATTGATCATTTCCTCGGAAAGGAAACGGTTCAAAACCTGCTCGTGCTTCGTTTCGGAAATGTTTTGCTTGAGCCCCTTTGGGATAAAAATTCAATAGAGCATATTGAGATTACAGTGGCTGAGGATATTGGCGCTGGCGGTCGGGGGTCCTATTATGACAAATCTGGCGCTTTGCGGGACATGGTTCAGAACCATTTGTTACAGCTTTTGTGCTTAACGATGATGGAGGCCCCGGGGTCAACAACAGCGGATGACCTGCGTTTGGAAAAGATAAAAGTCTTGAGGGCATTAGCTCCAATCGATGCGAGTAATGTCAAAGAGCAAACCGTGCGCGGGCAATATGTAAAAGGTAAGGTCAAAAACGAAGCTGTGCCTGACTATCTCACGGACGTTGAGGTGGAGGAAAGCGATACAGAAACTTACATTGCGATCCACGCAAAGGTCGATAATTGGCGATGGGCGGGCGTTCCAATTTACATCCGGACAGGTAAGCGAATGAGCGCCAGAAGGTCTGAGATAATTGTACAATTCAAGCCCGTTCCTCATTCGATATTTGGGCCGAATATCAAAGTAAATCCGAACAAACTCGTCATCCGATTGCAGCCGGATGAAGCCGTGAACCTTTGGATGGAAATTAAGGAACCAGGCGCAGGAGGCTTGCGTCTGAAAACCTTACCCCTTAATCTGTCATATGCAGATAATTTCACAGTCCGCTATCCAGACGCCTATGAGCGCCTTTTGATGGATGTTGTCCGCGGTAACCTTTCTCTCTTCATGCGCCGTGACGAAGTTGAGGCGGCTTGGGTATGGTGCGACGGAATCTTAAACGCTTGGAAAGAGGTTAATCAAAGCGTCTCCTATTATCCATCCGGCTCCGATGGTCCGAGTGCAGCTGATCGGATGCTTGAAGGGCAAAACGATATTTGGTCGGGACTAGAATGATAGATCGCGCTATGATTCACGATCACGGCGATATCGCCTCCAATGCGGCTATGGCTATTATTGCCATGCTACGGCAGGCGCTCAAGACGCGCGGACGTGCAACATTGCTGGTGAGCGGCGGGAGTTCACCGAAACCGCTCTATGAAAAATTGTCTGAGGCTGACTTGGATTGGTCAAATGTAACAATTAGTCTGGTGGATGAGCGTTGGGTAGAGCCTGGACAGCCTGGATCAAATGAGGATTTCATTCGTCAATGTTTGATTCAAAAGAAGGCGAAACGGGCCAAGTTTTTTGGCTTAAAAACGCAACATAAAACTGCCACATCCGGACTTGTGGAGGCTGAGGCACGCTTCCCAAAATCTGCTCGGCCGTTTGATATATGTATCATGGGTATGGGGTCTGATGCGCATTCAGCGTCCTGGTTTCCAAATTCCAAAGGCCTTAAACAGGCTTTTGCGCCAAATAATAAAAGTATACTTTGCGCGATCACCGCGGACAAATCACCCGTGACGGGGGAGCATCTGAACAGAATATCCCTGACACTAAATTCTGTTTTAGAGTCTCATGCTATCATTCTTTTCATCCCCGGCGCTGCAAAGCGAGCTGTATTCGAGGCGGCCTCAAATGAGAGTGACTTAAACGCTCCGGTAAAGGCTTTGCTCCGGGCAGGATCCAAACTTCATGTTTTTGCAAGTCCAGTTTCATGACACATCCAACGATTAAAGACGTTACTGCGAGAATAACCGAGCGGTCAAAAAAAAGCAGAGCTGGGTATCTCTCTGCTTGCAGCGAACAAATGCGGGAAGGGCCCCGCCGCCGTAGATTATCTGAAGGAAATGTTGCGCATGCGTCAGCGGGCTGCGCGGTTCTAGAGAAGACAGAGTTACTTGGCGCCAAATGGCCGAATATTGGGATTGTTACGGCATACAACGATATGTTGTCTGCGCACGCGCCATTTGAGAGATTTCCTGAACTCATTCGCCATGCGGCACGCCGGAATGGTGCGACCGCCCAAGTCGCTGGCGGCGTCCCAGCAATGTGCGATGGCGTGACCCAAGGTCGCGAGGGTATGGAACTTTCTCTCTTCTCAAGGGACAATATTGCGCAAGGCGCGGCAATTGCCTTGTCTCATGATATGTTTGATGCGGCGATCCATTTGGGTGTTTGCGATAAAATCGTACCAGGATTGATGATTGCAGCGCTAAGGTTTGGCTATATCCCTCAAATTTTTGCACCCGCGGGCCCTATGCCGTCCGGTCTACCAAATCCTGAAAAAGCTCGCGTCAGGCAAGCCTATGCGGCAGGTGAGGCGACTCGAGAAGATTTATTGGCGGCTGAAGCAGCCAGTTATCATGCGCCCGGTACTTGCACTTTTTATGGCACCGCGAACACGAACCAAATGCTGATGGAAGTCATGGGTATGCAGCTCCCGGGCTCAAGTTTTGTTCATCCGAATACGCCACTACGCGATGCTCTGACGGCGCAAACTGTGCGTAGGGCGACCCAAATTACGAATATGGCTGAAGGGAAAAATGCAGCCTTCACGCCCGCGTGTAATGTTATTTCTGAGCAGAGCATCGTGAACGGTTTGGTCGGACTGATGGCGACAGGCGGGTCCACAAACCTTACCATTCACATGGCGGCAATCGCGCGCGCGGCGGGTATCATAATTAATTGGGACGATTATCAAGCGATTAGTGAAGCTGTGCCGTTGATTTGTAAAATTTATCCCAACGGGATCATGGACGTAAATCACTTTCACGCCGCTGGCGGTATGGCTTATCTCATTGGTGAGCTCTTGAGTGAGGGGCTTTTACAGGGCGATGTGACGACAGTCGCGGGCGGAGATGGGCTCCGCGAATACACAAAAGAGCCCATTAAAAATATGCATCTCGAACCCGATAGTGTGTTTTGGAGAGATGGCCCGACTGAGAGTTTAGACCCAGAAATTCTCACGACAGTTAAATCGCCTATTCGTCCGGATGGGGGATTGGCCGTGTTAACAGGCAATCTTGGCCGCGCGGTGATGAAAATATCCGCCGTCAAGCGCGCAAATTGGAAAGTAGAAGCAAAAGCTATCGTTATTGACGATCAAAATGATCTCATCGCGATGCATAAGGCCGGTGAGTTAGAACGCGATTTTGTTGTAGTCCTGAGATTTCAGGGCCCGAGAGCGAATGGTATGCCTGAACTTCACAAGCTGACTCCGATTCTCGGACTTCAGCAGGATAAAGGGTTTAAGGTCGCGATGGTAACAGATGGCCGTATGTCAGGGGCATCAGGAAAAACACCGTCAGCGATCCATCTCCATCCCGAGGCTTTAATGGGGGGGGCTATTGCGCGTGTGATGACCGGAGATTTGATCCGGCTCGATCCACTGAACAATGTCGTCGAAGTCGTAGGGGTTGACCTTTCATCCCGCACGCCGGCAACGCAGCCTCCGCAGCCCCAACTAGCGGCATTGGGAATGAATATGTTTGCTGCGCAAAGATCCATCGCAACGGATGCGGAGAGCGGCGCGTCAACATTGGGGGATATGCCGTGGTTCGAGTGATCTCCAAAGGACAGCCATCTAAAAAACCCAAAAGCTCAGGTCAGGGCAAGGGACTCACTTTGGTCGGTGATATCGGCGGCACAAATTGCCGACTGGCGTTGGCAGAGCGTAGCTCATCTGGCGATATCGAATTGCATCATTCTGAGCGCTATCCCGTGTCGGAATTTAAACACTTTAATGACGTCGTCGCGCGCTACTTGGAGACCCATAAGGTATCTCCGACGGTGGGGGCATTTGCCTTTGCCGGACCAAAATTTGATAATGAAATCAGGATGACGAACCTGAATTGGATTGTTTCCGAACAAGAGCTACGTAAAACTTTCGGGCTAAAGACGGCTGTCGTTTTGAATGATTTTGTCGCTATGGCCAATGGAGCTACCGTTATCCCTGATGATGGGTTTGATGTCATTATCCCAGGGAAGGTGAACTATAATAAACCCGTTGCTGTTCTGGGGCCTGGAACGGGAATGGGGCTGTCCTGTATTCTGCCCGGAAGACCGCTACGCATTATTCCAACAGAGGGCGGTCATACGGCTTTTGCACCTGGGAACAAATTAGAGGCAGATGTTTTAAATTATTGGTCTTCGCGATTACCTTTCGTATCCGCCGAGTCGCTTTTATCCGGCCCAGGTCTTGTCAGGCTCCATACGGCGATTTGCGCAATAATGGATGGTCCCGATAATGATCTGTCTGCGGCGGAGATTGTATCTTCTGCTGAATTAAATGCGAAGTCTATCGCGAGGATCACCGTGAATCGGTTTTGTTCAATGTTAGGCGGATTTTCAGGCAATGCCGCCGTTACGCAAGGGGCGTCGGGCGGCGTTATCATTGGCGGCGGCGTGTCGCGTCATATCGCGAAATTTATACCAGAGTCAGATTTTGTCTCCCGATTCAAGGATCGCGGACCGGGCAGTTGGTATGTTCAAGATATTCCGGTTCGTTTAATTCAAGCCAATTTTGTGCCGCTATATGGCGCCGCTGCTTTTGTCCTTACCCCTGCAAAATAAAAGGTCAGTCATGCGTCATACATTTGTTGCCGCATCCGTGATATTTATAACTGCGTGTTCAGGGGCCGACACGAAAAGCCCGCCTGAAAATTCGCCGATATCTTTATTTGAGGTCGTTGGGTCCATCACAACAACACGGCCAGACCTCATTGACCCGACCACGAAAATTGAAAAACTAGGCGGTGAATTTGGCTGGTCGGAAGGCCCGGTTTGGGTGGACGCCCTGGAAGCTTTACTCTTCACTGATGTCCCTGGAAATACGATTTGGAAATATAAAGTCGGTGATGGAATAACTGAATATCTATCTCCATCTGGCGTTTCAAACCCAATTCCGGATTACACGTCTAGCCCTGGCGCGAATGGTTTGATCATGCTGGACAAAGATCACATTCTTATCCCGGATCATGGAAACCGTGCGCTTTATAAGCTGAACGTTCACACTAAAAACAAGACCATGATGGCGGATAAATTTATAGACAGGCGGTTCAACAGTCCGAATGACGCCGTGTTAGAAAGTCAATATGGGCACATTTTCTTCACCGATCCGCCTTATGGATTGAAGGGCCAAGATGAAAGTTCAGCTAAAGAGTTGGATTTTAACGGTGTATATGTTCTCCAAACTGACGCAAAAATAAATCTTTTAGACGCTGATCTAACGAGGCCGAATGGCATCATTCTTTCGCCCGATGAAGGTACCCTCTATGTTGCCAATTCAGACTCGGAAGCCGCCTATTGGATGGCTTATGACCTGTCTGAAGATCGCGCCGAGGTCACTAATCCACGAAAGATATTGGACGTGACAAATGATGTAAAAGCGGGCCTTCCGGGGCTACCGGACGGCATGGCAATGGCGGAAGATGGAACTATTTTCGCGACGGGACCGGGGGGCGTTCTTATTCTTTCGCCTGAAGGAGAAAGACTCGGGTTAATATCGACAGGCACCGCGATTGCGAATGTGACCTTTGGCGGCGCGGACGGCCGAGACCTTTACATGACGTCTCACAATTTTTTGGCGCGAACACGCACCAAGGTCAAAGGCTACGGCTTTTAAAGTCGCCCGTTTCTTTGGCTAATCTGAAAACTCAAGATTCTGGTCAAATTGTATCTTTGCAAGCCTTGCGTAGAGGCCGTTTTTAACCACCAGCTCCGAATGCGTTCCGGTTTCAACAATTTGGCCATCCTCTAAAACAATGATCCGGTCTGCCTTTAGAACAGTCGACAAACGATGCGCAATGA
Source organism: uncultured Caulobacterales bacterium (assembly GCA_937923965.1). Taxonomy (GTDB): domain Bacteria; phylum Pseudomonadota; class Alphaproteobacteria; order Caulobacterales; family Maricaulaceae; genus Litorimonas. The sequence continues at coordinate 7,006 of CALDTL010000038.1, forward strand.
CAAGCGTTGTGCGGTTTTTTGATGCCTGTTCAAACGCTTTTTGGACCGCTTGCTCGGACTCAGAATCTAGCGCCGAAGTGGCTTCGTCCAAAAGCAAAATAGGGGCGTTGCGTAAAATTGCGCGGGCGATGGCAAGGCGTTGTCTTTGACCGCCAGAGAGCGTTGATCCTTGCTCGCCTAAATCCGTGTCATACCCCTTGGGTAAAGCCATTATGAACTCATGCGCATATGCGGCTTTCGCCGCCTTAACAATATCCGTTTGCCTTGCTCCGAGTTTGCCATAGGCGATGTTTTCTGCCGGGGTTCCGGAAAATAGCGGCGCGCTCTGCTGTACGACGGCGATGTGGGACCGAAGCGTTTTCGGGTCAAACGCACCAATGTCGATGCTGTCCAGACTGATGACGCCCTTTTGTAAATCATAAAAACGAAGGAGTAGTTGGAAAACAGTGGACTTTCCCGCCCCGCTCGGGCCGACTAGAGCAACTGTTTCGCCGGGCTTTACGGCGAAGGATACATCCGAAAGCGCTGACTTAGTTTTTCGTGTCGGATATGAAAAATGCACGGATTGGAAGGCAATCTCTCCTTTCACTGTCTCGAGATCCAAAGGGATCGTTGGGGATTTAATGACCGGTTCTTCATCCAAAATCTCAACCAGGCGGTCTGCGGCACCGGCAGCCCGTAATAGATTCGTAAATGTTTCCGTGAGCGAGCTCGCACCGCCAATGGCAAGAAAGGCAAGAACGACGAATTGCCCAATGTCTCCGCCAGTCATTTTATTGTTTATAACAGACCAAGCACCGTAATTTAAAATGCCAATGATGCCTGTTAAGGCGATGGTGAACATAAGAGCGGTGAGGGCTGACTGGACGATTATCCTTTTTCGCTGCGAGTCATAACTGGCTTCAATATCCGCCCCGAATTGTCCCCGTTCGCTGGACTCTTGAGTATAAGCTTGAACCGTTTGTATTCCTGCTATGGCCTCGCCCGCGCGAGCCGAGGCATCTGCCAACCGGTCTTGGCTGTCACGCGAATGACGTTTGATTTTTTTACCTGTCAATACAAGTGGAAGGATCATCGCCGGAGCGATCGCAAGAACCATAAAAGCAAGCTTCCATGATATGAAAAACATCAAGACTATTGCGCCAACCACCGTAGCAATTGATCTCAGGGCAAAACTAATGGACCCCGTGATAACCGTTTCAACCAATGTTGTGTCTGTGGTGAGGCGAGATAAAACCTCGCCTGTTCGAACTCGCTCGAAATAGGCCGGTGATAATAACGTCAGCTGATTAAAGACGGCCTTGCGGATATCGGCAATCACCCGCTGACCTAGTCGTGTGATAAAATAAAACCGTAGAGCGCCTGCAAGCGCAAATAGCACGGCAAACCCTGCCGCTAATATGAAATACTGGTTGAGCGCATTGGAGGGGTCATTTGCAATCGAAGCGCAAAGCGAAATTGATGTGTCGCCGTCGATGAAACCACAGTCGATAATGAGTTTCACAATCCACGACATTGCCAAGCTACCAAGGGCCGATAAAATCAAAAATACCAAGAAGGCCGTGAGTTGAAACGGATATCGCCGAATGAAGGGCCACAATTTTATCAAAGAGCGAAGCGATCGGCCTTTTGATCGACCTGCCTTCTCTTGATCGATGACCGCCGCATAGGCAACCCCAGAACTGCGGGATGTATCTGTAGTTGGTCGAGACATTATGGCCGCGCTATCGCATTTCGAGAGGGCAGTGAAAAGGGTATTTGCGTCTAAGCTTGACGCCTTGCACATTGTTTGAAACACGGCCAATGAAAGCTATGGCGACTCCACTAGACATATTGATCGAAAGCTTTGGTCATAACGAATTTCGTCCCGGGCAGGCGGATATTGTCGACCATATATTGGACGGGCGAAATGTGCTCGCAGTCATGCCTACAGGCGCTGGTAAATCTATTTGCTATCAGGTCCCGAGCCAGATTTTGGACAGGCCAACTGTTGTCATTTCTCCGCTGGTTGCGCTCATTGACAACCAAGCTGCGGGATTGCGGGCGAATGGTGTTTCTGTTGCAGCCATCCATTCCGGCCAATCCCGAGAAGAGAATGTGGCGGAGTGGAAAAATTTTGCTGGGGGTCAGGCCAAAATAATTTACCTGTCTCCGGAACGTTTGATGCAGCCGCGGATGCTCTCTGCGATGGCCGCAATTGATCCGGCGGTTTTCGTTATAGATGAGGCGCATTGTGTTTCAAAATGGGGGCCATCCTTTCGGCCTGAATATGCTCAACTTAGCCAGCTCAAAGATCTTTTCCCTAACGCGATAATGGCCGCCTTTACGGCGACGGCGGATGAAGCAACGCGTAAAGATATCGCGGCTCAACTTTTCGCTGGAAAGGGTGAAATTATTGTTCATGGATTTGATAGGCCTAATTTAAGCCTCACGGTGTCGTCCCAATCAAATCGGACGCAGCAGCTCTTAACTTGGATGGACCGGCAGCGCGGTAAATCTGGTATTGTCTACTGCCTGTCTCGAAAGAACACCGAGAAATATGCCGACATACTAAATTTGGAAGGATATACGTCCCTTCCTTATCATGCTGGCTTATCGCCGGAAATACGATATGAAAATCAAGAACGATTTTTAGCAGAGCCTGCCATTGTTATTGTCGCCACCATTGCCTTTGGGATGGGAATAGATAAATCGAATGTCCGATTCGTCTATCATCTTAACCTACCAAGTTCGTTAGAAGCCTATTATCAAGAAATCGGCCGTGCCGGGCGGGATGGGGCGCCCTCCGAAACGGCCTTGTTTTATGGTCTGGACGATATTCGTATGCGCCGACAGTTCATTTCGGATGATGGCTCCGACGCCGATCATCAAATACGAGAGCATCGCCGCCTTGATGCATTATTGGGTTATTGCGAAGCCGCCAAGTGTCGCCGCCAAGTTCTGATGGCCTATTTTGGTGAGTTGTCTGACCCATGCGGGAATTGCGATGTTTGTAAAAATCCACCGACATTAGTTGATGCCACAGAGCCAGCGAGGGCATTATTTGGGGCCATTGAGGCTACCGGACAACGCTTTGGAGCGACCCATGTGATAGCCGTCGCGCGGGGCGATGAGACAGAGCGCATACGACAATTTAATCATGACAAACTGCCTGTCTTCGGAACATCCAAACAGCCAAGTGCTTGGTTTCAAGGCTTGTTACGGCAAGCCGTTGCGCTACGTTATTTACGGGTGAATATGGAAGCCTACGGACGCCTCGAACTTATGCCGAGGGCGCGCGGCGTCTTGGAGGACGGCGAGTTGTTCATGTGTAAAGACCCGACAGTGAAACGGATGGCAACGACAAGACCGAGACCGAAATCTGAAACCTCCCAAACTTCAACAATGAGCCCCGATGACAAAGCGCTTTTACTTCGCTTAAAGGCGCTACGAATGGATTTTGCAAAGCAGTTAGGCAAGCCAGCTTTCATCATATTCTCTGATACCACGCTGATGGATATGGTGAGGCGGAAACCGAAAACGCAGGCTGACATGCTAGAGGTTAGCGGGGTTGGCCCGAGTAAATTTGCTAAATTTGGAGAGGCTTTTTTAGCGGAAATCGCAGGTTAGGTTTTAGGCAAGGTAATGGCCGAAGTCTAATGAAGCTGGACAATCGCTTAGATGGTCGTATCGCGGCAGGGTACGGCCTCTAAAACCGACGCTTTGTTATCCGTAAATTCAAATTGAGGATGCTGTTCCGGCGAGTATTGAAATTCAAATACAACGGCGCGTTCGGGCGCTGTTCCCGGCTTTGCGGCGGTTGTGCGGCTTGCTTGATAGATCTTAGAATTTGCGCCATTCGCCAGAGCGCAACTAGATTTTGGGCCGGGGAGTTGCGCTGCATCACCAAATTTTACGTCCCCGCCAAAACGACCGCTCACCTGAATATCGACACTCACATCACCATTCATATGATTGGCTTTCACGAGAAAACCAGAATTTGACGTGACCAGAAAGCGAGTGACGCCAGGCTCTGCAGTTGGAATCTCGAAAGCTAAGACGCTAGGTACGGCTGTCTCAAAACTGACGGCGTGAACGATTTTGGCAGCGGCGGGTAAACTCATCAACTCGACCGCAAGAAGACCCATGACGATATATCGTTTTTTTCCATTAAGCTGGGACAGGCGTTTCAAACGTTTGATCATGGAGGTGAGAGTGCAAGTTTTATGCCTTGAAGATTATGAGCTGATAGCTTGGCGCTGTAATCCTCTTGAGCTAAACGGTCCGAAATGACGTCAATCAATCAAACAGCAGGTATATTGTTCTCCGGCGGGCAAGACTCGGCGACCTGTTTGGCGTGGGCGCTCGATAAATTTGACCGCGTTGAGACAATTGGATTTGATTATGGTCAGCGCCATGATGTGGAGATGACATGCAGATTGGATGTCAGAACTGCTGTGCAAAAAATTTTTCCGAAATGGGCAAGCAAGTTAGGTGAAGACCACGTTATTAATTTGGCGGGTCTGGGGCAAATTAGCGAGACGTCCCTTACGCGGGCCGTGGAAATTGGTGTGCATGAAAATGGCCTTCCCACCACTTTTGTGCCGGGACGTAATTTGATATTTCTGAATTATGCTGCGGCCCTCGGGTGGAGACGCGGGTTCTCTCATCTTGTGGCGGGCATGTGTGAGGCTGATTTTTCTGGATACCCCGATTGCCGGATAGAAACCTTAGACGCCCAAATGCAGGCAATTTCACTGGGCCTAGATAGAGCGTTCACACTGCACACGCCCCTCATGCATTTGTCAAAAGCGGGGGCGTGGGAGCTTGCAGAGTCTCTAGGAGGGGCGCGCTTGGTTCAGATCATTCGAGAGAAAACCCACACCTGTTATAAAGGCGTCCATGCCGATTTACATAGCTGGGGCTATGGCTGCGGAGACTGCCCCGCCTGCGCGTTAAGAGCCAAGGGATGGATTGAATTTTCTGGTGAATCCAAATGAGCTATGCTGTCAAAGAGATATTTCTGACGGTTCAAGGCGAAGGGGTTCGCGCCGGAACGGTTGCCGTGTTTTTAAGGTTCGCAGGGTGCAATCTTTGGACGGGTCTGGAGCGAGATCGCGTCTCCGCTATTTGTAAATTTTGTGACACGGATTTCGTGAAAACTGACGGCATCAACGGGGGGCGCTACGAGTCAGCCGCGCTGGTCGAAACAGTGTCTTCGCTTTGGCGCGGCGCAGGGGACAAATGGGTCGTCTGTACGGGCGGAGAACCCGCCTTGCAATTAGACGCAAAGCTGGTTGGCGCACTTCATCAAGCCGGGTTTAAAATTGCTATCGAGACCAATGGAACACTTGCGGTCCACGAGGCCATAGACTGGATTTGCGTATCGCCAAAAGCTAACACCAAGCTGGTTCAAACCTCCGGCAACGAATTGAAACTGGTCTATCCTCAAGACGAGAATGACCCCTCCGACTTTGCGGGATTGGCGTTTGAATATTTTTGCCTGCAACCCAGAGATGACACTTATCTTGGGCTGGAAAAAAAGGTGGATCATTCGGAGGCTGCCTTTCAATATTGTTTAGATAATCCGATGTGGCGCCTCTCTGTGCAGACCCATAAATCAATAGGAGTCCCTTAAGGGCGCGCGGTTACGCTCGCAGCCCATCATCCTATTTCAGGGCGGGTCTGCCGAGATCTCAATTTATGCAGGACGTGCCCGCAGAGTTGTCTTCCCGATTGGACGCGAAACGCCCGCAATCGATCCTGTGAATCGATTGCAGTATAGCGCCGAATAGCGCTTGGCTATTCGGCCAGGATGTTAGAGTTCTAGGCATGCAAAATTTCTCGCCGTCCATCGAGGGATCAGCCGAAGGGTATAGTTTAAGCAGGACGTGCCCGCAGAGTTGATCTTTCTGTCGGAATACCGGCAGAAAGGAGAAAGTTTGTTTTACAGAAAGATCGCATTCCGGGGTGTAAATCCGAAATACAGGCTCTGCGGCGATGGTT
>CALDTL010000039.1 GCA_937923965.1 uncultured Caulobacterales bacterium
GCGAGGTCACGCAGCAAGCCTTGCACATCCATCTCGCCGAGCAGCGCGGGCGTTTCGCGCACGCAAACCGCGCCGTTTCCAAAAGGCTCCAGCACAAGACCCATTTCCGCGAGTTCCTCTGCCCGCGCGAGAACTCTTGCCGTATCAGTTTCGCCCAATTCTACAACATCGGGGATAAGGAGCGTTTGGCGCGGCACGCCCTGTCCGTTTTCTTTGCCGCGCGCCATCTTCTCCTTCATCTCCTCATACACCAGGCGCTCATGCGCAGCGTGTTGATCGACAATCACGATGCCGTCCTGCGTTTGCGCCACGATATAAGTCTCATGCAGTTGAGCCCGCGCGGTGCCGAGCGGATAATCCGGTGTCGGCGCAGGTTCAGCGGGCGCGCCCCTTGCAGCCTCGCCCATTGCGAACCCCGCAACCATTTCCTCAACCCGGCCAGATATGCCTCCCACACCATCAATGAGGGGCTGCATAGCCGGATCATTGCGAAAAGGTGCATATCCATTTGGTGCATGTCCTGCACGCGCGCCGCCGTACCGGCCTTGATAAGCATAGGCGGGCGGTTGTCCTATTTGCATACGGCCCAGCGCATAGTCGCTTACAGTCGTGCTCGCGCGGTGCCCTGCCCCGCTCAAAGCGTTACGCAGAGCGCTCACGATCAATCCGCGAACAAGTCCCGGATTCCTAAAACGGACTTCTGTCTTGGCCGGATGAACGTTCACATCCACATCTTGTTTGGGGAGTTCAAGATATAGGGCCACGACCGGATGACGATCCCGCGCCAGAAAATCTTGATAGGCCCCACGAAGCGCGCCGTGAAGAAGTTTATCCCGAACAGGCCGCCCATTGACGAAAAGATATTGATGCGCGCTATTCCCGCGCGAGAAGGTCGGCAGTCCCGCAAAGCCTGTCAGGACAATGCCCTCACGCTCCGAATCAACCGACACGGAATTCGCTCCAAAATCATCTCCGAGGACTTTGGCGAGGCGCACCAGCCGTCCGTCTTCTGACAGCGGGGTGCCCGGCAGACGCAAAGAGGTCCGCGCGCCATTCGTGAGCGTAAAGCCGACATGCGGATTGGCCATCGCCAAACGCTTGACCACATCGCTTATTGCCATGCTCTCGGAGCGCTCGGATTTCATGAACTTCAAACGCGCGGGCGTCGCGTAAAACAGGTCTCGCACATCAACGCGCGTCCCATGCAATCCAGACCTCGGCGCGGGCCGCAAATCCTGCACCGCGCCGCCGTCCACGCGCAGCTCCCACGCGCTATCATCAGACTCGGTTTGAGATGTCAGGGTCAGACGCGCAACGGAGCCAATAGACGGGAGGGCCTCGCCGCGAAATCCCATCGTGGCGATGTTGAGGAGGTCAGAATCATCCGGTAATTTCGACGTCGCGTGCCGCTCTATAGCGAGCGACAAATTTTCAGGACTCATGCCTTTGCCGTCATCCGTCACGGTAATGACTGTGCGTCCGCCATCTTCATAGCGAATATCAATTTGGGTCGCTTCGGCATCAAGCGCATTTTCGACGAGTTCTTTGATGACGCTAGAGGGACGCTCGATCACCTCGCCCGCCGCAATGCGGTTCACGGTTTGCGCCGGAAGACGGCGAATCATATGGGGTGCAGACGTCATACCCTACAAATGTAAAAGCCCGCCGAGGGGCGGGCTAGTGGAGGAGCTGCGATTTATATGGACTTAAAGTCCAGGCAGCTTCGGGCCTCCCGGGCGTTTAGAAATCGTAACTTGACCGCCGCCCGACGCTGAGTTGATGGACTCAATGCGCCGCGCCTCAGTCTCGGCATCTAGCGGCACTGGATTGCCTTGGGGATCGATCATCTGTCCATTCTGCCAAAATAAAACACGATCCGTGAAGCTCTCTGACTTACGCTCGACCGAATTTGAGCCGTCAATTTCTAAGCGAATTTCTGGATTGGCGCGATTTACCCCTGCGCTCGCCATAAGAGCCAGCTCGCCATTGCTAGGCTCTGCGCTATCGATATCGCCCAATAGAGCCTCTCTCGCTGAACGTTGCGTGTAATTATTTTCAGCGGATGACGCGCCAAGAGCGGGCGGGCGTAAATTATATTCTGGCGGCACAATAAGCGGCGCTTTTGTCAGGATGTTAAACTCATTCGGCGCGGATTTCTCCAGCCCCAGCGCACGCGATGTGGACGTGCAGCCCGTCGCAACAATCGCTACAGACGCGATTGCAGAAAAAAGAAATGTCGTACGCAACATGCGAGTCCTCTCCGTTTGAACTATGCGTGACTTAGCGCGCAGTTTGCGCCGCGCCAAGTGACCAAAATTTTATTCTACAGCCAGTATCCCAGCCCGCCGCAGCATCACTCTGTGTCTGCGACAGCTTGGGCAGCGGCCTTTTCACGTTTTTCCGTCAGATAAGACGATAGAAACAGCCCAATAAGGCCAACCGTGATATAGCTATCTGCGACATTAAAGACGTAATTGAAGCCGATATCTGAAAAATCTATCATATCTGTGACAGCGCCAAAGAATAGCCTATCAATCGCATTCCCGACGGCGCCGGCAATTATCAAAGACAGAGAGATTTGCCCTAGCCTATCTTGAGTTTTTCGAAGAATATAGAGCATTCCGATCGTCATAAGAAAGGCAAAGCCCGTTAAAGCCCAGCGTTTTAAGGACGAATCACCCTGAAGAAGTCCCCAGCTAATGCCGCGGTTACAGAGCAAGGATAGATCAAAAATTGGCGACACTTCATATGTGAGTCTGGGGTCCGCTTGAGCGCATATACTGATTGGGACCTCAAAAAAGCGCGTTGTTGCCCATTTTGAAACCTGATCCAGAGACACCAAAACAGCGGGAATCAATCCGCCCATCAACAGAAATCTCTGCCAGGAAGGTGCGGTGGGCGCGGGTTTTGCTCTCTCGTCTTTCATAATCGCGCCATGCCAGAGCCGCCGCACCAATGCAATCTCATCAGCCCGATCAATCCCTGCTCAGCGCCGATTCAACCTAACTGTAAAATAACCATGTTTTCATTGGCCCAAGGGCCGGATTTGGGTAAACCTTAACCAATTCGGTAGATGCCTGAGGGTGTAACACCGCAAAATAGCCGTTGGGACCCGATTACAATGCCTCAATTTAAAGTATTAGCGCCTCAATTTAAAGTATTAGCGCTTCGCACAACTGCAACGCTCGCATTGCTCAGCGCAGTTTCATTTTCGGCTCAGGCGCAAGTCATCATCGAAGACGATACGGATGAACAAATCCGGACCTCAACGGCTGGGCCGAATGGCACGGCTGATGACGTGTCCGTCGGTGATTTGGACAATAACATCCTTCCTACTGTTACAATCGACAGCGCTAGATCAGGTGTTGTCTTAGACTCTGATAACGACCTCACTTTAGACGGCACTGTTCGGGCTGACGATATCGACAATGTCACGGGTGTGGAGCTTGAGGGCGGAGCAGACCGATCTTATACCCAAGGCGGGACCATCGAACTCGTTGAAGACGTCGAGATTGTGAACCTGGATGATGATCCCTTTCTAGATGATCCTTTTGCTGTCGGCGAAGGCCGTACAGGCATTTTAATCTCCGGTGCCTCGCCGTTCCAAGGAAATATTGAGCTAGAGGCCAGCTCGCTCATCGCGGTAGAAGGTAATGACAGCTTCGGCATCAATTTGGCGAACACCCCGCTGATGACAGAGGGATTGACAGGAAATTTGTCAACCAATGGTCAAATTAATGTCACGGGTGATCGGTCTGTGGGCGTAAATTTAGCATCAAATATCACGGGGGACGTCACAAATCAGGGCACAGTTTCTGTGCGCGGCGAAGGTTCCCAAGCCTATGCAATTACGGGCGACATTCAAGGCGGATTTAACTCAAGCGGTGGCCTGGCAAGCTCGGCCTATCGGTTTACAACGCGGCTTGGCTTTGGCGGTGATGACGTAGATACAGGCCGCGAAGACTTGACGGCGGAAGATTTACTTCAGGCGGGCTCGGCTCTCAACATTTCCGGAAATGTGTCCGAAGGCATTTTCTTGAGCCAGAGGTTCGCACAATCTTTTGACGCCGATGGCAATGCAAACCTAAATGATGACGGCGAGCCAATTTTCCTCTTGGCTGGCGTAAGCTCTGTATCTCAGTTCGGCTCTGCGCCTGCTGTATTGATTGACGGCGGCGGCACACCAATTGCTGTTGGCTTAGTCGCGGAAATTACTGACCCGACGAATGAAGACTTCGACCCGGCTCTACAATACGGGTTTATCAACCAAGGGAATGTGATCACCGACGGGCTCTTTGACGATGTTGATGCGACCGCTATTTCCGTTGCCAATGTCACATTCGCGGGCGGCATTAGTAATGAGGGTAGTTTATCCGCAACAGCTTACAGGGCTCCAAATCCAACAGATTTGGCGAATGGTAACGGGATCGCCCGTGTGTTGGTCCTTGGCGATCAAGCGATAGCCGATGAAATCAACAATTCAGGCATTATCCTTGCCACGACAAATGAAGCTGCGGATGAAATATATTTCGACAGAGAAAACATCATTGCACCGAGATCTCTCACCGCAATAGGCGTCGATATTGGCGTCAGTGCGTCCGTATCAGACTTGGTGAACTCAGGCTCAATCACCGCCGTGCTGGTTGGGCGTGACGGCACCGCCGTTGCCATTCGCGATGCCTCCGGCACAGTCAGAACCCTCGATACGACCGGCAGTATTCTCGCATTGGGATCAACGTCAGACCCTCTCGATACCGAGGATACAAATTTCGACCTTATCGCGATAGATTTTAGCGCTGCGACCGATAGCGTTGCAATTACGCAGAGCGAAAATCCTGACACAGAAAGCACGCCGCTGATTTTCGGCGACATTCTCTTGGGGTCTGGAGATGATGTTTTAACCGCATCCGCTGGCATTATTCGCGGAGATGTGGACTTTGGCGGCGGGAATGACACTTTGGCGCTGTCCGACGGCGCAGTCTTCTCCGGCGCGATAACAAATACAGACTCTCTTGACCTGTCAGTGTCAACTGGCGCAGGCCTCGCCCTCGCTACCGCAGACGATATTCCAGTCAGCAATGCGACTTTTGATGGAACATCTGTCTACCGACCTTTGATCGACGGCGCGACAGGGCAAGCTTCGACACTGGTATCATCTGGTAACATCACATTTGCAGACGGCGCGTCTATTAATCCTATCCTATCCTCGATCATCGGCACCGATACGTTTTCTTACACGCTTGCGAGCGCAGGGAACTTGACGATTGGCGATTTGGCAAGCCTCGGAGCGGGCGAGTCCCCGTTCCTATATTCAACAGCGTTGTCTCTGAGCGATCCCAATACGCTTGTTGTCACCCTCGATTTACGCGATCCAAACGCATCCGTCGCCAATGGCGGCTTAGGCCTCGACGCCGTTCAAGCGGCGGCCTTCGGCAGCGTCGTAAATGGCGAATTTCAGAATGGCCCAGTTTTGGACGCGCTCGCGGCCGTCTCCGACCTCGGCAATGCTTTCTCAAACATCACAGATGCCAATGAGTTTTACGCGGCCTACAACCAAATCCTTCCAGAATTTTCCGGTGCGTCAAAGCAATTCCTTTTGGCTAATGTTGACGGCGCAGTTGGGTCCGTCGGATCTCATCTTGATACAGCCAGACGGTCTCCCGAAAAGTCGGGCGGCGCTTGGCTGCAAGAATTTTTCTATTTTGCCGATCGTGAGCTTGCCGGATTATCCGAGCAATATCGCGGGGAAGGCTTTGGCTTCTCAGCGGGCTTAGACACAGCCGTTGGTCCCTTCCACGCGGTCGGGGTGAATGTCGGATTTGCCAGCACAGAGGTTGAAGATGTTGTGGGTATTGACGATCCTCTAAATGTTCGGACTTACCAAGCGGGCACCTATGCCGGCTATCAAAACGGTAACTTTAATTTCGACATTTACGGCGGCGGCGGCATTAGCGAACTCGAACAAAATCGCCGCGTTTCGATAGGCGACTTCATCGGATCTGCCAATGGTCAATGGGACGCGGTTCACGCTAATGCAGCCCTGCGTGCAGGCTATGAATTTGCTATTAACGACCGGTTCTGGGCGCGCCCAAGCCTATCTGTCGACTATCTTTATCTGAACGAATATGGTCATTCAGAAACCGGGTCCGAGGGCGTTCGCCTTCGTGTGGACGGACGTCAGTCAGAAACAGCGGCCGCCTCATTCAAATTTGATGTCGGCGCAGCCTTCCAAGGCAAGCGAACATGGATTCGTCCCTCAGTGCGTGTTGGATATCGCAACGAATTTTTGTCTGATCCGACAGAAACGGCGTTCCGTTTCCAAGGCCTAACGGGGTCGGATGGCAATTTGTTTGACTCTGAGCTCGCGACACTTCGTGCCTTCGCCTTCCCGGATGAGAGCATCCTGCTCGGATTCACCGTGGCTGCTGGCTCGGAATATTCCTCAATCGGATTTGATTTTGACAGTGACATCCGTGACGGATTTATCCGGCATACAGGCCGCATCGTCATCCGTCTTCTGTTCTAGGCCATCTGATATTTAAGGGCCTCACAGAACGTCAGCTTGAGTCGAGTTCCTATCTGCGAGAGATAGCGGGGAAACATCCGCAACAAGACCGCCTTGAAGACTTATTCGCGAAAATATCGACAGCAAATGCTGAGACTCTGCTCACGCTGAAGTCTCAATTCGCCCGCTGCTTAGCCCAGTCAGACCTTTCGACTTTTGATGAATTTGGTGAAATTTGGTCAAGTTTTGCTGATAAAACAATCGACCGTGCGCTTGAACTCGCATGGGTTGAGGCGGCAAAGCGCCATCGTTTAAAACTCCCGTCAGGACAAATCCCGGGACTGTTCATCCTCGGGCTTGGCAAATTGGGCGGCAGAGATTTAAACTTTTCATCCGATGTCGACTTAATCGCGTTCTACGACGCTGAGACGCTGCCCGTCCCAGAGAGTAAAGGGCAGGCCTTTATCGCATCGGATGTTTGCAAGCGATTGACACAAATCCTGCAGCCCCGGAATGCCCCAAATTTTGTGTGGCGTGTTGACTGGCGACTACGCCCCGAGAGCTCCGGCACCGGATTAGCCATGAGCGCAGCCAAGGCCGAGACCTTCTACTTTTTCAGGTCCCTGCCGTGGCATAGATTAGCATTGATGAAAGCGAGATGCGTCGCCGGAGACCAGATCGCTGGAGCCGAATTTTTAGAGAGATTAGAGCCTTACATCTGGCGGCGTAATTTGGATTTCACGACCTTAGACGAGCTCGCGGCATTAAAGACGCGGATTAATAATGAGCATCCGGGCCTTCAAAACGAAAGATCCGCGCCTGACCCAATAACGCCTCACGCCGAGGGGTTTAACCTTAAATTGGGCCGCGGCGGCATTCGCGAGATTGAGTTTATCGCAAATGCTCAGCAACTCATTCACGGGGGAAAGCGCCCTGCCCTGCGGGTTACCCATACTCGCAAAGCGCTGTCTCAATTGGCTTCCGCGAGCTTATTGGACCCCGAGGACTGCAAGACCCTGCGAGAGGATTATAGTGCCTTTCGCCAGATCGAAAATAGTGTTCAAATGCTATCGAATGAGCAAACGCATATTATTCCCAGCGGCAATGATCTCGCCGCATTGCTGGAGCTTTTGGGCCATCCCGCCGATTTCGACAAAACCATATTTCAACGCCGAAAACGGGTGCATCAAACCTTCTCGGCGTTGTTTGCGGCGATACCAACCAATGAGACAATTATCGATCTCTCCGGTCTGGAACCGGCGGCTAAACAGGTTGCTCTGAGTTGGCGAAACGGATTCACAAGCCACGGCTTGTCGCATGTCACGCCGAACAAATTCAAAGACCTCGGACATCGCCTCACAGCCAGAGTGATTAGCCAGCCGCGAGAAGAGCAAGCCTTTCAACGAGTCGACTCCTTCCTGAAGCAAATTGGCCGGTCCGAACAATATTTTGCCCTGCTGAACCGCCATCCAGATCTATTGGACAGACTTATAACGCCCCTCCTCCACAGCCCCCACATGAGTGAGATTTTACGGCAATCCCCGCATATCATTGATATCTTCATCGCTGCCAACCCCGGAAGTCTGGAAGAGCAATCCCAATTTGTCCTAACCTCGGCAGATTATGAAAATCGTCTGGAAGCGCTTCGGCGTTTTGTAAATGAGCAGCTCTTCCTCGGATACACGCAATTTTTGGAAGGCTCCCGAACGGCCAACGACACGCAAAGCCATCTAACGGCCTTAGCGGAACAAACACTCACACTGTCCATTCGAATTGTTCAGGAGGATTTGGAACTGTCGACTATCCCTATGACCGTTTTGGGCTTGGGTAAAATGGGGACGATGGCGATGTCCCCGCAGAGTGACCTCGACCTCATATTTATTTTTGACGACGCAATAGAGACAGAATTAGCATCGAAAATCGTACAACGACTGCGGACGACGCTCATGGTGAAACTTCGCGAAGGCATCGCCTATGAGCTGGATATGCGGCTTAGGCCGTCGGGCCGGTCAGGGCCGCCTGCCGTGAAAATATCGTCCTTTAAAGATCATCATATGAAGCGCGCCCATAGCTGGGAACACATTGCCCTCGCGCCTGCCCGCATTGTCGCCGGAGACAAAACGCTCGGCGAGGCGGTGATGAAAATCAAAGCTGATATTTTAACCCGCCCCCGAGATTTAGGCGCCTTCAAAGCCGACGCTTACGCTATGTATCAGAGGCTTTTGGAGGAGCGGATTGAGGACACCCCGCCCGATATGTGGCGGACAAAACTTCGGACAGGCGGATTAATGGCGGCCGATTATATTCGGTCTTGTCACGTCGTAGCCGGCTATGAACCTGACCCAAAACTGCTCCGCGCTATTGAGGATTGGAACGGTTTGCAGATGTGGGAACGCCTGCTGGGCCTCAAAGGGAAACCCCTAGATGAAACGCCGCACCGTTTTGCCGATGCAGTCGATCTAACGACGTTGAAAGATCGGCACCTCAAACTCGAGACAACGGTTCAGGTCGTTATTGATGCGTTCTTTAGGTACGTTAAAACCACGCCTCTACAGGAGCCTCGACCAATTATGTGGAAAAGCTAGCAATTAGCCTTGCGGCCCGCGCAAATCACCGCATATTGCGCGGATTGAATCAGCGAACGAAGACAGAACAATTATGGCCTCTGCCAAGAAAAAAGATCTGTTTGCCGGCAAAAGTGGAGATGCCGCGCAGGATAATTATACCGCGAGCGACATTGAGGTCCTGGAAGGGCTTGAGCCCGTCCGGCTGCGTCCGGGCATGTATATTGGCGGAACCGATGACCGCGCGCTGCATCACCTTTTCGCCGAAGTCATTGACAACTCAATGGACGAAGCGGTTGCGGGACATGCGACCCGCATCGAGGTTGAACTTGATGCCGAAGGGTATTTATCCGTAGCGGATAATGGCCGCGGCATCCCTATTGGACCGCACCCAAAGTTCCCTAAAAAATCTGCACTGGAAGTCATCCTCACAGAGCTTCATTCAGGGGGTAAATTTTCGAATACAGCATATGAGACCTCTGGTGGTTTGCACGGCGTGGGCGTGTCCGTTGTGAACGCGCTGTCTGATGTTTTAGAAGTTGAAATTGCGAGAAATAAAACGCTCCACACTATGCGGTTTGAGCGCGGCAAGCCGATTGGTAAAATAAAAAATAAGGGCACCATTAATAACCGGCGCGGCACAAAATTGCGCTTCCATCCCGATGCCGAAATCTTTGGCAAATCGCTGCAATTTCGCGCTGCGAAGCTTTTCAACATGTCGCGGGCGAAAGCCTACCTCCAACCGGGCGTGGAGATCCGCTGGAAATGCGCGCCGGAGAAACTCAAAAACTCTCCCGATATTCCAGAGCAAGCCGTGTTTCATTTCCCGGGCGGACTGGCGGATTACCTCGCCGAAACTCTAGGAACCAAGACAACAATTACGCAAACGCTGTTCTCTGGTAAATCCAAAAAAGACTCAGGCCATGGCCGCGTTGAATGGGCGATCAGCTGGTCGCCGGAAGGTTACGGCGAAGCCGATAGTTTCGTGCGCTCATATTGTAACACAGTCCCAACCCCGGGCGGCGGCACGCATGAGGCCGGATTGCGCGCCGCGATCACCAAAGGCCTACGCGCCTATGCAGATCTGACTGGGATGGGTAAGAAGGTCAGCCATGTGACGCCAGACGACGTTATGTTTGGCGCGGGCGCATTGATTTCAGTCTTCATCAAAAGCCCAGAATTTCAAGGTCAAACAAAAGACCGCCTTTCAAATTCCGAAGCCACGAGATTGGTGGAAAATGCCGTGCGCGATCCGTTTGATCACTGGCTGGCAAGCTCCCCAAAGGACGCAACGCTGCTGCTAGAATGGGCGATTGAACGCGCAGACGAGCGTGTCAAACGCCGCAAGGCCCGCGATGTGAAACGCAAGTCAGCCACCAAAAAACTCCGCCTGCCGGGCAAGCTGGCCGACTGTTCTCGCAAGGGCAGCGATGACACAGAAATCTTCATCGTGGAAGGCGACTCTGCGGGAGGCTCCGCTAAACAGGCCCGGTCGCGCGAGACGCAAGCCATTTTGCCGCTCAAAGGTAAAATCCTGAATGTCGAGTCCGCGACGATGGAAAAAATCCAGCGTAATAATGAAATCAATGATCTCTCAGTAGCCTTAGGTGTTGGCCTTGGCCGAAAATTTGATCTGGACGATCTGCGCTATGAGCGCGTTGTGATCATGACAGATGCGGATGTTGACGGCGCGCATATTGCGGCGCTGCTCATAACGTTCTTCTACCGATACACCCCTGGCCTGATTGAAGCGGGACGCCTCTATATGGCGATGCCGCCGCTTTATAAAATGACGGCCGGGGCAAAGACTGTTTACGCAGTGGATGATCTCCACCGCGAAGAGCTGATGAAGACCGAGTTTAAAGGCAAATCCAAAGTCGACATTGGCCGTTTCAAAGGCCTCGGCGAAATGAACCCGGCGCAGTTAAAAGTGACCACGATGGACCCCGCAACACGTACGCTCGCCCGCATCACGCTGGACCCAGATGAAATGGCGACGACGGAAAGCCTGGTCGGAACACTGATGGGGAAACGCTCAGAATTGCGCTTTGAATATATTCAGGAACATGCGCAATTTGTCGAAGAGGTCGATATTTAATCATGGCCCCTCGAAACTAGCGCAAGGTCGTGTCGTCTGGCGTTTTGGTGAAATCAGGCAGCACAACTTCCGGCGTGCGGCAGCCAATGACCCACACATCATAGACACCGTGATCTAATGCAGAAATTGCGGGACGCGAGGCAAACATCCATCCAGAGAACACGGTTTCGCCCTTGCCCGTTTCCTGCCCATTCCCGTCTAATTCAGCATCGCGAATTTTCAGAAAAGCGAAGGTTTCCGGCAGCTCTTCCGGCGGGCGCTTTTCGCAATGAACCGCGTCAATTGAAAGGCTTCCAAATTCTAGCGTATCGCCAATTTCGACCATGAAATCCTGAGTCTTCGCCGTGACCTTATCCAGAGCGCGCAGCTTAATCGCCGACCCCGTGATATTCTCCGCCTGTGCAGGCGCAGTTGTCGCCAGAACCAAACCGGCCCCGAGAAAGAATGCGCGTATCACCAGACTACTCGCTCGGCGTCCAAGCTTCGTAATCTGCGGCCACCGCGTCGCGAACGCCGCCGCGGTCCAAACTACCTTTTGGCTTATAGGCAAAGGGCGTGCCCGTTAGATTTGGGATATGGCTTTCCTGCCAGCCATGCACCTTGATATCGATATCGGACGGAAGCTCATCATAGGTGTGATGCAGCCAGCCATTCCAAACTGGCGGGACCTTGGAGGCTTCGGCGTAATCGCGGTAAGTCACATAGCGGCGCGTACGGCCATCATAGCTTAGCTTGGTGCTCTCATAATACTGATTGCCATATTCATCTTCGCCGACTTTGACCGCTTTCCTGCGGATTTGCAGGGAGGTGCCCAATGTCGAGCCATTCCACCATGTGAATAAGCGATTGAAAAAAGCCAAGGTCCGACTCCGAAAAACAAATAACACGCGGTGTGTAAGCCCGCAGCCTCGACTGGTAAAGGCTGAATATGCGCAGAATATGGCAAAGCTGCTAGGGTATTGCGCGATAATTTTGCAACACCAACTGTAATCAAAGCGAATCTTACAAGGATTTAAATTGGGTTTGGCCCCTCGACCCTGTTTAAGACGAGGGTGATTAAGATTGTGTCCCCCCTCCTGGCGCTCTTGCCAGTCCTGTTGATCGCAGCGCCTGCGTCTGCACAGATCCGCGTGGATGCGCGCATTCAAATGAACAGCGGCTCGTGTTCAGGCTGCGATCTGTCCAACAAAGCGATGAACGGCGTCCAGCTGAGAGATGCCAACCTATCAGGCAGCGTCTTCAACAATTCCAATCTCTCCGGCGGAACGCTGGATGGATCCAACCTCTCCGGCGCAATTTTTCGCGGCGCCCTCATGTACCGCATCAAGGGCGACGGTGTCACCATGCCGCGCGCCGTGCTGGAAGACGCGACATTAACCGAAGCGCGGCTGTCCAACTCTAAATTTGCAGAGGCCAATCTTGCCCGCGCCAACCTCTCTCGCGCGGTTTTCTCAGATACAGATTTCAAAGGCGCGCGGTTTGACGGCGCAGACTTGACGGGTGCGAGTTTTCAAAACGGCCAGTTCCAAAACGCCCGCTTTGGCAGCGCAATCTTGAGCGAGGCTAAGCTTGAAAATGCCAATTTCTCAGGCGCAAACCTATCCACCGTGCAGGGCCTGAAACAAGCGCAACTCGATGTCGCTTGCGGTGATGAAAATACGCGCTTACCCGCGCATTTGTCTTTGCCCTATTGCGATGATTTCAATCCCGCAACGGCCCAGCATGGACATGACGAATTAGACGAAGAGATGGCCAAAGTCGCGCTTCGTCTCGACCGCGCTATCTCCGACGTAGAAAATCTCCTCGCCGCCTCAAACCCGAGAGACCGCGCGCTGCGAACCCGCCTCCAGCGCATTCACAGCGATTTGGTGCAAAGCAAAGCGGCTATCGCGAGATAGAGCCCCCTGTAACTCTAGTCCTTCGGGATTGGCGCGACTGTCTTGATATTTAATTCCTTCAGCGCAGAGGCGTCGACTTCCGCCGGAGCGTTCATCATGAGGTCTTGCGCATTGCCGTTCATCGGGAAGAGAATAACGTCGCGAATTGTGTCCGTGCCTGCGAGGAGCATCACGATGCGGTCCACACCCGGCGCGATTCCTCCATGCGGCGGCGCGCCGAATTTAAACGCATTGATCATGCCCGCGAATTTATCATCCACGACTTCGGGGCCGTAACCTGCAATTTCGAACGCCTTATACATCACATCTGCTTTGTGGTTTCTGATCGCGCCTGAGGATAACTCAATACCGTTACAGACGATGTCATATTGATAGGCAAGAATGTCGAGTTTCTTCTCGTCTGTGTCTGCCTCCAAAAGAACATCCATCGCCGTTTTGCCCTCGGGCGCTTGCGGCATAGAGAACGGGTTATGCGAGAAATCGACGCGTTTATTATCTTCGTCCCATTCATACATCGGATAATCCACGACCCAGCAGAATTTGAACCCTGCCGCTTCGTCGATGAGGCCGAGATCCGCGGCAACCTTATTCCGCGCCGCGCCCGCGAGCTTATAGGCGGCGGCTTTTTTGCCGGCAGAGAAGAACACCCCGTCCCCTGCTTTCAGGCCCATCTTATCGAGTAGCGCGGAGAGCAATTCAGGCTCAAAATTCTTAAGTGCGGGATCTTGGGAGGACACAACACCGTCTTCTTCGCGCAATCTGGCATAACCTAGGCCAGGCGCTTGCATTTCTTTCTTCGCCCATTTGTCGAGTGAATCAAAAAATTTGCGGGACTGGCTATCCGTCGCGCCCGGCGCAGGAATCGCGATGACCTTGCCGCCGCCATTTGTGATTTTGGCAAAGATACCAAATCCGGTTTTTGTCTCATCCGTGAAGAACTCCGACACATCGGTCAGCTCAAACGGGATGCGCAGATCGGGTTTATCCGAGCCATATTTCTCCATCGATTCTTTATAGGGAATACGCGGGAACGGGGTCTCGACTTTGCGGCCATCTGCGAACTCTTCAAAGACGCCCGCCATGACAGGCTCAATCGCCTGGAAGACATCTTCTTGGGTGACAAAACTCATTTCCAAATCGAGCTGATAGAACTCACCGGGGGAGCGATCTGCGCGCGCATCTTCATCGCGGAAGCACGGCGCGATTTGGAAGTAGCGGTCAAAGCCGGCCACCATCAAAAGCTGTTTAAATTGCTGCGGCGCTTGTGGCAGGGCGTAGAATTTACCAGGGTTCAGGCGCGATGGGACGAGGAAATCGCGCGCCCCTTCGGGCGAGCTGGCCGTCAAAATCGGTGTTTGAAACTCGGTAAAGCCTTGGTCAATCATGCGGCGGCGCAGCGAGTTAATAACCTGTCCGCGCAGAATAATATTCTTATGCAAAGTCTCGCGGCGCAGGTCGAGATAACGATGCTTGAGGCGGATTTCTTCGGGATATTCTTGCTCGCCGAATACAGGGAGCGGCAGCGGGTCCGCTTGGCTCTCAATGAGGAATGTTTGCGCGCGCAGCTCAATTTCGCCCGTGTCTAGCTCGGCATTTACGGCTTCGGCGTCGCGGGCGAGAACTTCGCCGGTGACGGTGATAACGCTCTCGGACGGGCAGCGCTTGGCGCTCTCGTAAAATTCCTCATTCGGATAGACAACGACTTGGCTGATGCCGTAATGATCGCGCAGGTCAATAAACAGCGCATTGGCATGTTCACGTTTACGGTGGACCCATCCGGAAAGTTTGGCGGTTGCGCCAACATCAGATTTACGAAGTTGGCCACAGGTATGGCTACGGAAAGCGTGCATTTTACGTCCTTTGGTCCGATATCAGGACCCTTAAGGCGCAAGCTGAGAAACGGTCAGCCGCGCCAGGTTAATGTCCGCGCGGATTAGCCGATGGGGGTGAGGTGTCAAGAGTGACGAGGCACTGCGCTGCGGTCCCTTACAAATCGTGGCGGAACCGATGTATTAGGCGACACCATTGTTGAAGGGCACACCCAGTTGTCATCCCGGGTCGTTGTTTGGCCTGCCAAACAATTAACCCGGGACCATTTAAATGTGCGCCAAGCCTTACCGTCAGCGAATCACGCTGCCCTCTCTTCAACCCCAAAAATTGGCTGGTCCCGGCTCAAGGCCGGGATGACATTAGGTGGTTGGCGGATCAGTTTTCCTGCTCCCTACCACTCTGTCGTTTCGCTATCTCATTTCGTTTATCTCTCTATCTTCGTATTAAAGTGGGATGTTCGCGGGATGGTCAGGCTCTCGTGCAAACGAGCAATAAATAATATGTTTTCGAGCTGTCCCAAAATTAAGACCAGCCAGTTTGTCGGACCGGAAGGTCCCCGCGACGACGCCTTTCTGCGCTGACGGCCTAGCTGAACAGTCGAGGTCCAATAAGCTCTCGTCAGGCCACCCAACTCCGCAAGCGTTACCAAGCTTCGTCCAATGACAAGCGCCGCTTCTCACCGAACAAGCCAACGATCGCTTGGTCGCCCGTTGTGAAAAGACAAGTTTAGTTATTGCACAGCTTTACCAAACCGTGGACGCATCTTTTTTTACCGTTGTTTTTATTGAGAAAATTCGGGTTTTTTTCAGGGAAAGAAATTTAATAGACTCGTTTTTCCGACCAAAATTTGCAGTTTTAGCAATACCCGAGCGGATTAGATGGAGCGATTTTAAGCGGCTCGGCTAGATAGGCGCGCCCTCACGATTTGCGACTTCTATCATCTCTTGTAACCACTCCTCGTAATGAAAACTTCTTTCTGGCCCCGTCAAATCTGTCTTCTCTTCCCGAATATTTCGTAGTATTTTGCGAGCACGTTCCCACGATACTGGCGTTCTTGGGCCAGCTAGTTGGCTATAGTTTTCTGGTCTGAGTGTCGGGTCACAATCGATGATAAATGGCGGTGAAAGGTGCTGTTTTGGTGTGTAAAAACCACCTTGCTCTGTGCGTCTTATTTGGAAGAACAAGATATAACGATGACTGGATTTATCCGAAAAAGTCGCTGACCATGATCCGCCGTCACGAATCATTTCTACGTTTTCCGCGCGATGTACTTCAGGCAAGCTCATATCAGTCTCCGGAGACAATATAGCATCGTTTTCTATTTTGAGGATGTCAATTTTTGATGAGCTGATACTATGGCAGCAAACATTATCTAGCTGCCGTTTTGGGCGGTTTACGACACTTAAATCATCCAAGCCCCCCTCCCATTCAGCCTGTATTCAACGGATATCGCGATAGTCATTCACTCGATTTAAGGAGTCTGCTCATGCGCCGGTTTGTTTCAACTTTGCTCGTCTCGGGGCTGTCGCTTTCGCTCGCGGCCTGTTCGTCCGTTCCCAGTCAAGACAGGCTAGTCTCCGGGATTGATAAAACGCAGCTAACGCAAAATACGAAAACCCAACGGACTTTGGCCGATCCCGTTTGCGTGGATTTCTACGCGAATATTGATGAGTATAAAAAAGAGGCGCTCGCGTCCCAAGGCAAACGGAATTTCTTTAATTCTCTTGGGCTAAGTGTCGCCTCAGCCATGGTGCTCGGGCAAGTTGCCCCCGCAAGCGGCATATCCAATCAAGCCGGACGGATCGCCGTCGGATCTGCCACCGGCGCGGTCACAGCCCAAGGCAAACAGATGGCGCTAAAAGAGCTCAATTCTTCTGATCGGGTCGATGCCAAAATCATTAAAGTCGCCGACGATTTAGGCTGCCCCGTCAAAGTCGTTCCCTAGGCAGGTGTCTGGCCGGCGGAGTTTGATCTGGTGCCTTCCGAGCGTAAAACCTGAAGAAATTGGATAGCACTCAAGATTGCCGCGCAGGGCAAAATGCCTCGTGAAGCTATTTTCATTTGCAGCGAATCCCCGAATGGCTTCACATGATATTAATCCCAATCTCTCCACGGTTGGGAAACGAATCAAAGCTTAGGATTTTCATGACATCTTCCGCTCGGACCTGGTTCCAACGTCTCGCCCCCTACCGCAGCGCCGAAGATGGCCGCGCGGTGTTTGAGCTTCTCATTACGCTTGTTCCGTTTTTCGCGCTTTGGGCGGGCATTTGGGGCCTCGTGCAGGCCGGGCATTATTGGGCCATCGCAGGATTTATTCCGGCAGGCGGATTGCTCGTGCGGCTTTTCATTATCCAGCATGATTGCGGGCATCAATCCATGTTCAGCAACCGGCGCGTCAATGATTGGGTCGGGCGCTTTATTGGTATTCTGACGCTGACGCCTTACGACCACTGGAAACGCGGCCATGCGCTTCATCACGCTGGCTCCGGCAATCTGGACCGCCGCGGCATCGGAGACGATATCCTCACAATGACCGTGGAGGAATATAAAGCGGCGTCGAAATGGGAGCGGCTAAAATACCGAATGTATCGCCATCCGCTAGTCATGTTCGGTATTGGTCCGGCCTATGTGTTCTTCCTCGTCAATCGCCTGCCCTTTGGCGCGATGAAGAACGGCGTGAAGCCTTGGGCGAGTGCCCTGCTTACAAATCTTGGCGTCGCCATCGTTTACGGTCTCTTGATTTGGGGCGTGGGCTGGAAGGTCTTTGTGATGATCCAAATCCCAACAGTCCTCGTCGGAGCGTCTATCGGCGTATGGATGTTTTATGTGCAGCATCAATTTGATGAAACCCATTGGTCACGCACAGGTGAATGGGACCGCGAACATGCGGCGCTGCGCGGAAGCTCTTATTACGACCTGCCGAAATGGTTGATGTGGGTAACGGGTAATATCGGGGTGCATCATGTGCATCACCTCTCCGCGCGGATTCCGTTTTATCACTTGCCAAAAATCTTAAAGGCCCACCCCGAGCTAAAATCCGTTGGTCGGCTGACATTTTTGCAAAGCCTGAAATGCGTAAAACTCGCCCTTTGGAATGAAGCCGAACAGCGCATGGTCAGTTTTAGAGCGGTAAAAGCCGCCATTTAACCCCGCCCGCCGCGTCGGCTCACATACGAACACGCATAATTCAGTCTTGAACCCTTGCTTTACGTTGACGTGAACGTTAACTGCACCCCAGCTGGATAGTGAGTTTATTCGGGCTTTGGTTTGCCTTGCCCTAAAGACCGCTATTCAAACGAAAATAACCGGCGCAACTGCAAGAGGAAAGACAATGACCGAAGCTTATATTTATGATGCGGTGCGCACACCGCGTGGAAAAGGTAAATCCGACGGAAGCCTTCACGAAATCACCCCTGTCAGCCTCGCCGCGCAGGTCCTTGAGGCCGTTCGCGACCGGAACAATATTGATTCCGCCGAAGTCGAAGACATTGCTATGGGCTGCGTCTCCCCTGTTGGCGAGCAAGGCGCGGTCATCACGCGCTCTGCCATCCTGCAAGCTGGATATGCGCAGACGACCTCCGGCATTCAAGTCAACCGGTTCTGCGGATCAGGGCTAGAAGCCTCAAATATCGCAGCCGCCAAAGTCATGGCCGGCGAATGCGACCTCGCCATTGGCGGCGGCGTTGAGCATATGTCCCGCGTTCCAATGGGCAGCGACGGCGGCGCAATGGCGACTGACCCAGCTGTGGCCATCGCGAATTATTTCGTCCCGCAAGGCGTCTCGGCTGACCTCATCGCCACGAAATATGGTTTTTCTCGCGATGACCTTGATGCCTATGCTGTCGAGTCTCACAAACGCGCGGACAAGGCGTGGAAAGAGGGCCGCTTTGCCAAATCCATCGTCCCCGTTAAAGATATCCTCGGCCTAACAGTTTTGGACCACGACGAGACCATTCGTCCTGATACGAACATGCAGTCTCTCGGCGCGCTAAACCCCGCCTTTAAAATGATGGGCGAGAATTTCGGTTTTGATAATGTCGCGCAGCAGAAATACCCTGGCGTTGAGAAAATCGATCATCGCCATCACGCGGGTAACTCCTCAGGTATCGTAGACGGCGCGGCCGCTATACTTATCGGTAACAAAGAGACAGGCGAGCGCCTTGGCCTTAAGCCCCGCGCGCGCATCCGCTCTATGGCCTCTATCGGCTCAGAGCCGACTATCATGCTGACGGGTCCAGAATTTGCGGCCCAAAAGGCGCTGAAACGCGCGGGCATGGATGTCAAAGATATCGACATCTATGAGCTGAACGAAGCCTTCGCAGCAGTCGTCCTACGCTTCATGCAGGCCCTCAATATCGACCATAGCGACATTAATGTGAATGGCGGCGCGATTGCGATGGGTCACCCTCTTGGCGCCACTGGCGCAATGATCCTCGGCACAATGGTCGACGAGCTAGAGCGGGCTGACAAAGAGACATCGCTTGTTACGCTTTGCATCGGCGGCGGCATGGGCACAGCCACAATTATCGAACGCGTCTAAGACGCCTCCTTCTTAGAGATTAGCGACGGAAAATAGAACATGAGCTATAATAATTTCAAATTAGACACAGATGCCGATGGTATCGTGACAATGGTCATCGATGTCCCGAACCAAACGATGAATGTCTGGACGCCAGATTTCATCAATGAGTTCGACACATTTATTGATGACTTTAATTCCAATGACGCCATGAAAGGCCTTGTTGTCACGTCAGGAAAATCAAACGCATTCCTCGCGGGTGCAGACCTGAACATGATGAGCGAAAATAATGCCGCCGGCAAAACGCTGACAATGGACGTGTTTGAGGAAAGCATGAAGCTGACAAAAGCTTTGCGCAAAATGGAAAATGGCGGCTGGACGACGCGCCAAATTCAGCGCGAAGGTAAAAAAGCCAAACCTGCAGCGGCGGCCATTGAAGGTCTCGCACTTGGCGGCGGGCTCGAAATCTGTCTCGCCACGCATTACCGCGTCGCGGCAGATAATCCAAAAATCAAACTTGGTCTCCCCGAAGTCCTCGTCGGACTCTTGCCCGGCGCAGGCGGAACGCAGCGCACCATGCGCCTGATGGGCCTGCAGCCTGCGGCCATGATGTGTACGCAAGGTAAAAACCTGAACCCGCAAAAAGCCAAAGCGCAAGGCCTTATCCACGAGGTTGTCGATGCCGGAACAACGACTGCGGCGGCGAAAGCTTGGGTTAAAGAGAACATGGAAAAAGGCGTGGTTGCGCCTTGGGATGTGAAAGGTTTCAAAATTCCTGGGGGCGGCGGGGCGATGAACCCGAAATCCGTTCAATTCTTCATGGCCTCCGGCGCGATGGCGCTGCAGCAGACCAAGCGCAATTACCCAGCGGTCGAAGCCATTCTCTCATGCCTTTATGAAGGCTCGATTGTCCCGATGGATACGGCGCTGCGCATTGAAAGCAAATATATCACTAAGCTCCTGATGGGCGCGACCTCCAAAAATATGATCCGCACGCTGTTCCTCAACAAGAATGCCGCCGACAAGGGCGCGGGCCGCCCAGAAGGCGTGCCAAAAGTTGAGATTAAAAAGGTTGGCGTATTAGGCTGCGGATTGATGGGCGCAGGGATTGCCCACGTCACGGCCAAAGCCGGGATGGAGGTCATCTCGCTCGACCGGAATATGGAAGAAGCACAAAAGGCCATCGCCTATTCGCAGAAAATCCTCGACAAGAAAGTCTCTCGCGGACGCATGACGAAAGAGGCCGCAGAGAGCTTCCTTGCGCGCATCACACCGACGGATAATTACGATTTGTTGAAAGACGTCGATCTTGTCATCGAAGCCGTTTTTGAACGCCCAGATGTAAAAGCCGATGTCATCAAAAAGACAGAGGCCGTTATTGGGAAAGATGTCGTCTTTGCCACGAATACGTCGACCTTGCCGATTGGCGGCTTGGCGAAACATTCGTCCCGTCCAGAGCAATATATCGGCATGCACTTCTTCTCGCCCGTCGACAAGATGCCGCTTTTAGAGATCATTCCGCATGCAGGCACAGGCGATCTCGCCCTCGCCGCCGCTTTGGATTATAATAAGAAAATTCGGAAAACCCCGATCATCGTCAAAGATGTGCGCGGGTTCTTCACCAACCAAGTCTTCCCGCCTTATATCAATGAGGCCGCTTTGATGGTGACCGAAGGTGTCTCTATGGCTCTGATTGAGAATTGCGCAGCCAACCTTGCTCTGCCGATCGGTCCCCTCGCCGTGTCGGATGATACGACGCTGAAACTTGGCTACGATATCATGACCTCGACGCAGGAAGAAATGGGCGACAAATATGTGCCAACCGGCGCAGAAGAGTTCATCACAAATATGGTCACGAAATGGGACCGAGGCGGACGCCGTTTCGGGGCCGGTTTCTATAATTATGATGAAAACGGCAAACGCCTGGATTTGTGGAAAGGCATGACGGACCATTATCCGCTCGCGGAAACGCAGCCATCCCCAGAGGAAGTGTCGCAGCGACTCCTTTATTCCCTCGTTGCCCCGTCGGCGCGCACATTTGCAGAAGGCGTTGTGCCCGACCCGCAAAGCGCAGA